>DLRK01000196.1:101278-202970 GCA_002501065.1 Akkermansiaceae bacterium UBA7890
AGCTCCAGGCGCCACCCTCGAGAGGGTCGGCCGAGTTGAGGAGATCGGAACCCGAAAGACGACTGGGATTGGCCACGACCGGGATGGAGAAGGGGGGAGACCCGTTGGACCAGGCGAGGTCGTAGTGGAGGGTGAGACGGTAGGTGGGCTGGTTCCCGGTGGTGGGAGTGAGTTGGAATTCCCGGGCGTAGGGTGTGCTCACAATCCGGGGAATGACAAACTCACCGGATCCGAAGGTGCCCTGGTAGGTTCCCGAGTGTCCGGACCCGTCGAAGAAACAGGTGAGGTTGACGATTCCCCGGTTGGGATCGCGAAAGTTGAGGAGGATGGCGGAGTCGGCAAAAATTCGTTCGGTGGAAGGCCAGTGGGGATACTCCACCACCCCGCCCCGGAAGAAGGCGCGGGGTGCGAGGGCGAAGTTGGGGGTGAGATCATAGCCCAAGGACGCCTCGCCCGGGGCATTGAGGAGGGTGAGGGGGCCGAGCCAGGAACGGAGATCGAGAGAATTCCAGAGGAAGAGGGAGGATCCGGGGGTGCTGTCCCAGTCGAGGAAGGTTGCCGTTTCCTCCCGCCGGAAGCTGAAGCGGGGTTCGCGGGCGGAGGGCAGCAGGAAGAGGGAGAAGTGGTCGGGATCGAGCAGGTTGCGCCGGAAGGTGAGGTCGGCCGGGGTCAGGTAGCGGATCCGGACCGAGTCGACGAGGTGGAAGCCCGGAGCGCTGTTGGCGATGGACGCCACCGTGAGCCGGCCATTGCCCCCCGGAGGGTTGGTGGCCTGGAGGACCCGGCCCACCGCAGTGTAGTGTCCGCCCGCCCGCCTGAAGTTGGCGTTGGTGGTGGCCGGGAGGTTGATGAAGAAGCGGCTTCCGTTGGAGTTGGGTCCGTCGTTCTCCATGAACATGGTGTAGGTTCCTCCGCCCGGGCTGGTGAAGTCATCCCGGATGGTCCATCCGGGATTGTCGTCTCCATTACCGGTGCGGGAACCGCCTGCGATTTCCACCCCCGCGGTCACCGAGTGGAAGGTCAATCCATCGTAGAAGGGTTCCTTCCGCACCTGGCCTGCCGATCCGTCGAGCCAGGGGACCAGTCCCTCGGCGAGGCGGATGAAATTGGCGGCCGCGTGGGGGGAGTTGTAATGGTCGAATTGGACCGTGAAGCGTCCGAATTCCTTTTCCTGCAGCGAGATCTCAAAGTCAGCCAGGATCTGGGCCGGGGCGCAGGGCGCGAGGGGGAGAAGCAGCAGGGGCAGGGCGAAGCGGGGCATCGGGTGAAAATCGTTTAGGGCCGCCAGAGAGGAAGCACGGTGGGGCGGAACCGGTCACTTGGAGACCACAATGCGCAGGAGGGCGGTCCTGATGGCGGGGGAAGTGATGGAGGTGTCCTCGACGGTGAGCTGCCATGTGTTCCCCAGGTCCTCGATGGCAATCACCGGGGCGGCCATGGTTCCATCGCCCGTCTCCCAGGAGGTCGTCCAGTTTTGTCCGTCGGGGGAGCTCTGCACCTCGTAGGAGAGATTGGCGGGCTCTTTTTCGTGCTGGAAGGTGACGGTGGGATGGTCGTTGGCGGAGAGCCCGGGCCGGAAGTCGAGATCGAGGACGCAGTAGGAGAGTTCGACCGGGAGGACGGTGTCGTCAAGGTCACTCACCTCGAGGGTGAGGGTGGAGGTGCCGGTGGCTCCGGGAATGGGATCGAGGGTGAGTTCCGTTCCGTTGAGCGAGGCGGTCACAAGGGAAGGGTTGCTCACTGGCCCGAGGCGGTAGGAGAGCAGCTCCTGGAGGCGTCTGGCCTGCACGACCTGGACCAGTTCCCCGGCTGAGGGAGAGCTCCCTTCCGGTTCAGCGGTGGTTGGCCAGTCGCGGATCGTCTGCTCGAAATCGTCGATCGTGACGGTGTAATCGCCCCGGGGTCGGGCATGCATGTCGGCGAGGACGGGAAGGGATCCTGTGGTCGCCCGGCCAAAGACGGTGTATCCACCATTGGAGCCCGGACCATCGAGGTTGGTGTTGTCGATGGTGTTGAAGTAGACTTGGCTTGATCCGCTGTGTGTGGCGTTGGTCTTTGCCATGGCGAGGGTGCCGGTCCCATTGGAGAGCCCGGGCTCATCGACCACGTTCGGGTCCGTTACCACCAGGGTGTAGTCCCCGTTGCCGTCCGGTTTCATGAGACCGGCCTGGACCACTGCCACGCCGGAGGAGGCCAGGGTTGCCGAGCGATGAAAGATCACCCCGTCGTAATCGCCCCGGTCGATATAGTTCAGGAGGTTTTCGATGTGGGCGGGGCAGGCCTCCGGGTAGAGAATGGAGTCGATATCCCCCAGGTTGGTTTCAAATCGGATCGCGATGGTGGTGTCGGGATCGCGGAAGTGCGGGGCCAGATCGTGGCGGATCTGGCCGGAGGGCGGGGCAAGGAAGAGGAAATCCGGCACGGGGGAGTGCTCCTCGGGTCCCGCGGTGGCGGGCTTGATGCGGAAGGTGACGAAGGTGGTGGCCTCGCTCGTCCCATTGGTGGCGGAAACCATGGGGCGGTAGACGCCGGGAGCGGTGGGGGTCCCCGAGATCACGCCTGTGGAGGGATCAAAATCCCAGCCCGGGGGAAGGTCGGTGACCCCGAAACTGGAGGCAGTTCCCTCCCCCTGGGCGGTGTAGATCCGCAGGGCCGGTCCGGTGAGCGGTTCTCCCACGGTGCCTCCGACGAACTGACCGGCTTCGATGGCAAATCCTGAGGGGAGAGTGACTTCAACCCCCTCGGTCCACTCCGAGTGACCGTCGGGTCTGACGGTTCGCATCCGGAAGGACGCGGTCGTGTTGGGGCTGCCTCCTCTCAGGGAAAGCAATGTGCTGTTGGCGGGAGCGGTGGCGATGGTGAACCAGTCCTGGCCCTCGGGCAGCACCTGGAATTCATACTCGGTCTCATCATCGCAGGTGTCCTCCCACGAGATCTCCAAAGAGGTGGAGGCAAGAAAGGGAATGGCGACCCGGAAATTGGCGGGTTCGCACTCTGCGCGGAGAAAACCGCTGGCGAGCATGATCGAGGTGGTCGCTACCAGGGCGGGGGGCAGGGGGGTCACAAGGTCTAACAAAGGCGAGAGTTTCCAGTCTGGCAATACCGCTTTTCGGGGACGGGGGCCAATTCCAGCATCCTCCCTGAAGATTGCAGTTGCCAGAAGGGAGCGGGATGGAGACGGTACGGCTGTCGTCTTACGGGGGAACGGCAGCCACCAGAAAATTCTCATGCCGAAGGAACACGGGAAGGGCGGGATTGCTCTCTTCGATCTCGATCAGACTCTCATCGCCTGGGACACCCAGCTGCTCTTCTGCAACTGGGTCCTGCGGCGCGAACCGTTGCGCCGGTTGTATCTCGTAATCTTCCTGCCCTTTCTGGTTCTGGCCAAGGTGCTCGGATCGGAGGGACTGAAGCGGGTCTTCCTGTCCTTTCTCTGGCGTATGCCGCGGACGCGGCTGGAGGAACTGGTGGAAGGATTCGTGCGGAGCTGCGTGCCCTCGGAGTTTTACCCCTCCATGCAGGAAGTGCTCGGGGCGGAGAGGGCCAGGGGCCGCCGTCTCGTGCTGGTCTCGGCCAGTCCCGAGTTCTATGCCCGGCCCCTGGGCGAGGCCCTCGGGTTCGATGCGAGTTATGGCACAAGGGTGGAGTTTGAAGACCTGATGCCGCTCTTCCCCGATTTCACCGGAGGGAACAACAAGCGGGAGGTGAAGGTGGCGCGTCTCCTGGAGGAAGGTGAGATCGCACATGAAGGGATTCAGGAGAACAGCAGCGGATTCTCGGACAGCATGGTGGACCTGCCCATGCTGCGGCTCTGCGAGGAAGTAACGGTGGTCAACCCGGGAGAACGATTGCTTGCCATCGCCGAGTCAGAGGGCTGGGAGGTGGTGCGACCGGAGCGTCCCTTCCTTGGCAGTCGTCAGATGGGCTGGCGAGGATTGAAACAGATGGGCGGATTCGACGGCGCCTTCGATGAGTGATAAAAATCGTTGGGAAATCGGGGCAGGTTGGTATAGGGCTCCCCTTCCGCGGAGAACCATGAATCGAAGACGACCTGCCAGCAACGAGCGTCGGTCGGCGCTCAGCGACACGGCTTCCCGCCGCCGGGCTCTGCCTCTTGATGCAGACTTGGCGGTTTTTTTGTGTCCGTGATAGCCCCGTCCGGGGATCACTTTGAATCAACCAGGAATAATACGAACAGGTAAGACATGATAAAGGCAAGAACAGCGCCTGCCCTGGCAGGGTGCATGCTGGCCGGACTTTTTGCCGGCTGCGGCGATAAGGGAAAGGACAATGAGACCGGAAACGGGAAAGGTGCCACGGCCCTCGTGATCACCGCGATTCCGGACGAAAAGGTCAGTGACCAGGAGGTCAGGTTCCAGGCCCTCCAAACCTATCTTGCGGGGCAGCTCGGGATCAGGGTCGAGTTTTCGATCTCGAAGGACTATGCGGCTGCGGTGCAGCGTTTCGCCAATGGCGAAGTTCACATGGCCTGGTTCGGGGGACTGACCGGGGTGCAGGCCCGGGACCGGGTGGAAGGTGCCCGTGCCATTGCGCAGGGGGCTGCCGATCCGCAGTTCAAGAGCTACTTCATCGCCAACACCTCCACCGGGTTGGAGAGGAGTGACGAGTTTCCGACCGAGGCCATCAGGGATCTTACTTTCACCTTCGGGAGTCCCAGTTCGACCTCCGGACGGCTCATGCCCGAGTACTTCGTCAGGAAGAACACCGGCAAGTCGGCGGCTGAGTTCTTTTCAAGGAAGGTGCAGTTCCAGAAGTCGGGGGGGCACGTGGCGACTGCCGAAGCGGTGCAGGCAGGTTCGGTTCAGGTGGGTGCGTTGAACTTCAAGACCTACGACTCAATGGTGGCGGATGGCAGGCTGGACCCCGGGAAGGCTCCCATCATCTGGGTCACTCCTGATTATGCCGATTACAATCTCACCGTTCATGGTGACCTGGACAACTATTTCGGGGACGGATTCATCGATAAACTGCAGAAGGCCCTGGTGGAGTGCAGCGACCAGGAGGTGCTCAAGGCCTTCAATCGGGAGGCCTTGATTCCGGCCAGTAATGATGACTTCGCCGGGATCGAGGCGGTGGCGAAGGAGCTTGGTCTGATGCGTTAGAAACCTGATTTCATATTCACAGCAGGGGCACTCCGCCCATCACAGATGGAGTGCCCCGCGTTCTCCCTGTTGTTCTCCTGAAAATAGACATCCAACTCACTGACGCAGGCGTTTCCTTCGGGGGCGTGCACGCTTTGCGGGGCGTCAACCTCTCGGTTGCGGAGGGGGAACAGATCTGCATCATCGGCCCGAGCGGGAGCGGCAAGAGCACGCTGCTTGGATTGATGAATGGACGCCTCCTGACAGCAACGGGATCAGTGGAAGTCCTTGGCCAGGATCTGTTGCAACTCACCGCCCGGCAGATGCGGGAACTGCGTTGTGGCCTCGTCTGGGTACCCCAGGACCTCGGTCTGGTGCCCAACCTGCGCGTCCTGCAGAACGTTCTCTGTGGAAAGGCGGGCCGGCTCGGGTTCTTCGGCCTCCTGCGCAGCCTGCTCCTCACCAGGATGTCGGAGGCAGAGGAGGTGCGGAACCTGCTCGAGCGGCTGGGGATCCCGGAGAAACTCTATGAGCGTACGGACACCCTTTCCGGTGGACAACAGCAGCGGGTGGCCATCGCGCGAGCCCTCTTCCAGGATCCCGTCGCCATTCTTGCTGATGAACCAGTGGCCTCAGTGGACCCGGGTCGGGCGCGCAGCCTGCTCGAATTACTCACCGGGGTGGCCCGGGACGAGGGGATCACCCTGGTCATGAGCCTTCACCACGTTGAACTGGCGCGGGAGTTCTTTCCGCGCCTGATTGGCCTGCAGGCTGGCCGGGTGGTATTCGATCAGTCCGCGGATGAAACCACGGACAGGCAGTTGCGGGAACTGTACGCCACCGGGGAGGAATAGCCTGAGTCATGAAGGAGCTCTCCAGATGGCGCAATTGGCTGGGCAGCCGTCGCCTGACGCTGCTCGCCGCCTTTGTCCTCTTCGTGGTGGGGCTCCTGGTGCTGGGGGCCCGGCTGGGTGACCTCAAGCCCTCCAAAGGCGGACTGGAACTGGCTGGGAAGTTTCTCGGGGCGGCCTGCCAGCCCGCTCTTGGCTACGAAGCCGCGGACCTGCCCTCCACCACTCCGCCCTTCTGGGAGAAGGTGGGGCGTTCCCTCGTGCTGACCCTGCGCTACGCAGTGGTGGCCATGAGCATCGCCCTGGTCGGCGGGGTGGTTTTCGGAATCCTCGGGTCGCGCGCCTGGTGGCCGGCGCTCAACCAGCGCTCGCTTTCCGGGTGGGTGCTGTTGTGGGTGCTGCGCACGGTCCGGATTGTTGTCCGGGGAACCGCCACCCTGGCGCGTTCAGTGCATGAGCTGCTCTGGGCCCTGCTCTTTCTCACCGCGGTGGGGACCTCGCCGCTGGCCGCGGTCCTGGCGATCGCCCTGCCTTACGGGGGCACGCTGGCAAAGGTTTTCTCCGAATTGCTCGACGAGCAGGATGCCAGTGCAGCAGGCGTCCTGCGCTCCGGGGGCGCGCGTTCATCCGCGGCCTTTTTCATCGGAGTGGGAGTGCGGACGTTTCCCGATCTCATCACCTATGCGCTTTACCGGCTGGAGTGCGCGGTGCGTTCCTCGGCCATCCTGGGATTCATGGGCATTCCCACCCTGGGCTATCATATTGCCACGGCCTACGAGGACGGACACCTGCGCGAAATCTGGACCTATCTCTACGTCCTCCTGGCCGCCGTTATTGTCATCGACCAATGGGGCTCGCTCGTGCGCGCACGTCTTTCCCGTCCCAAGCCTGCCCGGGAAGCGGGCCGGGCAGAAGACTCGGTGGCGGAACTGCGCCGCAAGCGTCCGCGTTCGCTGGTCCTGCGTGCGTCCGTGGTGACTGCGCTGGTGGCGGTGGCCATGGGATGGATGACGGAGAAGCAGTGGCAGTCATCTCTTCCGGCAGAGCGACGCCAGGCCAATTTCGAAAGGTTTCTGCACGAGGTCATCCCTCATCCGGTGCGGGAGAGCGGCAACGACTGGAGCGAGTTCGGGCCATGGTTGAAGGAGCGAATCTGGCCCAGGGGCATGGTGGCGCTTCATCGGACCTTCCACATCGGAACAATTGCCATTCTGGTGGCTGGCTGCGGGGCGCTTATGGCGGTGCCCTTTGCCGCCCGCTCGCTGGCGGGACGGGATGCCCTGGGCGTGCCTGGTGGCCGTGAGCACGTGAGCGGCCTGCGGGCGGGGGCAGGAAGGATGCTGCGGATGACCGCACTGGTGATGCGCTCGATTCCCGAGTATATCCTGGCTTTTCTCCTGCTTCAGGTTTTCGGTCCCACCGTCTGGCCACTGGTCCTGGCGCTGGCCCTGCATAATGGGGGGATTCTCATCCGGCTGGGGAGTGAGGTCGTGGACAACCGGCCGTCCCGGGCGGGTCAGGTGCTGGTGGTTCAGGGTGGGAGCCGTCGCAGCAGCTTCCTGGGAAGTCTTCTCCCCGAGTCCTTCAACCGGTTCCTGCTCCTGATCTTTTACCGGTGGGAGACCTGTATTCGCGAAGCCACCGTGCTTGGAATGTTGGGCGTGCTCTCGCTCGGGAGCCTGATCGACGAAGCCAACACGCGACTCTTCTACGATGACATGATCCTCTATGTCCTGATGGGAGCTCTTCTGGTCTTCGCGGGGGACGTGGTTTCGGATCTCCTTCGTCTCAGGATCAAGGGAGGGGCCATCGGGAGCGGGGTTCACTCCTCCTGAGCGCTTGCTGTAAGCGAGACCTGTCATCCAAGTGCTCTCCTGCCGGGCCGTTGCTTTCGCCGTGCGCACTTCAGAGCCCATCAGTCTTCCGGGGGTCCCGTTTCTCAATCCGGCAGATGGCCCACTCCGCGTGCTCCGTAATGAGAGCGTCGGGATCCTGGCAGGCGCGTCGCAGGGCAGGGAGATCTTCCCGGGTTCCGGTGTTACCGAGTACGACGCAGACATTTCGGAGAAAGCGGGGACGCTTGATCCGCTTGATGGGGGACTTCCGGAAGAGGTGGCGGAAGCCCTCGTCGGTGAGAGCGAGGAAGTCCCGCAGTTCATGCTGGAAGACGTCCTTCCGGGCATGGAAGCGCAGGTCGCGGCTGGTCCTGGCGAAGCGGTTCCAGGGGCACGCGTTCAGGCAGTCGTCACAGCCGTAGAGATGGTTTCCGATCAGGGAGCGCAGTTCCAGCGGGATGGATCCCTTGTGCTCGATGGTGAGGTAGGAGATGCAACGCGGAGCATCCACGAAATGGGGCCGGGGAATGGCGTTGGTGGGACAGGCGTCCAGGCAGGCGGTGCACTTTCCGCAATGGTCGTTCTGCGGTGGATCGGGTGGGAGAGGAAGGGTCGTGATGAGCTCTGCGAGAAAGAACCAGGATCCGAGCTTGCGGTGGATCTGGATGGTCGATTTCCCGTTCCATCCGAGACCTGCCTCGGAGGCGAAGTCCCGTTCGAGGACCGGTCCGGTATCCACGTAGTAACGTTGCATCCCTCCCATCTCCTGCATGGCGAGGTCGAGATCCGCCAGTTTTCCCTCGATCACGTCGTGGTAATCGTCATTCCAGGAATAGCGGGCGATGTGGTAAGCGGGGTTGGGTTCCTGCGGGCCGGGATAGTAGTTGAGGGCCAGGCACACGACCGCCCGGGCACCGGGCAGGATTTCGCGAGGGTCAGTCCGGCGCTCCGGGTTGCGTTCCAGCCACTTCATGTCCCCCGCCTTGCCCCGGGCCACCCAGGACAGGAATTCATCGGCATGCCGGGCCCGTCCGGCGGGTGCCACCCGGCAGTCGTCAAAGCCGATCCGGGTGGCAATGGACTGCAACTTGCTTTTGGCGACCAGTGGGTCCACGAGTCCGGGTTTGCAGGCGTTTGATCAGGATCGGGCTGAAAGGGTATGATGCCCGCGGGCATTGCTGAACATCTGAAAGTGGATCGCAATCACTGGGCGAAGAAGTAGCGGGCGGACTCCACGATCCCGGTGGTGATCTCCGGGAAGGTGAGGTCATCGGTTTCGATTTCCTGGTGAGCGGTGCTGCGGTAGAGTTCGCAGCGCTCCTTGAGCAGGCGGTCGATGGTCCCCTTCTGGTCCTCGTTATTGAGGAGGGGGCGATCCCTGTTCTTGCCCGTGCGCCTCATGATTTCCTCGGTCGAAACCACCAGCCAGACCACGAAACCCAGTCGGTGCAGGATTTCACGGTTTTCGGGGCGCACGATAACGCCCCCACCGGTGGCGATGATGCGACGGGTGGGCAGGGATTCTTCGAGGTTGCGCAGAACAGCCGATTCCAGGTCCCGGAAGGCGTCCTCGCCCTCATTCTCGAAGATTTTCCGGATTGCTTTGCCCGCCCGCTCGACGATCAGGGCATCGGTGTCGATCACGGGATATCCGAGGGCATGGGAGAGTTCCCGGGCAATAGAGGACTTTCCGGAGCCCATGAAGCCGATCAGGACGATGTTTTTTGGTGGAGACGGGGATTCGGCGGCCATGGAGGCAGGAGTTTAGGGCCGAAATTCTAAATTCTAAACCCTAAGTGTTATTTGTTACAGCGGGGCGTGCAGACACGCGTGAAAATTGCCGACTTTGAGAATTGGGGTGCCGCGGCCGGGGAGGCCGCCAGGGTTCTGGCCGCCGGTGAAGTGGTGGCGGTGCCGACCGAGACGGTCTATGGATTGGCGGCGGTGGCCTTCAACCCGGAGGCGGTGGCCAGGGTGTTCGAAGCCAAGGAGCGTCCGTCCTTTGATCCCCTCATTGTGCATCTGGCCGGCATCCGGGATCTCCGCCGGGTGGCGGTGGTGCCGGAAGGAATCGAGGGGGTGGTGCGCCAGCTGGCGGAAGCCTTCTGGCCCGGTCCCCTTACTCTGGTGCTGCCGAAGCATGAGGACGTTCCGGACCTGGTAACGAGCGGGCTGCCCACCGTGGCGGTGCGGGTGAGCAAGCACGAGGTGATGCGCCGTCTTGCCAAGGAACTGGGTCCCATCGCCGCACCCAGCGCAAATCGCTTCGGACGGATCAGCCCGACTTCGGCCAGTGCGGTGATGAGTGAACTGGAAGGTCGGATCCCGCTGATCATCGATGGGGGGGCCTGCTCGGACGGCCTGGAGAGTACCATCGTGGCAGTAGAAGTCGGCGAGAAACGTCCCACCCTGCGACTGCTGCGTCCCGGGCCGGTCACGCGCGAGGACCTCCGGAAGTTTGGTCGAGTGGTGAAGGCCGGACGCGTGACTGACGATCGACCGGAGGCGCCCGGAACACTGGAGTCGCATTACGCTCCCGGTGTGCCGGTTCTTCTCTTTGACGAGCCCGGAGAGTTCGAGCCGGAAGAGGGCAGGAACTACGCTCTCCTGAGTTACCGGGGTGATCCGCGGGACGGCTATCTCGAGCGTCATGCGTGGACCAGGGTGGAAGTGCTCAGTCCCGGGAAGGGAAAGCTGGCAGAAGCGGCAGTGCGCTTCTTTTTTGCCATGCGAGCCCTCGATATCGAAGGAATTGACGCGATCGTGGCCGAACCGGTGAGCGATGTGGGACTCGGTTCCGCCATCATGGACCGTCTGCGACGTGCGGCGGCCAAGTCATCCTGAATCCAGTGGTTCTGAGTATGGTCATTGAACAACGGGCCTGATTCGGGCATTCTAGGCCCGGATGTTGCGGGCGATGATGACGGTGTCCGGGCTCACCTTGGTGAGCCGGATCCTCGGATTCCTGCGAGATATTCTCATTGCCCGGTTCATGGGGACCGGCCCGATTGCAGACGCCTTCGTGGCGGCCTTCCGGTTTCCCAACATGTTCCGGCGCATCTTCGGGGAAGGGGCCTACAATGCCGCCTTCGTGCCGCTCTTCGGGCGGAAACGGGAAGAGGAGGGGGAGGAGGCTGCAGTGGGCTTCGCGCGCAACACCTTTTCCGCCCTGGTCTGGGTGGTCGGGATTCTGACCCTGGCCGCGATTCCCTGCATGCACTGGCTCATGATGGCGGTAGTGCCCGGGTTCCTGCCCAAGTTCGAGGAGGACCTGGGCGCCATCGGATCCGGACAGGCCTTTTATGAACGCAAGGTCAATACGAGGGGTGCACGGGAGATTTATTTCCAGGTCACGGGGGAATCGGAGGCTGCGGTGGGATACTGGTCGGCGCGGACGAGGATGGAGGATATGCGCTTCGTCGATGCCGACGGGAAGGAGTTTTCGCTGCTGGCCAGGCCGGACGCGAAGGAATCTCACATGATCCTGGGGGAAGATCAGGTTGTGGACGCCAGCGGCTTCATCCTGACTCGTCTCGCCTTGAGTGGTGACAGCCACAGCGGTGTCGGGCGCGAGGTGGATCCGCGGGAACGGTTCTTCCCGAGAGAAGGAGAGAAGATCCTGTCGGTTGTCCGCGGACTGGAATCCGGCGGTTTGGCACGCATCGTGTTGCCCGAGGAACACCGACTGGAATCGTTCCATGTGCGGGTGGCGATCGAGCCGGCCTCCGGCGGTGCGGACGTTCCGCAGGCCACCCTGCGACTCTACCGCAATCATCCCGACAATTTCGATCTCACAGTGGCGCTCTCGCGCATCATGTTCTGCTACCTGTTCTTCATGGCACTGGTGGCGCATCTGAGCGGCGTGCTCAATACCTTCAAGCACTTTGCCATGCCGGCGGCCGCGCCCATCCTGCTGAACATCGTGCTGGTGAGCGCACTGGGACTGATCTGGATGATGCGCTGGGAGGGTGACCTCCGGATTGGGAAGACCCTTGCCTGGGGCGTGGCGCTGGCCGGGGTTCTGCAGTTTGCCGCCCTCTGGGTGACCTGTAGCCGTGCCGGGGCCGTCATGATGCCCCACAAGCCGCTGTGGAATCCCGAACTGAAGAAACTCCTCCTCCTGATGGGACCGGGTGTGATTGCGGCTGGAATCCAGCAGGTCAACCTCCTGGTGGGTGGCATCATTGCCTCCTTCCAGCAGGGAGCGATTTCCACGCTCTATTACGCCGACCGGGTCAGCCAGCTTCCCCTGGGTGTGATCGGGATCGCCCTGGGCGTGGTGCTCCTGCCCGAAGTAACGCGGCGCCTCCGCAGCGGTCGCGAAAGCGAGGCGGCGGACAGTATCCTGCGCGGGATGGAATTGGCCATGCTGCTGACCCTGCCTGCCGCCGCCGCCATGATTGCCATTCACGAGCCATTGATCGGAGGACTCTTCGCGGGGAAGGAGTTCGATGCGGAAGATGTCAGCAAGACGGGCTGGGCCCTGGCGGGATTCGCCCTCGGACTGCCCGGCTATGTCCTGATCAAGGTGCTGCAGCCGTCCTACTTCGCGCGCGAAAACACCAAGGCACCCATGTTCATGGCGGGAGTGGCGGTGGCGGTGAACATCGTGTGCAGCCTGATCCTTTTCAATCTTCTGCGACCCACCGGATACGGTCACGTGGGGATCGCGGTCGCGACTGCAATCTCCGCCTGGGTGAACGTCGCCCTTCTCTGGCGCGGAATGGATGGATTCGTGAAGATCCCGGCCGATGAGTGGAAAAGGCTGATTCGCATGGTCCTGGCCAGCGTGGTGATGGGAGGAGTGGTCTGGCTCGCGGGGGTGGCCCTGGGTCCCTGGTTGTCCGGGACGCAGTGGCAGAAGATCGTGGCCCTGGTCCTGATCGTGGGCACGGGGCTGACGGTCTACGGCATTCTTGCCCTCGCGATGCGGGCGACGTCTCTGGCGGCGCTCAGGGCGGGCTTCGGTGAGGCGCGGTCATCTCCCGAGTGAAGGAAGGATCCCGCAAAATCGCGGTTGCGGGAATGGGGATGAGGCCTAGGTTCTCGGGCAGTTGTCCCGATGAAGATTCGCGTGTTTTTCCAAGGCTCCCTGGTCTGCGTAGTGATCTGGGCACTTGTTCTGGCGGCACAGGGATATTTCCGGAGTCTGCGGAGCACGGCTGAGAACCTGGGGAAGGTGGTGGAGAATGAGGAATTTGCGGATTGGACCGCCAGCAAGGGCGAGCCGGGAGGCGAAGAGCGGCAGCCGCGCGATCGCCGGATCCGCGAGGTAGTGTCGCTGCTCGCCGGTCAGGAATTCAATCCCGAGACCAGGATGCGGCTGAGTGAACTGAAGGATCAGTTCTATTCCAGGTTGTCCCCGGGGGAGAGGAAACTGTTCGTGAACCTCCTCCTTGAACAGATCGATCCCTACATCGTTCTCTTTGACGCTCTTCCCGTTGAGCGTCGCCGGAAACTCATCAAGCGGTCGGTAAGGGTGGCGAGGGAGGAACTGCCCCCGGAACTCCTGGGCAGTTACGAAATCCTGAATGCCGGGGAGGAGCAGAAGAGGATCGGTGAAGCCGGCTGGCGCAGGGCGATGAAGGGGAAGAGCCCTGACCAGATCATGGAATACCTGCAGCTGATCGAGATCGCGGGGGAACTCATTCAGCGTCTGCGGATCCCGAAGTGGGAAGGACAGATTCGTGATGAGTGAAACTGATCCCGAGGTCATTCTGGAGGCGGTCAATCTCTCCAAGTCCTTCGGTGGGAAACCGGCCTTGCGGGATCTCTCCTTTTCCGTGCGGCGAGGCGAGATCTTCGGGTTGCTGGGACACAACGGCGCGGGGAAGAGCACCGCTCTGGGCATCTTCCTCGGGATGGTGGAGCCCGACGGGGGAGAGGCCCGCATCGGGGGTGAATCAGTGCAGCGGAGAAGGGCGCGGGCCCTGCGGCAGGCGGGCGCGATATTCGAGGCGCCTGCTTTCTACGATTACCTGAGCGGCTGGGCGAACCTCAAGGTTCTCATGAGTTACTCGGGAGGATTTGATGCGGACGCGGCGCAGCAGGTTGTGGAGGAGGTCGGCCTGTCGGACCGAATCCACTCCAGGGTTTCGTCCTACAGTCATGGGATGCGGCAGCGGCTGGCCCTGGCCCAGGCCCTCCTGCCGGAACCGCGGCTCCTCCTGCTTGATGAGCCCACCGACGGCCTTGATCCCGAGGGGATCAAGTGGTTCCGCGACTTCATCCTGCGGTTGCGGGCAGAGCGTGGCATGACGGTCCTCTTCAATTCGCACCTGCTTCCGGAAGTGGAGCAGATGTGTGATCGCGTCGCCATCGTGCGACGGGGTCGCAAGGTCTACGATGGAGAACTGGCAGGAATCGCAGATGACCACGTGAAGCTGGAAATCGAGGCCGCTCCCGCCGAGCAGGCAAGTGCCTGCTACCGCAAACTGGGCGGGCGGGAACTGGAGGGGGGCAGAAGGGTGAGTTTCCCGGAGGGCACCGATCCCGCGAAGGTGGCCCGGGCACTGGTCAAGGCGGGGGTGGATCTGAGAAAGCTGATTCCCGTGCGTCGCTCGCTGGAGGATGTCTATTTGGAGGTAACCGGGTGTCTGGATGGAGAGGAAGGTGAGCAGTGAAGCTCTTCCTGATCCAGTTGCGCAGCGAGCTCACGAAGCTCTTTGCGCGCCGTCGGACCTATATCGGCTACGGCGCCTTCCTTGTTCTTGAGCTGGTTATCCTCTGGGTCTTTCATCTCGACGGGCCCCGCGAGGAGATAGCGAAGATCCTCTCGGACACCGGACTTGAGGTGGAGCACTACTATTCCGCACTCACCGTCACCTATTGGATGATCGGGTTCAGCATGGCAATGCTGGGGGCGATCTACCTTGCCCTGGTTTCCGGAGATATAGTAGCCAAGGAAAGTGAGGACGGCAACCTGCGGATGGTGCTCGCCCGTCCCATCAGCCGGCTTCGGGTCCTCACCCTCAAGTACCTTGCCGTCCTGATCTACACGGTGACCTTTGTCTGGTTTGTCGGGGTGTCTGGCTACTTCATGTCGTCTATCGCCCTGGGGTGGGACGGTGGTCTGTTCGTATGGAACTACGATCTCAAGGTTTTCTCGTTTTTCCCCGAAGCGACTGCCGGGATCGGGCGCCTCTCCCTGGCCCTGGTCTTGCTCAGCCTGAGCATGTGCACGCTCTCCTCGATTGGATTCGCCTTTTCCTGCCTCAGGATCAAGCCGGCGGCGGCAACCATCCTCGCCCTCAGTGTCCTCTTCGTTGACTCGGTCCTGCAGATGCTGCCCTTCATGGCTCCCTACCGGGAGCATCTCCTCACCTTCCGCATGAGCAACTGGATCTACGCCCTTGAGAACACCGTTTCCTGGGCCAAGCTGGCTGAGAGTTATACCTTCCTGGTCGGATTGGATCTCACTCTCTTTGTGTTCGGCTGGATGGCTTTCAAGGTGAGGGATTTCAAGACCTAGGATCTCCGGGGCAGAGGGTGGCCGGTGGTCGGTGAAGTGGGGCTTCTGACCGGTCCTGTACTCCTCCGAAGAGCATGAGGAATCAGGCCGTGGGTCTTTCTTCAGTTGCTGTAACGGCTGGTTGTGCTTGAGTTCCTTCGGTGACCAAACGAGAGAAGGAATTTTTGTTCGAGCTGCTGGAGACCCCGAGCCCGGTGGGATTCGAGATGCCGGGCCAGAGGGTATGGGCCGATTATGTCAGGAAGACCGCCGATGCGGTGGAGTGCGATGCCTACGGTTCGACCTGGGGGACTCTGGGGGAAGGCAAGAAGAGCGTGATGCTGGCGGCGCACGCTGACGAGATCGGCTACATGGTCAAGCAGATCACTTCAGATGGGTTTCTCCGACTCGATCGCCTGGGTGGAAGTGACAGTGCGACGGGTCGTGGACGCCGTTTACGTATCTTCGGGGACAAGGGGGAGGTGCCGGGAATCATTGGAAATACTGCCATTCACCTGCGCTCTGATCTGGCCAATGAGAAGGCTCCCAAACTTCACCAGCTCTGGGTCGATGTGGGGGCTTCTTCGGCGGAGGAGGCGGAAGGGCTCGGGATCCGGGTGGGTCATCCGGCGGTGTATTCAGACGGACCGTTGGAACTGAACAGGCAGCGGGTGGTGAGCCGCGCCATTGATAACCGGATCGGCGGCTTCATCATCGCCCAGGTCATGAAGAAGGTGGCCGCTGCCAAGCGCAAACCCGTCTTCCAGCTCGTCTGTCTCAATGCGGTCCAGGAGGAGATTGGCGGCAATGGTGCGCTCATGGCAACCCATCGCCTGATGCCGGACGTGAGCCTTTGCCTGGATGTGACCCACGCCACCGATACCCCTGGCATCGACAATGCCCGGCACGGCCAGGTGAAGCTCGGGGGTGGTCCGACCCTCACCCACGGAGGTGCCAACCACCCGTTGGTGATTGAGCGACTGGAGAAGGTGGCCAGGTCGAAGCGCATTCCGATCCAGCATGAGGCCTCCAGTCGATTCACCGGGACGGACACCGATCGGATTTTCACGGTGCGCGAAGGCGTTCCGAGCGCCCTGGTTTCCCTTCCGCTGCGCTGTATGCACTCGGTGGTAGAGACTGCTGATCTGGGGGATGTGCAGCACGCCATCAACCTGATGGCGGGCTTTGTGCTTTCGCTCCGGGCCCGGGAAAGTTTTCATCAAACACTGTGAATCGAAGCGAGGTGATCAGGAAAGCACTCATCCTTGCCGTGATTGCTCTGGTGTGGATGGCTCCGCCGGTCCGGGCAATCGAACCGGGTAAAGCGGCGCTCGCATTCCTGGTTGACCTGCGTGACGAGGGGCGGGCGCTCGACGAATTGCTGAAGGACAGCATGCTTTCGTCGCACACCGGAGAGATCCGCCGTTCCGCAATCTCCCAGCGGCTGGGTCGTGTTGGCCGTTATCTCCGCGACAACCATTACGAACTGGAGGTGGCGGACGAGAAGCGCGACGGTGATCTCGCGGCGGTGGTCCTGACCGCGGTCAGCAGGCATGACCCGCTCGAAGTCGATGTCTTTGCCCTGGGATTGCGCGAGAAGAAGGATGTGCGCTGGAGGGTGGCGCCTGTTCCCGGCAGCTTTGACAATGTCGACCTGGGCTATGACGAGGTGTTGGAGAAGCGGGCAGAGGCCCTGGAGCTGTGGATGGGAGCAGAGCGTCTGGTGAGGTTGCGCGCTCTCCACGAGGAGGTCCTCGGAGCCCTGCGTGAGCGCATGAGCGGGGCGGTGCCCCGGGCCCGGATCGAAGGGGCCAATCCAGTCCAGCTGGTGACCGCCTTCGTGAAAGCCTGCAGGGAGGGGGATCTGCCGGCTGCGATGGTTCTTCTAGGGCAGTTCGAGGGAGAGCTCACGGAGGGAGATCGTCGCCTGCAACGCATCATCTCGCGCGGACTGCAGGGGCTCGATCGTCGTGGCTACTGGCATCTTCTCACCAGTCCGGATGTTGTCCGGGTGGCCGTGCAGGAAGAGGGCAGTGACGATCTTGACGCGGAGGTGGCCCTGCTGATCTTCGACCCCGACCGTGGCAAGCCGGTGAGCCTGGTGCGCTTCGTTCTTCTCTATGTGGGCAAGCGCTGGACCATCGAGTTGCCGAACGGCCTGCGCCTGGCTGACGAGGACCGGGTCACCTTCCAGAGGGCGCTGCTCCGGGAGCAGGATTACGACGAGGACAATGAATTCAGGAACAAGTTTGAGAAGCAGTTTGAGGAGCAGCACGAACCGTTGCGAGGGGCCACCTTGAAGGAGGCCGGGGCCCGGATCGGGAAAATCCTGAAGGAGGGTTCTCTGGAGGATTTCTTCCGGTTCCTGCACCGCAGTGAGAATCTCAGCGGATCGGAGCGCCGCACGGCCTACCGCTATCTGGGAGCGTTCTGGAACGTCGTCCACGAGGACAGCAAGGCGGCTTCCGACGGCAAGTTGCTCGAGGTGATTGAACACGAGGATGCGGGGGTTCTCGTGTTCCAGCTCATTTCCACAGCCCAGATCGAACGCCTCAATCTCACCCCTCTCGTCCTCATCAGAGATGAGAACGGCTGGGCCATTTCGCCGGGAGTGACCACGGGGGGCAACTATGCGAAGTTGGACGAGGGCAAGCGCGGGAGGCAGGACGAAGTAGGTCGCCGGTTTGAAGAGCAGAAGGATGAATTGACCAGGAAGGCGACCGCCGAGCTGCTGAGCCGCTTTGTGGAAGCCAGGGCGCAGGAGGGCAAGATGGTCGGGGAGCAGGAGGCTTCTCAGCTGGTGCGAAGATTCCGGAACCTCCTGCGGGAGGGGAAACTGCTGGAGTCCTTCGAGTGCGGATCGCTGCTCGATCCGGAGGAGGGCCTCTGGGAAGCCCTCAAGGCCATGAGTTACGAATATCGCGGGGCGCGGCAGTCCTCTACACCCGATCGCGAAATCCAGGTGCAGGGCGGAAAAGCCTGGGCCGCGGTCACCCTGCGGGTCGATTCAGGCCTGGGAGTGGAGCCGAATTATCCCATGTATCTCGTGGTGGCCACCAGCGAAGGTCCCCGGATTGTGGTAGATGTGGGGCTGCGCCTCGCTACTAACAAGGGCCGCGAAGTGCTGAACAAGCGCGTTTGGGAACGGATCAATGTGCACCTCGAAGAACAGGAGAGCGCTCTTGTGCGATCCTTGTTTGAGGGACATGTTGAACAGAGCAAGATGGATCTCGCCGAATGGGAGAAGAACAACAAATTGTCCCCCTGACGCGTCCCGCTTTCGAGAAGGCCGTTGAAACGGCGCGCCGGCTGGAAGAGTCGGTCTGTCGCGTTCTCCTGGGACAGGAGCGCACGGTGCGCCGGGTGCTGGCCTGTCTCGTTTCGGGCGGACATCTTCTCCTCGAGGATTATCCGGGTACGGGCAAGACCACCCTGGCCAAGGCCATAGCCTCCTCGGTCAGGGATGTGAAGTTTTCCCGGCTGCAGTTCACCCCCGATCTTCTTCCCTCCGATGTGCTGGGGGTCTCGATCTACGATCAGAAGACACAGGAGTTTCGCTTTCTGCCCGGTCCCGTGTTCACTGACATCCTCCTCGCCGATGAAGTCAACCGGGCTTCCCCCCGCACCCAGAGTGCTCTGCTGGAGTCAATGGCGGAACGGCAGGCCACGGTGGACGGTCAGAAGTACGAACTGGACGGGCTCTTCTTCGTGGTGGCTACCCAGAACCCCGTCGAGTTCCGTGGGACCTACCCGCTCCCCGAGGCCCAAATGGACCGATTCACCATGCAGTGTGCGCTAGGCTACGTTGAGCCCGAGCATGAAGTAGCGATTCTCTCGGACCAGGCGCGGGATCATCCCCTTGATCGTCATGATCCGGTCGCCACCCGAGACGAACTCATGGACCTCGTTGCAGCTGTCCGTGATGTTCGCCTCACTGACGATCTCAAGGAGTATATCGTGGCCCTGGTAGCCGCCACCAGGGAGTGTAAGGATGTGCAACTGGCTGCCAGTCCCCGTGCTTCGCTGGCGCTCATGCGGATGGCGCAGGCTCTTTCGCTCTTCGAGGGACGGGATTTTGTGGTGCCGGAAACCATTCAGGATCTTGCGGTGGACGTGATCGCTCACCGTCTCGTGGTGGAGCCCGAAGCGAAGTACTCAGGCCGTTCGGGGCGTGTTGTGGTGGAGAAACTACTCCAGGAAATTCCTGTTCCTGTCTGAAGAGCGGAGCAGGGCTGGACCGCGCAGGAAAGGAGAGCAAGTCATGGCTGAAGGTGGAACCGCGAAGCGACCGGTCCCCCGGGTGCCCCTGCTTTACCGCCTCCTCTACCGGAGCTACTCACGGGGATCGGTTCTCTCCCTGTTCCTCAACCGGCGGGTGACCGCGGCGGGCTGGGTGGTCCTTGCCCTCCTGTTGCTGACGGCCATCCTGGGGGTCGATCTCTCCAAGTCCACGCTCTATCAGGTCTTCTCGCTGGTTTTCGGTGTGCTGGTGGTATCCCTTGCCTGGTCCTGGGCCCGGCGGGCGCGATTGTCAGCCCGGCGGGAACTGCCGCGCTACGCCACGGTCGGTGAGCCCTTCCCCTACATGGTGACGGTCACCAATGAAGGACGACGTTCGGTGCGTGGCTTTATTCTTTCCGAGCGTGCTCCCGATGCCAGGCCGTCGTTGCCAAACTTCGCCTTCACCCAGGAGCCGGGCGAGAGGGAACGGAACGCCTTTGACCGGTTCTTCGTGTACTATCGCTGGCGCTGGCTCATGGAACGGCGCCTCCTCTTTGAGAGTGAGGACCAGGGAGAACATCGCACGGTGCGCCCGCGTGAGTCCCTGCGCATGCCGCTGCGCCTGAAGCCGCAGCGGCGCGGGGTGGTGCGCCTGAATGATCTCAGAGTGCGTCTGCCCGACCCCTTCGGTCTCTTCCAGCGCTGTCGAAAGGTGGAGGCGGGGGGAGATACCCTGGTTGTATTTCCCCGGCGTTATCGTCTCCCGGATCTGAACCTGCCCGGGGAGGCCTGTTTACAGCTCGGGGGTGAAGCCGTTTCAAACACCATCGGTCAGTCGGGCGAATTTCTCGGGTTGCGCGACTACCGCAGCGGCGACGCCCTGCGCCGCATTCACTGGAAGGGCTGGGCCAAGACCGGGCGACCCATCGTAAAGGAATTCGAGGACATCTACTTTCCACGCTACGCACTGGTGCTCGATAATTTCACGAAGGAGGGGGATGATGACCTCTTTGAGGAGACGGTGGCAGTGGCAGCTTCATTTGCGTGCTCCATCGATACCAGGCGCAGCATGCTTGACCTCATGTTCATCAAGGATGAAGCCATTGTCGTGAAGGCCGGCCGGGGGGAAGCCAGGGCCGAAAAACTCCTGGAAGTGCTCGCGACGGTGGAGGCCGAACCGGAAGAGCACTTCGATGATCTGGAGCAGCTGATCAAGCGGCATGGCGACCGGTTGACCGCCTGTATCTGCGTCTTCACCGGTTGGACACCCGGACGGGCGCGCTTCCTTCGGCACCTCGTGAGCGCCGGGATGGAAATGATGCCGTTTATCCTTTGTCGTTGTGCCTCGGAAACCAGGGCGATGATCGACGCCGATCCGCTTCCCTGTCGCCATCTGTTGCTGGAACCGCCCAATGTGCAGGAGGGACTGCTCAAACTTCAATCGTGAACCGCAGCCTGCCCGATCCCCAGAGTCCTCCCCGGCTTCTCGAGGGAGCCACCCTGTTGTTCTGGGGAGGAGTGACTGGCCACCCGGTGGTGGGTCTGGTCTGTGCCCTGCTGGCGGAGGGTCGCTCCTGGACCGACCTGCGCTGGCACTTCGGTGAGGGGGGCTTTGTCCGGGCCTGGTACCTGGCCTTTGCTCTCGGGGTGCTCACCCTGGGGTGGGCCTGGTTGCAGGGGTCGAGCCAGATTCTTCTCTTCGATGTCCTTGCCTGGATGCCGGTTTACCTTTTGCCGGTTCTTCTTGCGCAGAACTACGGCACCGAGCCGGATATGCCACTCAATACCTTTTCCCTGATTGCGCGGCGTAAGATGCTCATCGACCGCAGAGCAGGTCGCAAGGTGTCGCCCATCCGGATCCCTGTCGGCTACCCCTATCTCTGCCTCGTACTGGTGGCTGCCGCACTGAGCCGGATCGACGAGCTGGCCTTTTTTGCGGGGATGATCTTTCTTGCGTCCTGCGCGCTGATCTTTGCCAGTCCGGTAAGTCGCCTGCGCCCCTTCAGCATTGGGGTGGCTCTTCTGTTGGCCGGGGTTCTGGGGGCAGGGGGATCGATTGGGCTCAATGCCCTGTGGATGAGCCTGGACAGTGTGTTTGGCACCCCACCCGGAGGTTACACGATGGGAGACCGCTCGCAGACCGCCATCGGTCAGCTTGGAATGATCAAACAGTCGAAGCGTATTCGATGGCGGGTGCGTGACACGGAGGCAGGAGGGTCGCGCCTCTTCCGCGAGGCTGTCTACAACCATTACACGGGGGGCCAGTGGTGGCACCGTCCGGTGCCCGAACGCGGGGGCGGGGGGCAGGATGTCCCGCCTGGGAACAGGGATGAAGAACCGGGTGGGACCGAACTCGACAAGCGGGAGGGCGACTATGAGCCCCTTTGGGACCGCGCCCTGCCCGGCGGCTTGTTGCAGTTTGCCTTCGATCCTGCCGAGTTTGACCGCGATCCCGGGATCCGGCGCAAGCTGATGGTAAAAGGAAAGGTGGGCACCAAGACTCCCCTTCCTCTGCCTTCCACCACCCAGCGGCTTTCGGGATTCCAGGTTGCCGGTGGTGGCATCGACTGGAATTCCCTTGGAACGGTCCGGCTTGAGAATCCCGATCACGGAGTGGTTTCCTTTGAGGTTTTTGCCGGGGGACGGCCTCTTTACGAAGCGTTGCCTGATCCCGAACTTGATCTGCAGGTTCCACTGGCGGAGCGCATACCCGGGCGCCTGAATGCGGATGAGGAGTGGATTCCGGACCCGGAACGGAAGGGCATCCGCGATCTTTGCGACGAGTGGGGATTGCGGGGGCTTCCCGCCCGCGAGGCCACCAAGTTGATCAAGGAGCGATTTTTCGGCCCGGATTTTTCCTACAGCATGTTCCTCGGACACCAGCGCACCAGCAGGGAGAACTGGGCGGTGTCCAGGTTTCTCAGTGAGACCCAGGTTGGGCACTGTGAATACTTCGCCACCGCCGCGGTCCTGCTCCTTCGGGAGGCCGGAATTCCGGCCCGTTACTGCGTGGGCTACTCTGGTCAGGAGAAGGGCAGGGACGGCGAGTGGCTGTTGCGGGGTAGTCACGCCCATGCCTGGTGCCGGGTCTGGCACGGGACGATGCCTCCGGAGGAGATTCCCGGGGGAGCAGATCCAGCGTCCTATGGGCGCTGGGAGGATTTCGATGCCACCACTCCGGGATGGCTTGACTATGAAGGATCAGGGCTGCCGTGGTCCTGCCATCTGATCGATTGGTGGCAGAAAATGCGCGAGGATTTCCTAGTCTGGAGAACGTTGTCGGGAAATACCGGGATGGTCAACTGGCTCATCATCACAGTGGTGGTTCTCCTTCTCGCCTGCCTCGTGGTGCGTCTATGGCAAAGCAGGACCCGTCGCCGGGAGGAAGCCGGCGGGATTACGCGGGCAGACTTCATGCGAACTCCCCTCCACGACCTGGCCCGGCTTGCCGAGCGCCGCCTGGGTCCCCGGAATGAGAGCAGAGCCTTCACTGAATGGATTCTCGAACTGGGTGAACTCATTCCTGCCGTCGAAGCTGATCTGCGCCGGGCGGTCAGTTATCATTGGAAGGCTCGCTTCGATCCCATCGGTCTCGCTCCCAGGGAGGAAGGACAGTTCAGGGAGCTGTGCCGTGGATTGCGGGAGCAGATTGGCAGGGTCCAGCGGGAGAAGTAGGCGGGAGCAGACCCGGGGTGGTGCATTCTCCCTGGTAAATGAAAGGCCATCCGGGAAGAGGGGCTTTCCGGTTGGAACGAGTCCGGGGTCGTGGCCGTGGAGTCCACTCCCTGTGGTGCGTTACCTGTCTCCTGGTTTTCCGGCCGGAGTGACCCATTTCACCGCCCGGCGCAGGATTGTCTGGAAGTGCTCGTGCTGGTGGCTGTCACCGTCGTGGCCGAGTGTCATGCAGAGAATGCGAGCCTTCGGGTGCTTGACGGTCCAGATGGTCGGGTAGGTCTTGCCGTTCCTGCTGGTTGCCTGGGCGAGCAGTTCGATCGCATTCCCCTTGGGCTCGATGTTGTGATAATAGAGCTCGTCGGTGATTCTGAAGGTGGCGGGGAATCCCTTCGTCACCGGATGCTTGTTGTTGAGGACGCTCACTTCGAACTCGCCGAGCCGGTCGTGACCGCGCGACCAGCCACCCACGAGGTCGCGGTAGTAAGACGGCCAGTTCCCCCAGTTGTTCCAGATCGCGGCGTGGACAAGGACGAGGCCGCCTCCGCGATTGGCGAAGGCTTCGATGGCCTTGTTGGTCTTTTCATCGGCCATCTTCTGGTTCTGGCTCAGGTAGAGCACGTCGATCTTGTCGAGGGCCGGGAGAATGTCCTGCGGCCGGTCGGTGTAGTGGATCGAAATTGGAGGGTCCTTCTCCAGGGTCCTGGTGTCCTCCTTGTTGAACCAGCGGTCGAAGTCATGGGAGGCATGGCCTCCAACGATCAGGATCTTGGTCCCGTTCCCCCAGTCGAATTGGCGTGGAGCCAGCTTGCTGGTGTCGGAACGGGGATTCTTCTGGGCGACGGTCGTGGTTCCTCCACTGAAGAGAGTGTTGCAGGAGCACACGTCACAGGAGTCCGGTGGGTCGGGTTCCGCATGGAGCGGAAGTGCGATGAGAGAAAGGGGAATGGTGAGGTTGAGGAGTAGTTTCATGATGTGATCAAGAGGCATTGGCTCGTTCTCCGGGGAATCGTTTTGAAGATCCCGTTTCGGAACAGGTTAGGATACGTGCGAAACATCTGATCTCTTCCGCAGTGGTGATCACTGCCGTCAGAAAACAGAATCGCCCGAGTTTGCCGGGGTTGGGAGGTGTCGGGATTGCTCTGCGGTATCGTCCCTGGCCGATCTCCGCCGGATGTTTTCAGGAACTTTCTGCGCTTCATTTTCGAGGCTCTCGCTTCAAGACAGGCAGGGACTTGCGGTGGGCATCCGACTGAAGACCGATCTGTTCGACTGGAATTCTCTTGAAGCCAAGTTTCCAGACGGGCGAATCATCACGAAACTGAAAGTTTTCCTTCTCGCGATCCTGGAAACCCGGGTTGGGATTCACCAGATTGTCCTTAATCGTGACCATCGACCGGGCAATTTTTTCGATATGGGACCAGGTGCCTCCGGCACTCACGTTGAGTCGGATGACATTACCCTTCGGTGCCCCTGGATCGTCCTGCAGGAGATTCAGGAGCTGAGGATACCGTTCGCTCCAGGGAGGCCGGCGGTAGGGCATGGCTTTGAGGCGCTCCGGAAGAGTGCCCCCCGGGTCCACATGATATTTCATCCAGCCCAGGCCCCTGGCATCCACATGCACGGAAGGCTGGCAATCGACGAACACATTGTTCTCCACCAGATTGTCCCGGCCACCCCCGATGAAGGCGGCCCGCCCGGCCCGCACAAAGAGATTGCCGCTGATGGAAAAGCCGCTGGCCGAATCATCGAGGTAGACCGCCATGGCGCCGTGGCGACCGCGTCCTTGAATGTCATGAAAGTAATTATGACGAATCACGGTACCGCGTGTTGTCCAGTCGCGCCCTGTATAGAAGGCACCCACATCCCCGGTTTCAAGGCAGACGTGATGGATCTCGTTATACTCGATCCGATGGTCGTTGCCTCCGAGTTGAATGGCGTTGTGCGGGCCGTCATGGATGAGGTTGTGGGCCACCCGTTGTCCCACCCCTCCGATCCCCACGGCAGGGCGGTAGGTTCGTTGCAGGCGCCCGAAGTGATGGATGTGATTGTTCAGGGCCTGGTGGCTTCCGGGCGTGAGAGTGGTTCGATCCCCTCCCCGGAGGCTGATTCCGCCTTCTCCGGTGGCTTGGATATCGCATCCCGCCACGCCGTGAGATCGGCCCCCGCTTATCCGCACTCCCCAGCTTCCGGTATTTCGGATGAGGCATCCGGTCAGGAGATTGTGGGCGCCTCCCTCCATGATCACAGCGGTAGCGCGAGCGGATTCAAGGACCAGCCCCTGGAATCTCACCCAGCTCGTGTCCCGCATGGTGACGAGGGTTTCCTGTACGGATAATTCGACGATCGATTGATCGAGCGGCCCGGGCGGCCAGAAGTAGAGAAGGCTCGTTTCCCGGTTCAGATACCATTCACCCGCTTGATCGAGTTCACTCAGCAGGTTGGCCGCGTAGAACCGTTGTCCCGGCCGATATCCGTAGTTATGGTGGGGCTTGCTCAGGGTGATGGTCTTCCGGGGCGGGTCGATCTGTTCGATTCGCTGCCAGGCATCCGACCAGTCCCAGAACCAATAGCCATGCAGCCAGATTTCCGGTTCCTCCTTCCAACGTTCCGGTCTCGATCCCTCGTAGGTAAACCGGCCCGATCGATCTCCCTTGAGGCCATGTGTTGTGAATGGTTGCCCACCGGTGACCTCCTGAACTCTGGCGAATCCCTCATTGGGCCAGCGCGCCAGGCTCATGGCCCGGTTGTTGAAGAAGAGCTCTGGGCGACGCCCGATCCTCACCGCATGTCCGAGATTCGTCAGGCCTTCCTTCCTGAGATCTGCAATCCGGACGTGTTGCCGGGCCGGGTCCGGTATTCGGGCGGGCAATTGATCGTCGCGGGCTGGTTCGAATCCACTCACCTGTTTGGCACCGCTGACGATTACCAACTCGTTGTTCCACGGTCGAAAAATGACGGGTGCATCCTCCCGGCCACTATCCTGTCTGGTCAATTCAAAGGCACGGGAAAGCCGAAAGGTGCCCTGGCGCAGATAGACCGTCACGGGATCTGAGAGGCCCGGATCCTTCCGCCGGGCACGGATTGTATCCCGGGCTCTTTCCAGGGTGCGAAAAGGTTTTTCGAAGGAGCCATCATGGATGTCGTTCCCGGCGGGAGAGACGAACAATGCGACGGTATTGCCGCGGAGGGTGGGGTCCCCCAGGAACATCACCAGGAGAAAGAGGGCAAGCCTGTGGCAATACTCGATCCCCAGCCTGGCTTTTCGGGCTGTAGACACATGGGAAACTACCATCCGGGTCTTCGGACACATGGTGATCAAACTGGAATCCAGGCCCGCGTCTTTCGCAGGTGGCCTGACCCTGGACTTTGGGAAGAATCGAAGTTGCGGTCTCCTTGATCTGTGTCAATGGATTAACTCTCTGCGTTTGGATTGCGACATGGCATCAAGTTCCTGAACTCCACCTCCAGACCGGCTCGTGGTCCCTGTTGAGGGAAAGAATCAAGTCAGGGCAATCCCTAATCCAGCGAAGGCCTGACCACCTGCCCCCGGGACTGGGCGGGAGTGTTTTCATAGGCACCGTAAAACTCGGAGTTGGAATCCAGCCACAAGGTGAGGCGATGGAAGTCTTCTTCCGGCAGTTTCACGCCGTGGTGATCTTCATCCAGGTATTCGAGCAATCTGGAAGCCCGGGCGCCGAACCGGCCGACCGTGGTGCGGCTGCCACCGTGAATCCCTGCATTGATCGAGCCATTGCTGACGTGAAAGTAGAAACCATATTTCCCTGCCAGGTTGTTGTAAGAGCGGGTCCAGCCGTTGGGGCCTTCGATCACTCCGGTCAGATCGAGTGCCTTCTTCTCCTGATGGCACCCGACGCAATGGCGATCCAGCACCGGTTGGACGAGGCGCACATAGTTGAACGGGTTGGAGCCGTCGACATCGGGTCGGATCTTTGAAGGGGCCCGGCGCAGGGCCAGCGGAGTATTATTCGAAAGTATTGGCGGACGCCGTTTCTGTTCGTGGCATCCGATACAGGTCAGGTTTTCACCGGGGTGCACGTAGGTGCCGCTGCGCATCGACTGCACTGCCAGCCCCCGCTCGTCCAAGGTCTGAAAGTAGATCTCCCGGCCCGGAGGGACTTCGAAGTAGGCGCTGCCGTCCTCTTCCACCGGCACCGTGCCCAGGACCGCCCGCGCGTTGGTTTGATTGGCAACGCCGATCCGCGGCTGGTTGGGAGGCGCGGTCGTCTTGGGCAGGATCTGCATCACCCGCAGGGCGTCGATTCTTGTTCCCTTCGGCCATTGGAAATCGCTGTCGTAGACGTCCATCACGGCAACCGTCGCGGGGTGTTCTACATCAGCCGCTTGCCGGGCCGCAGCGGTCTGGATGGTTCGATCAGGAATCACCGGCGGCTTGAACCGGGGACGCAGGGGGATCGGGCTCAGGCAGGGGATTGCAGGATCGCGATAGATCAACTCCCGGTTGCCGAACCGGTCGATCCAGTAGATGGCCCGGTTCCTGATATCGGAATCGTAGACACACAGGTAGTCGTCTTCGCTCAACGGCCAGGGTGTTCCATAGGCCTGACTCCGCCGGATGTTGTTTCTGCCGCCTTCGGCTTCGGGAAAGGGCGTGTCGGGCGTCAGACGTGTGATCTGTGACATGGCATTGTCGTCTTCGACCTGCAGGTCGATCATGATGAGCGAACCGAAGGCATGACCGTGGTGGGCACCCGTGGAGGCCACGAACTTGTGCGAACCGGGAATGGCGCGAATGCTCATTTCCATCCATGGACGGTTCTCCCGGCGTTGCGGGTAATTGCCATGCAGTGAGCGGGGATCACGGCCATCGGGGTAACAGGTCCAGAGATGATGGGCGATGTTGGTATCGCGATCAATGTAATCCCAGCGCGTGTAGACGATCAGGCCGTCGTTGGTGACGCTGGGATGCCATTCATGGGTTTCATGGTAACTCAAGCGGATGATATCACTGCCGTCCGGCTCCATGGAATGGAGGGTGTAGACCGGGCAGTGCCGTCCGCAACGCAGGTAACCGCCGCGCCGTTCCGAGATGAACGCGATCCGCCCGTTGGGCAGGAAGCACGGATCGAAGTCATCCAGAGGTCCGTCCGTCAGTTGCACCAGGCCGGTGCCGTCGGCATTGCATTTGAAAAGGTGGTAGCTGTATTCGGGTTTCCACTCATAGGCTTCTTTCCCCCGGTATTTACTCCAGGCCCCGGCTTCGCTGTAGGCGAAGAGGATCGTCTTGCCATCAAACGACAGTTCGGGAGAGAGAAAGGTTCCCGAGTCGAGTTTCCGGCCTTTCAACCGTCCGTTTTGAACCACGGAATCGGCCAGTAAATTGGTCAGTTCCGGGTTCTGGCCAAAGGGGTTCGACAAGACGAAGAGACCGCCGCCCGGTCGGGCATTGCAGCCGTAGTACTGGTCGCACATGTGATACACGCCGACCGAGTCATGCCGCTTGAGGAAGAGCAGTTGCTCGATGTCGAGCAGCGGATTGCAGAAGGCGATCCTGCGGGCCAGGGCACGGGCCGCGAAATGGATCTTCCGGCGGTCACCGGTCGGCGGGGCATTGCCCCCTTCGAATCCGGCCAGGCGTTGTTCGATTTTCGTCAGGTCGGCCTCAAGAGGATCGAGTCGTGCAGCCCCGGCGGTTGGGCGAAGGCGGGCGGCGAGGTCCCTGGCCCGGTTTGCCACCTCACGGGTGTGGGCCAGTGAGAAATTCGTCGTCACTTCCCCCCGGGTCGCAGCAAAGCGCGTGTCGCGATTGATCCAGTCGGCCTCGATCTCCCGCTGGAGTGCAGGACGGAGATCGGCCGGGGCGGGGGATTCCGTGCCAGCGACGACTGCTGTCAGAGTGCAGTGCAAAAGGCAACCGAGTGCACTCGATCGGGCGAAACTGCCGAGGTGACGTGATGGTGTCTCACTCATATCCGTAAGGTTGTGTCCCGTGATGCCGGGGATCACATGTTTAGGTTCGAATAGCGGAAGCGATTGATCTGGGTCAATTCGAGATCAGATCGAGCAGATTCGAGATCAGCTCGGATCGTATTGCGGCATTGATGTGCGGAGTGATGTCGTCTGAAAACTCGTTCAGAGAGGTGACGTTGAGAATCTTGCGATCCTGTCATCCGTCGTGCATTGCTCAGAAACCAGCTACAAGGAACCACCAATGATCAAGTCCATGACCAAGTTGCCGCTAACCACCGTGTGTGTGAGTCTGTTCTGTCTGCTCAGTGATGCCGCCTTTTCCCAGGCGAGCAGACTGCCTCATGATCAGCAGTACAAGGTGAAGGATCAGTACTTCAAACCACTGCCTCCTGCCGAGGCAATCAAGACCATCGAGGTTCCCAAAGGCTATCACCTCGAGTGCGTTGCCAGTGAGCCGATGGTGCAGGAGCCCGTCAGCTTTGCCTTCGACGAAGACGGTGCGATCTATGTCTGTGAATGGCTGACCTACATGCAGGACGAGCGGGGGCAGGGTCAGCTTGATAAGATTTGCCGGGTCGTCAAATTGGTGGACACCGATGGCGACGGCAGGATGGACGTTCGCACCGTATTCATCGACAAGATCTGTCTGCCAAGATCGATTCTGCCCCTGAAGGACCGGGTCCTGGTCCTTCTTTCAGAGGAAACCTCGATCTATGCCTATTTCGACCGTGATGGTGATGGTGTCTCTGACGGTCGTGAAGTGGCGTTCCAGGGGCGCCGACAGGGGGGGAACATCGAGCACCAGCTCTCCGGTTTGATCTGGAACCTGGATAATTACATTTACAACAGTGACATGCGCCTCAAGTACGCGGGCGGAAAGCTCACCGCGGAATCCCATTCCAAGGGGAGAATCACGCAGTGGGGAATTGCGCGTGATGATGACGGCCGGATCTACTGTTCCTGGGCGGGAGGAGGAAACCCCGCGCACTCCTTCCAGTTTCCGGGCGGCTACCCGATCCTGCCCCTGTCGAAGGGTGACGAGCATGCGCCCGGGTACGATATCCCGCTTGCGATCTGCCGGGTCGAGGATCAATCCTCCGGCAACTATGATTTCAAGAATGACAGGATTCTGACCATCTTTTCCGCAACCTGCGGGCAAACGGTTCTGCGCAGTGACCTGACCCCCCAGTGGTATGGGTGCGTGGCGACTCCGGAACCGGTCGGGCGCTTGATCCGCATGAGTACGATCAAGAACGAGAACGGAAAGCGTGTTGCGCACAATACCTTTCCTGACGGCGAGTTCATCCGCGGCACTGACGCTTTTTTCCGGCCGGTATGGGCGGAGTCCGGGCCGGATGGATGTTTCTACTTTTCCGACATGTATCGTGGAATCATCCAGGAAAAGACCTGGTTTCCCCACCAGGGCGACCACATCTGGGTGAAGCGTTACAAGCGCGTGAAGGAATGGGGGATGCTGAAGGTGTTCCGTCATGGCCGCATCTACCGCCTCGTGCCTGATGACAGGAAGCCCCCGCCGGTGCCGAAGATGAAGAATCTGTCGAGCAGGGAACTGGTCAAGTATCTGTCGAGCGGCAACGGCTGGATCCGCGACACGGCCCAGAAACTGATCGTCTATAATCAGGATTCTTCCGTGGTTGATGAGCTGAAGCAGCTGGCATCCAGTTCACCCTCGATCAACACCCGGCTGGTGGCCCTGTGGACGCTGGAGGGCCTGGGGAAACTGGATGTGGAGATCGTGTCCGGAGCGTTGAAGGACAGGGAGGAGCGCGTGCGACTGTCAGGAATCCACCTCGCGGAGCGCTTCATGGCTGATGGCAACAAGTCGATAGAGAAGCAGGTCCTGGCGATGGAGGACACCGCCTCACCGGATACCGCCATGCAGCTCATACTGAGTCTGGATCCAGCGATTGATCCCTCCTACGAAGAGAAGCGGCGGGCTGTCGCGGCCAGGAACCCGAAGCATCCCCTGATCGCACGTTTTCTCAGGCAGGATGAAGAGCGGGTGAAAAGGTCAGCGCTCAGCGCCTCGGCCAAGTCCGGTCTCAAGATCTACGAAACCCTCTGCATCGTCTGCCACGGCAAAGACGGCAAGGGCGTTGTGGAAGCGGGGAAGTTCCTGGCCCCACCCCTGCGGAATGACCGCTGGTTCACGAAACGCCGGGTTGATGCGATCGCCCGGATCGTGCTGAAAGGGGAAACGGGTCCCATTGGCGATAAGGTGTACGGCGAGGGGATAATGCTCCCGCTGGAAGCGGCCTACGACGACCGGCAGCTTGCCGACCTGATCAACTATATCGGCCTCACATGGAACGGATGGAAAGCGCCCATCAAGGCCTCCACTATTGGAAAGGTCCGCAACGAGATCAAGGATCGCAAACTGCCCTATACCAACGAAGAACTGGAGGCGCTCGGGAAATAGCTCCATCAGGAGGTGCGGTTACCCCGATGTAGCTCCTCCGAGAGTCGGAACCTCCCGGTCGTGAACCAACCACGGGCCGCAATGCGGCCTCAAGCGGCAGCATTCAGGTTCAGGTGAGGATGTCCAGGTCCGGGAACGATCCCAGGATTGGTTCGCTCGGGATGTGGAGCCACTTCTTCAGCACCGTGGAATAGACGGCCCGGAAGTCCATGTTGTGCTTGAGAGCCCCGTTGCGAACCTTGTAGACGTCCTCCAGGCTGGGATAGGCCGCCTGGAGGCCGGGTTTGACCCTGGGCCCGAAGAAGAACATCGCCCCGGCATGGCCGTGGTCGGTTCCGTTGCTGCCGTTCTCCACAATGTTGCGGCTGAACTCGCTGAACGAAAACGTCAGGACCCGCTCGTCCTGCCCCTGCTGCGCCAGGTCCTTTTGAAAGGCGAAGATGGCGTCGTTCAGATCGCCCAACAGCCTGTCGTGCGCTTTGCGCTGGTTGCTGTGGGTGTCGTAGCCCCCCTGGAGCGTGTAATAGATGCGTGTGTCGAGCCCGCCGTTGATCAGGCCGGCGATGGAGCGCAAGTTGTTCGCCAGGCCGCTCTTGGGATATTCGACCTTGGGCTTGTAGGCACTGGCCAGACGGCGGATCTCTTCGCTGCTCGCATTGGCTGCCACGGCGGTGTGGCTGAGAAAGTCGATATTCCCCTCCGGCTGGGCGACCGGCTGCTTGTGCAGTTTCTGGTAGAGGGCCTTGCGGGCCGGGTCGTTCTGAGCACCCGTGTAGAGAAACGATTCCGGCCGCCGGAAGGTGATGCCGGAGTGGCGCGGACCCTTGAGGGCCGGGGGGCTCTTGTCGGCTCCGACTGCCACGGACAGAATGGGTTCGGACTTCTCGGCGAATCCTCCCTCGATGGCCCGCCCGATCCAACCGTGCGGGACGTCCGGGCAGCGGCCCCGCTCGTCGGCCATGTGCCAGATGTCCATGGAACTGAAATGGCTGTAGTTCGGATGGGGATACCCGACTCCCGGCAGGATGCCCAATTGCCCTTCGTCCAGGAGCTCCTTGAATCCTTTCAGGCGGGGATGGAAACCCAACTCGGCGTCGAGCTTGATGATCTCGTTTTCCGGGATGCGAGTGGTCTTGCGCCCCTCCACGTAGGCCTTGTTGCCGTATGGAATCAGGGTGCTGAGGGTGTCGTTGCCACCGCTCATTTCGATGACAACAAGAATCTGGGGAGCGCTTTGAGCGGATGGCTCGGCCTGCGCGGATTGAATCAGGAAATCAGGCAGGACGGCGCTCGCTCCGATCAAACCGAGGCCCCGGTTGAGGAAGTCGCGACGGGTGGCGATGGGCTGGTGGGACATGGGAAATGTTCTGGTTGGTGGTTGGTTCTTATTGGCGGGTGATGACGGCAAGTTCGGAGCTGGGCTGGAAGCGGATCGGTGCGTTCCGAGCCAGTTGGTATTCCGGCAGGCTGACCAGGGCGACCAGCACGGCCCGGAGACGGGTGTTGATCTCGTTGCGCTTTCCGGCCCACTGCTCCGGTGGAGGCAGGGGCCCCAGATAGGCGATCAATTCCTGGCGTTTTGGTTTGCTGAGGGGAACACAGAGCAGGGCCCGGGCGAGCGAATCCACCACGACGGCGGGATCAGCGTTTCCACTCTCCTGTAACCAGGCAACGAGATCGACTGGAGCGACCAGCTTGGCCATGACGTTGTATCGCTGCAGCAGCGAGCTGGCATCAACCCAGGCGCGGCCTCCCTCCCAGCCGGCGACATTGGGCGGTTCGAGGAGCCGCTGTCCCAGATTGCTGACGGTTCCGTCGATGGACGCGAAGTCGACGTTGGTCAATTTGAGGGTGCGGATGGCGCTGATCATCAACTCCACCGGGCTCTTGATGTGGGTGCCCATCGATCGTTCGCTGAAAAACTCTTCGGATCGGAACAGATTGCGCAGCATGGGTTTCATCTCATACTGGTGGCTTCGCAGCACGTGGGCCATCTGCTCAACGGCTCCCTTGTCGGGATTGTCGTGGACAAAGAAGCGGAAGAGCTTGCCGGTGATGTAGCGGGAGGTGGCCGGTTGCTGCAGGATCAGACTCACCAGTTCGTCGCCTCCAAAGTTTCCCTTCTGGCCGAAGAGGGTCTTCTCCCCGGTATCGTGGCGGCTGGCCACAAATTTGAACTGGCCGTTGTGATACTCGAAGTTGTATCCGGTCAGCGCCCGCGCCGCTTCCGCCAGATCCTTCTCGGTGTAGCCCTGGCCCTCGCCCATGGAAAAGAGTTCCAGGATTTCCCGTCCGAGATTCTCGTTGCCCGATCCCTTGAAATTCACGTGGTTGTCCAGATAGCGGATCATGGCCGGATCGTGGGCGATGCCGTTCAGAAGGGCGCCGAAGTTCTCCGAAGCCCGGTGGCGAAACATCTCGTTCTGCCGCCACATGGCATAGGAATCCTCGCCCGCCAGGAAGCTGCAGGCAAAATGGCCGTGCCAGAAGAGGGCCAGTTTCTCCTGCAAGGGTCGCTTCGTCTCGGCCATGCGCCGCAACCACGCCCGGCGTAGTCGATGATGTTGATTCTGGCGGAACGAGACGCGGGATTGATTCAATTCCGCCTTTTGGGCCGCGTTGAGATGGTGCTCGTAAGGGGCGGTTCGCCGGTGGGGAAAAGCATCGAACCAACCGGCCGTTTCAGGCTGGAGGTGGTAGTCGACCAGGTAGTCCACGGCCGCAAAGAGACCCATCCTGTGTAATCGGGAGACTTCCTCGGGCGAACCTCCGAAACCGGCACGGAACAGCAGATGGCGGGCCTTCTCGTAGTTCCAGGCGCTGGCCGCCAGTGGCTTCAGTCCGCCGATGACCGCCGCCTTGGCCTGGGCGGCCCGCTCGGTGGCGCGCAGGACAGTCTCCCTGGCACTGGTCACGTCGCGCTCCCGGGCCTCCTTGTCGGCATCGGTCGCTTCCTTCGCCGCTTTCCTGGCTTTGGCGAGGGCCGCTTTGGTGCTCCTCACGGCCTTGTCGGCAGCGAAGGTCTCCTGGGCCCGCAATGCTTCGGTGGCCTTGCTGGCTGCTGCGGTCTTTTCGACCAGGGCCTTCTCTGCAGCGGCTTTCTCGGCTGCCTGGGCCTCCGCCCGGGCCTTGACTTCTGCAACGGCCTTTTCCGCGGCCGCCTGCTCCTGACGCGCCTTCTCCGCGGCAGCCCTGGCCGCCTCCAGCGGACTGGAATCAGCCTGTGCGTGGGGGGACAGGCATAGTGACAACCCAAGGGCACAGCCCAGCACGGTGGCGGACATCCCACGAAGGTTCTTGCTCGGGAAGACAGTGAGAGTCGATTTCATTCAATGAATCTAAACGCTGGAGAAATCCATGACCGCATTGATTCAAATCAAAAGACGTGAAAATCTCCGATTCGGACAGCATCGAGGGATACGGAGTGCAAATCCGGAACAGTCCCGCGAAAGCGTCCCATCTTCCTGAAACCACGGGGCTCCCGTCCCGGTCCCAGGCGCGGTCGCTGGGGGATGGAAATCACATCAAATCACGATCGCCCGGGGCACACATTTCGATTCGTCAACCCACGTCGCCGGGCAGTTCATGACGCTACCCGAGTGCGCCATGAATGTCTTTTTCCGGTCACTCGCCGGCATTCTTACTCGTGCTGGGTATGCTCATCCCGCCGGCACCAGTCCAGAAAGTCATCCCAGGATCTTTCGTCTGCTTCGGACAGGTCCTCGTGAATCGCGGCCGCGACTCTCTTCCCGGCGCCGGCGACGGCGGCCAGGATCACGGTGGTAGTCCCCGTCACGGCATCGCCGCCCGCATAGACGCGGCGGTGAGTGGTGAGGCCCTTCTCTTCCTCGACGATAGCCCTTCTCTTGCTGGCTTCGTGAGTTGCATCCGGGCAATGCCAAGCCCCTAAGCCGCTTCACGCTTGGAACAGTTCCGGCGCGTGTGGAACGATTCACCCTGATCTGCCACACATTAATGAGGGATTGAGCCCGGAAGCTCTGGACCCAAGTCAATCACTTCCTGGAAACTGCTCTACAATTCCGCTGTCCCCAACCTCCGGTTGACCGGAGGGGCAGGATGGCCTTTCACCTCCCCAGCAGATTGACGGCCCGGACGGTACGGGTGCGTTCCTCGATTTCAGGTGGCAGGTGTCCCTTGAACCAGGCCTTGGCCCGGTAGCGAAACTCATCGCCGTGGGGAAGGAACTTGAGGGGCGGGATGCCTGCCGCGAGGGGAAGTCGGTCTTGCGTGGTGGCGTGAGGGTCTTCGTGACAACCGACGCAGGACTTCATCTCACCTGGCCGCGTGTAGATCCAGGTGAGCTGGTTGCCGACCACCCGCCGGTCGCTGTCGAGGACCTGAAAGTGAACAAGCCGGTCCGCCGGTGCCTCGATGTAGAAGGAGCCATCCGGAAGAAGCGGAGCGGTTCCCAGAACGCGAGCGTGTGTCCCCCCGTGGTTCGTCCAGACCGGTCCGGTGTTGGTATGAGTACTGTGCCGTCCCACCACCGGCACGCCTTCGATCAGGCGAACAAGTTTGCCCCGCTGGGTCACTTTCTTTTCCCTGGTAGTGAATACGGAAGCACAGAGAAAGCGTCCGCTGTAGGCGCGTGGCAGGGTGCTGGCGGGCAGGACGGGCGGACGGCGCCGGGGAAGGATCGGACGGGCTTCGAACTCCGCGGCCGCCGGGTCGTTATAGAGGAGGGTGAGTGTCCTTGAAGAGGGATCGAATACATACAACCCCAGGTCAACTTCCCTGCGGTGGGGTGTTTTGAGAGTCGAAGCGCAGAGCACCCGGCCGTCAGGAAGCGGATATGGGGTGGTGTAGGAGCGCGTTGCGTTGTCGGGCGAAATGATGGTCTCACTATCTCGCCGAGGTCCAATCAGAGTGAGCCCACCCTGGGTGACGGTGATGATATTCCGGGAATCGGGCATGGGCTGGGGTTGGGTCATGCGCAGGACACGGTGAGTCAGCGGCGCTTCCTGTCCATCGGCCGGGGTGCGCGGACCGTGGTCCAGGTTCCGCCAGTAAGCCCGCCGCTCCGGACCATAGAGGACGACGTCCTTCGTGCCGTCCGGCCGGACCGCATGCAGGGTCAGTTCGGTCTTGTTCCTCGAATAAAATACATCCAAACGGCTGAAGACGATCCGACCGTCGGGCAGGATCGCGGGTTCGTTGTCGCGTCCGATATTGGTGGCGATCGGGCGCATGTTGCCGCCGTCGGCATCCATAACCCACAAGGCGGTGCACGGGTAGCCATGGTATTCGTCACGGATTCCACTGCGGGTGGTGGCGAAGGCGATGTGACCGTCCGGCAGGTAAACCGGCCCCACATCGTGGTAGGGGCCCTCCGTCAGTTGTTCCAATCCCGATCCATCGAGATTGATCCGAAAGAGGTGCCACCATGGATCGTCTTCACCGCGGTGGGCGAAGATCGCGTGCGAGGCATCCCACGAAAGTTCAAGGTCGCCTACGTAACCGCCATCAAAACTGGTCAGGGGGACCACTTCACCGTCCGGCCGGGCGGGTCGCAGAACATGGAGATTTCGTCCTGGCCGGTAAACCGGACCCGAGTCGGTTACGACATAGGTCTGCCTCCAACGGTCCGCCTGCTCGACCGTGCCAATGGTATTGGGAATGTTGTTGCTGCCCTTGATGAACACCACTCCATCTAAGGTGCTGGCTTCAGAATCGGGATTGCCTGTGGATCCGGGTGGGGGAGAGGGTTCAGGTTTTAGCTTCTCGCCCGGGGGCAGTTCAACGCCGTGAATGCGAAGAGCGTCCCTCGAAATGTGCCGCACACTGTGAAAGGAATGATGAGTCGCTGCTTTGCGTAGAGCAGTCAGAGCTGCTTCGTTGCCCAGGTCGCCCAACGCCTCCGCAGCGGCATGACGAATCTCCAGGACGGATTGCTCATCGTTGAGAATGCGGACAAGCAGGTCGGTGTGGCCGTGCGCATCGAGCAATCCGAGCGCCCGGATCAGTCCTTCGCGCCATCGGGGCGCCGGATCGTCGTATTCTTCGTTCTTGAATGTGGAATTGTAGCCATAGTCCGCTTCGGCCTTTGCTTCGGACAGAAGCCTGGCGATCGGATCGATGGCACGCTGGTCGCCGAGCCAGGCCAGCGTCTTGGCGGCATTGATCCGCACCCAGCCTTCTCCGTGCTGCAGGAGCTCCAGGAGCCGGGGTAGATCCTCCTTCTCGATGCAAACCGCCGGCAGCCAGCTCGCCATCCGGGAATCCTTGAAGATAGGCCAATCCACGGTCTCGTTCGATCCCGCCACCCGCCGGACCTGGCCCAGTCGCTGCATGGCATGCTCGCACGCTTCCTGCCGGAGCCCCGATTTTTTCATCAGGTAACGCGTCAGCAGATGCCCGACTTCCGGCTCGTAGAGCATGAAGGTGTCGTGGTCGCCCGGCAGATTGGCCATCAGCTGTGGGACGATCCGGCGGAGTGCCATAAGGTCCCGGGGGGCATCCAGGGGCAACCGACAGAGTGCGTAGGCGATGGCGTAAGGGGTTTCCAACATTCGATCCTCACTCGGAAACCCCATTCTGTCGTCTTGCGGGACTCGTGCCGGATTACGGCCGTCCGGTTTCTTGGCGTAGCGGGGATAGGCGGCGAGAAGGGCGGGCACAGCCCGGTGATCCCCAAAATCCCCCAGGGCCTCCGCGGCGTGCCGGGCCCACTGCGTGTCATCCAGAAGCTGGATCAGGAACTGGAATCCGACTTCTTCCCGCAACCGCCCCAGGGCGCGGATTCCGGCCTGCATCATTGGTCCGTGGGGTTTGGCAGGTGCCCGGTTCAGACATTCAATGACCGCTTTGCTGGCCCCCCGCCCGCCCAATGCTCCCAGCGCCCGCAGGCCCCGCTCCCATCGCCATGCGGCGGCCGAGGCGATTTCATTTCCCGCATTGGGTTGGCCGTTGACTTCGATCTCGAAAAAGGTGGTGGGATAGGTCGAATTCTTCGAACCGAAGGAGGTGATGCGGATATAGCGAGCCTGGTGGGGGGGGAAGTCGATGGTCAACTTGACGGGCGATTCGCCCTTCCTGCGTTCAACGCGGTTGAAACTTCGATTATCGAGGCTGGTGGCCACTTCGTAGTCGGTCATCACGAACTGCGGGCCGTATTGGTGAATGACAAGATTTGCGACCTGCTCGACCCGCCCCAGATCAACGGTGCACCACTGTGGCAGAGGAACATTCTTGGTCTGCCAGTAATCGGGACCGATCAATCCGTCACCCAGCAGCCGGGCCGGTCCACGGTAGGTTGAGGAGGCCGTGATCGTCCACGTGCTGGTTGGGGGGTTCGAGTCTTCGAGCAACTTCAGGACATCCGCTGGCGGTCGGTCGGCGGGCACTCCGGCCCACCAGTGTCGCCACAGGTTGACCTGCGCTTCGCGTTCTTCCACCGGGGCCAGGGCATTCAGTGGGAATTCCATTCCGGACAGATTGTTCAGGGCCACATGGGCCGACTGCCGGGTGACCCAATCCTCATCCTGCAGGGCGAGAAGAAGTGGGGGGATGGCCTTCCGGCTCCCGCACCATGCCAGCGCCATCGCAGCCTCCCGTCGAACCAGTACCGATCGATCAAGCAGGCCCGAGATCAGGGGTTCCTCGGCTTCATAGGCCCGCAGGAATCCCAACCCTTCCGCCGCTCCGGCGCGGGTCCGTGGCGAGTCTGAGTCAAGTTTCGTCACCTGCTCGGCCACCTGGCGAGCGAAGGGTGATTGCATCTTCTTTTCGGCTCCGGGGCATTGTCCCACGGCCAGGCAGACCAGTAAGAGTTCGATCGAGACTTTCATGAACTGCAGACGCTCCAGCCGCTGCGGGACGCCGGGGTCACCAGGTCGTCGGTGCGCAACCGCCTCGGAGAATTGAGTCTACGTTGCGTAATGGCCGGGATCACCAGGGGTCGACCTTTGGAATGCCTAAGCTATGACCTGGATCAATTTGCGATCCGGGGGCTTCGGTGATGCCTGAACACGTGATGTGCTTCCTTTGACCCGGGTGGAATTGAGACCGGCGAACCCTTCCCCAGTGTTCTGTTCTTCTGTCCCTCTGCCGGAATGCGCCCGTTCAGCAATTCGTATCCAGAGCCCTACTCAAAGGCGTAGAGCGTGCTCTCGGTGCGCAGGTAGATCCGGTTGCCGACCAGGGCAGGCGTGGCGTCGATACGTTCCTCAAATGCAGTCCGGTGCAGGATTTCGGGCTCCTTCCCGCCCGCCTTCACCACGGTGAGATCGCCGTTCGTTGAGGCCAGATAGATTCTTCCATCCGCCGCCACCGGAGAGGTGTAGTACTTGCCACCCCCACCGATGCGCTTTCGACTGTAGTGTGGTTCACCCGTCTCGGCATCGAGGCAGGACAGGAGGCCACCGTCGCGAACGAAATAGAGCCGGCCGTCATACAGGAGCGGTGATGATACGTAGGGCAGTCCTTTGGTGAACTTCCAGTTCACGTGTGTCTTCGTGATGTCACCCTGGCCTCCCGGTTCAACCGCGATGGCCATGTTCTCACCTTCGGCGGAACGCCTCTTCACCTTGACCCAGTCCGCGCCCGTGATCCTGCCGTCCTTGTCGAGATCCAGGCCCTGGTAGAAATCAAGGGCCTGCCCCTTGAACTCGTCCATGGAGATTTCGCCGTCCATGTTGCTGTCGTGCTGCTTCCGGAACTCCGGCCAGGAGGGCCAGGGGCTGTCGCTGGCACCGTAGGACCAGGCCACGAAGAAGAGTCGCTTGTGACCGACGACCGGGGTGGTGCAGGCAAAGGCCGCGAGGCCATCGACCATCCATCGCTCTTTGCCCGTCTTCAGGTCGTAGCCTTTGAGACGCACCGATCCGGGAATCACGACCTGATGGTGCCCGGCGTTGTTCCAGATGATGGGCGTGCCGAAACTGCCGTATCCATCGGGACGAGGCGTTACCCACACCTTTTTTCCGGTTCTTACATCCAGGGCCAGGAGCTTGGCGTCGATGAGCTGGTCGCGATTCAGGATGACGAGATTTCCGGTGATGATGGGCGAGGAGCCGGATCCGAAGTCGCCGGCACTGCGGGTGATGGTCATCGGATGGCGCCACAGTTCCCGGCCGTCGAAGTCGTAGCAGACGAGACCGGTGGAACCGAAGTAACTCACCACATGCGTTCCGTCGGTGGCCGGAGTGGGGGCGGCGGGGCTTCCTTCGCTTCGATGATAGACTTCCAGTTTCTCGGGCTTGATCCCCCTGGTCCAGAGCAGGTCTCCCCTGGCCCGGTCGTAGCAGCAGGTCCTGAGTTCGCCTTCGGCAAAGGTGGTGAGAAAGATCCGGTCACCCCAGACACAGGGAGAGGAGGGCGATCTCGGCACCTCCTTCTTCCACAAAACATGCGAGGCAGGGCCGATCTTCAGGGGCGGCTTGGAATCATGGGCGACTCCGGAAGCATTGGGACCACGGAACTGCGGCCAGGACGCGCTCTCTTCCGCTGCGATCCACGGGCACGGGAGCAGCAGGAGGGCTGCGAACAGCACGTTCCTTGACGAGTGAGGCGGTGTTATCCACGCGTTGCAGATCCCAAGTGACCGCCCGGAAGCAAGGCTCGTTCTCATGCCGCGAGCATAGCGATCCGGCAAGCCGGGTCAATGACCCGGACGATGGGGGATGGCCCCGGAATGGGCGGCCTCTGAAACGGAGTCGCCTCATCGAGCGACACAACTCCTTTACAAACAGGCTCTCGTGATCACGATTTGGTCGGAAGGAGAGACAAATCCATGCCGATCCAATATCGTTCACTCCAAGGCGTCACGATCGCGGTCCTGTTGGTGGTGCTGCTTTCGGCTCTCGCTGGCTTTTCGGTCGCGAAGGTGGAACGCTCCAAACCGAATATCATCCTCATTCTCGCGGACGACATGGGCATCGACTCGGTGTCGGCCTTCAACGAGAAGCTGGGGCTCAGGACGCCGGCCATCGACCGTCTGGCGGAGGAGGGGATGAGCTTCACAGATGCTCATTCGACCTCCGCGGTGTGTTCCCCCACCCGTTACGGGGTGCTGACCGGTCGCTACAACTGGCGCTCGCGGCTCAAGCGCGGAATCGTGGGGCAGTGGGAGCGTCCGCTGATCGGGGACGCGCGGCTGACCCTGCCGGAGATGCTGCGGATGGAGGGTTACGCCACCGCCATGATCGGTAAGTGGCACCTCGGTTGGCACTGGCCGAAGAAAGGCGGCGGGACGACCCGGAAACTGGCCGAGATCGACTTCACGCAGCCCATCAAGGGCGGACCCAATGACCACGGCTTCGACTATTACTTCGGCGATGATGTTCCCAACTGGCCCCCCTACGCCTGGCGCGAGAATGACAGGCTGCAGGGTGAGATCACCGCGAAGATGAAAGGCGGAGCGATGGTTGGAGTATCGGCCGGGCCCGCGGTCGAGAACTGGGATTTCCGGGCGGTTCTGGCGGAGTATGGCAGGCGGTGCGCGGCCCATATTCGCGACCAAGCCGGGAAGAAGGAGCCGTTCTTTCTCTACTTTCCGATGCCTTCACCCCACACCCCCATCGCGCCTCACGAAGAGTTCCGCGGCCGGACCGGGATCAGCGAGTATGCCGATTTCCTGGTCCAGACCGATGCCGTGGTTGGCCAGTTGCTGAAGGCGCTCGACGAGTCGGAGCAGACGGATGAAACGATCCTGATCTTCACCTGCGACAACGGGACTTCGCCCAAGGCGGGGTTTGCGCAACTTGATGCCGCGGGCGTCCATTTGAACCAGAATTGGCGAGGATGGAAGGCGGATGCCTACGAGGGCGGACATCGCGTTCCCTTCATTGTCCGCTGGCCGGGGAAGGTGGAAGGCGGTAGCACGAGTGACCAGATTATTTCGCTCACCGACATCATGGCCACCTGTGCGGAGGTGGTCGCACACAAGTTGCCGGTCAATGCAGCCGAGGATAGTGTCAGCCTGCTGCCGGTGTTGCGCGGCGAGGGTGTTGCGGAGTCGCTGCACGAGATCGTCATCAACCACTCGATCTCCGGACACTTTGCAGTGCGCAAGGGGAGGTGGAAGCTCCTGCTCTGTCGCGGATCGGGCGGGTGGAGTGCGCCCCGCGAATCCGAGGCCGCCAAGAAGGGGTTGCCGCATTTGCAGCTTTACGACCTGGAGAGCGACCCGGGGGAATCACGGAACCTGTATGAGAAGCACCCGGAGATGGTGAGGGAGTTGATCGACGATCTCGCCCGTGCTTTCCGCGAAGGCCGCACCACTCCGGGTCCCCGTCAACTTAACGATGGCTGGCCGAACACCATCGCGGGGACGCTGTTGAAGCAGTTTCCCCAACTGGCAGTTCCCCCGCAGCGCTGAGGGGCTGGGTCAGACCTCCTTTGTGATTCCTGGCTGAGGGGCCGGATAGATGCCCCCGGGGCCTTCGTGGATCGGGGCCTCCGCGCCATAGTCCATGTGGTCGATATCCTTGACGAACTGGAACTCGGACTTCAGAGCCTGATCCCAGGTGATGAATTGGCCGGTGTGGGTCGCCATCCGTCCCATCAAGGCAACGATGCCCGCCTCGCCTGCCCGCCGTGCTTCGTTGTGCGGCTTGTCGTGACGGATGGAGTCAAGGAGGACCTGCCATTCGGCGCGGTAGGGATTGACTTCGGGTTGACTGTATTGCCATGTCAGTTCACCGGGAACCATTTCCTGACTCTTGTAGATCTTGGGGTGAGGTCTGCTCAGCGATGTCATGATGACGGCCGAGCCCTTCGAACCGGAGGCGTAGTCGGTGTAGGTGTTCCAGCAGTTCTTCATGTGCCGTGAAAAGGCCAGAAGCTTGGCGCCGTCGGCAAAGGTGTATTCCACGGAGTAGTGATCGAACTGGTTGCCAGCCTCGGGATAACAACGACCACCGAACCCCTGGGCCGAGACGGGCCAGGCTCCCTTGGCCCAGCAGGCTACGTCGATGTTGTGGCAGTGCCAGTCGATGAAAAACCCGGATGACAGCCAGGAGAAGCTGTTGGGATGCTGGATCTGAAATTCCAGTTCGTTCTTGTCCTTGGGTCGAGGTGGGCAATGAACGGGTCCGTGGACGCGATAAATTCGTAGAGTGTGGACATCCCCGATCGCTCCGTCGTGAATGCGCTTGATCACTTCCTGCCTCGCGGCGGAGTGCCGCCACATGAACCCGACTCCCACCTTCAGGTTTTTTTTCTCGGAAAGCTCGGCGGTCTTCAGCCATCGCCGGGCGGCGGGAACATCCGTCGCAAACGACTTTTCCGCGAAGACATTGATTCCCTTGCTAACTGCGTACTCGAAGTGAAGGGGCCGAAAGGCAGCGTGCGTGGTGAGCAGCACCACATCGCCCGGGGACAGGCAGTCGATGGCCTTCTTGTAGGCGTCAAATCCGATGAACTGACGCTCCGGCGCCACCTCCACCTTGTCACCATAGGCGGCGCTCAGGTTGTTCAGGCTTCCCTTCAACCGGTGCTCGAAGACATCCGCCATGGCATGCAGTTTGACCGGGCCACCGGTGGTCGAAAGGGCATCGCGAACTGCGCCGCTACCGCGACCGCCGCAGCCCACCAAGGCGAGCCGGATCGTGTTTCGCTCTCCCGCATGGACGCCGCCGTGAGCGGCTCCTGCGGCCAGGGCCGAGGTGGCGGCGAGGCGTCCGGTGTTCTTTAGGAATGTGCGGCGTGTGGCGTCGTGATCTTTCATGGTTCAAGGTGGTTCTAGAGTTGGCTGGCGAGCCTGATCAGGTGAGCCCGCGATTTCCTGAGAGCTGCGCTGGTCTCGTCTGGAGCGGGTTCGTGGTGCAGGAAGGGGTTGAGCGGATACTTGAAATTGACCTCCTTGAGCGCGGCGAGGAGTGGTTTGAAGTCGACCGGTCCGATTCCGGGCAACTGGTTGGTGGAGCTGCCTTTCTGCCATCCATACACGTAGAGCAACTGGTCGCCACAGGTCCGGATGACCTGCGCTACATCGGCCTTCCAGCTTTGCAGATGATACGGGGCCAGTGCGATTCCGATACGTGGATTGTCATTGAGATCGACGAATGCCTTGAAGGAATCCGGCGCGTCGAGCAGGGCGTGGCTGTGGTTTTCGATGGCCAGAAACGAGTTGTTCTTCTCCGCCAGCTCAGCGAGGGGTTTGAGGGTTTCCAGAAACGCCTTCATCTCGTTTCGGATGTCCTTGGGATTTCCTCCCCGGGAACCCTGTACCGCCACCCCCCCACCACAGCCACCCAGCAGACCGGCGTACTTGGCAAACCCGCCCGCATAGACCGAAAAGGAGTAGAGATCGAGCCGATGTTTCTTCAGCAGGGCCGTGAGTCCTTCGTGTCCAAGACGATTCAGGCAGTCATCCAGATGGGGACAGCCCGCGTGAGCACTCCAGATGTCGATGGCATCGAAGCCGAGCGAGGCAATGCGCGCTACCGCCTGCTCGATAGGGAGGGACGAGAAATTAATGGACGAACAGGAGAGGCGCATCGCCCGTTTTCCGGGGTCATCGGCACCGGCGCTTCGCGGCGCGTGCACCAGGGCCGAAAGCCCGGTCGTGGCCAGGGTCATGCGTTTCACAAAGCGACGACGTGTTTGGCGTTCCTGGCGGATCAACCCTAATTGTGGTCTGTTCGTCATGGGTCAGGTGGGAGCTGTGGGACCTACCTGCGCCAGGGGTATGGTTTGTCGATGAGGCAGATCTAACAGTGCGCGGTTTGACTTGAGTCAACGAGAGAGGGAAGAACGGGAAAGAAGAGGCCACTTCACAAGGGAAGCCGCTACCCGGGTGCACGAAGGTGCTCAGTGAGGCCGTAAACGTTTCTGTAATTCGATGCTGAAATGCGTGATTCCTCCACCTGCGGCCGTCTCGCTGAGATTCTGGTCCTCATTCTCTCAATCCTGATCCACGGGGGGGGCCTCGCTGCCCCGGCATCTCCGGTGTTGCCGGAAGATGTTCAGGAAGTGATCTATGCCACCCGCCCGTATGGACCCGACAATCACTACTACGCGAATTTCGGCTACTATTGCCAGGAACCGGGGAAGAAGGCGTATCCGCAGGGTGGCAGGCTCTGCCGACTGGATCTGAGGACCGGGAAGGTGATCTCCCTGCTCGATGATCCGACCGGGGGGGTGCGGGATCCGCAGTTGCACTACGATGGAGACAAAGTCCTGTTTTCCTATCGCAAGGGTGGCTCCGAGCACTACCACCTCTACGAGATCAACATCGATGGCAGCGGTTTGAAACAACTGACGGATGGGCCCTATGACGATGTCGAACCGACCTACCTGCCCGACGACGGAATCGCATTCTGTTCGACACGTTGCAATCGCTGGGTGATGTGCTGGAAGGTCCCGGTTGCCATTCTCTACCGCTGTGATCCGGGCGGAAAAAACATCCGTGCTCTCAGCAGTAACGCCGTGACGGAGAACACGCCTTCGGTTCTGCCGGATGGTCGCATTCTCTACACCCGGTGGGAGTACGTGGAGCGCAGCCAGCTCTGTTACCACCACCTGTGGACGGTCAATCCGGATGGGACCGGACAGATGACCTATTACGGCAACATGTTCCCCTACGGCATGAATCAGAGTATTGCCCGGCAATCCGGAAACCTGGTCGACTACAAGAATGTTCCCGGCGCGGTGGCGATGCTGGATGCTAAACCGATTCCCGGGACGGGGAGGGTGGTCGCGATCTTTTCACCGGGTCACGGCCGCAAGGAGCACCAGGGATATGTGACCGTGATTGATCCGCGCAAGGGTCCGGATGACCCGCCATCGGCGCGCCGTATTCACAGTGACGGCGGGTGGCGCGATCCCTATTCGGTTGCGCCTGACCGGTTCCTGGTGGCCAGGGAGCGCGAGCTTCACCTGATGGATGAACAGGGAAACACCAGGCTCCTGCACCGCTTGACGGGTGTGCGACCGGACATGCGACTGCACGAGCCGGTTCCAGTCCGGGCGCGGGCCCGGGAAGGAAACCCGGTCAAACGAATTGAAACTTCCGAGGAAACGGGCCGCATGATCCTGGCTGATGTCACGATTGGGCGCAACATGGAGGGAGTCCAGGCGGGCGAGATCAAGAAGCTCCTGGTCCTTGAGCAACTCCCTGGTCCCTTCCACGTCAGTCCGGGGTTCGACGGCATCAGCCTGTGGGGCGCCTTCACCCTCATGCGCATCATTGGCACCGTCCCGGTGGAGCCCGACGGATCGGCCTATTTTGAGGTCCCCGCGATGCGCAGCGTGTTCTTTGTCGCTCTCGACGAAAACGACCTGTCCATGAAGAAGATGCAGAGCTTCGTCACGGTGCAACCCGGCGAAGTGCTGAGTTGCGTTGGATGCCACGAGCCTCGAACCATGGCGCCACCCAGTTTGAACCAGCCCTCCCTGCTGGCAGTGAGCAGGCCCCCCAGCAAGATCGAGCCGATTCCGGACGTGCCCCAGATCATCGACTTCCGGCGCCATGTTCAGCCAGTTCTCGACCGGCACTGCGTGGAGTGTCACGGCCGGGAGAGATCCGATGGCAACCTGCGCATCGATGCGGCACGAAGCGTGACTTCCCACGGAAGCGGACGCGTGTTGAGTTCCTATGTCGAACTGGTGAAGCGCCTCGGGGAAATTGCCGATGGCCGTAACGCGCATGGAAACCGGGCTCCGCGGACGATGGGCAGTTCGGCTGCCAAGCTCATGCAACGCATCGACGGCAGTCACTACGACGTGAAGGTCTCTCCCCGGGAACACAAACTGATCAGGCTCTGGCTGGATTCAGGCGCGGTGGCGAATGGCACCTATGCCATCATGGATGGCGGGACGCCCGAGCGACCCAGTCCGAATTACATCCGTGAAATGAAGCGCTACGGGGTTCTGCCGGAAGACTTCGAGCTGGGCCGTGATCCGATCGACGTCTATGCCCTCGATGAGGCCTACTGGCGGACCTTCTGGTACCGGTCGCGGGTCGCCGGGCAGGAAGCTGCGTTAAAGGCGGGGAAATGAATGGATCGCGGGGGCGCCTTGCGAAGTCGAGGCAGACCTGGCTTCAAACCCTTTTCCGAATTCAATGGATGCCTTCCCTGGGCGCAAAGATTGATCAGGATCAAGGAATTCCCGGGGGGACAGGGGAGAATAACAAGTTATGGTGAAATTTCTCATGGTCGCCGGTCTGTCTGGTTTTCTTTTCTCGAGCCCCGCGGGCGCGAAGAACCAGGCAGTGCAATCCTACGGGAAGATCCACTCCGGTGAACTCGGCTTTACCAGGATCGTTGTCTGCCAGCGGAGGGAGCTTTCTCCCTCCCACGTCTACACCTACCACCAGGAAGGCCTGCGGCCGGGAGGTGGTCTCTGGATCTGCGACTTCTCCGGTGAAAAGGTGCGCAAGACCATGATTCTCGGCAGCCCGGACGGCGTGATCCTTGATCTCAACCTCCACTACGACGGGCGCACCCTGCTCTTCAGCTGGAAGCGCACCATGGAGGATCATTTCCAGGTTTACTCGATCGGAATTGACGGCGGAAACCTGAAACAGATCACCAATCACGACTCCAACAACTTCAATGCCTGCTGGCTCCCGGACGGTGGAATCGCGTTTCTTTCCGACCGCAAGCCGGCTTACGCCTACTGCTGGAAGACGACCACTCCCATCCTGTGGCGCTGCGATGCCGACGGCAGCAGGCCGGTTCGGCTCAGCGCCAATTACCTCAATGATTTCACCCCGGTGGTCTTCTCCGACGGCCGGATCGTTTACAGTCGCTGGGAGTATGTTGACCGGCCGGCTATTCCGATCCAGAGCCTGTGGTCGATCAACCCCGACGGGACGGGGCTGGCCGGGGTGTTCGGTAACCGGATCCTGAGCCCGGCCACCTTCATGGATGCGCGGGAGATTCCGGGAAGCGATGGAACGATCCTGTGCGTTCTGACCTCGCACAACGGACCCTGTCGCGGAGCAATCGGGATCGTCGACCCGAAACTCGGTTCCAACGCCCAGGCCGCTATCAGGAACATCACCCCGGAAATCGACATTGGACGGATTGACGATGCGCGACGGGGCAATGGCATGCGGGGTCCCTACCTCAACCCCTTTCCGGTCAACGGGACTTACTACCTGGTTTCCAAGGCCGGCGAGATCGAACTGCGTGATTACGGGATGCAATACACGGCCCGCATCCTGGGCAAATCAGGGGAGCTTGGCTTTTATGCGCCCCAGCCGGTAAGAGCACGCAGCCGGGAGAGGCTCCTGGCCTCCAGCCTCCGGGAACCAGAGGATGAGGAACAGGGGTGGGGGACCATCTTCATGCAGGACGTCTACGAGGGGCTCGGCGGCAAGGTCGAACGGGGATCGGTGAAGCGGTTGGCGGTGGTGCAGGAAGTGGAAAAACCGTTGGGAATCGATCCCTCCAAGCGGGCTTTTGGATTTCAGTTTCCGGTGGTCAGTGCCGGCGCCACCTATGCGCCCAAGAAGATCTGGGGTTACGCAAAGGTTGAGCAGGACGGATCCGCTCATTTCCGCGTTCCGGCCCGGGAGCCGATCTACTTCCTGCCGATTGATGGGGAGGGCCGGGCCGTACAGCGGATGCGCACCTTCACGCATCTCATGCCGGGCGAGGTGCAGAGTTGCGTCGGTTGTCACGCCGACCGCAACAATGCGACGCCCCGGAGGGAGAGGAAAAGCACCGTGGCCCAGTCACGTCAGGTGGAGGAACTGACCCCTCCCGAATGGGGTGTTTCCGGGTTCAGCTATGCCCAGCTCGTCCAGCCCGTCCTGGATCAGCACTGCGTCAGTTGCCACAGCCACGAAGAGCAGGCCGGCGATCTTGAACTGACCGGGGACAAGACGGACTTTTTCAATGTTTCGTATGACAACCTGATCCGGAAAGGGCGGGACAGGTATGTTCAATGGATCTCCACCTACAATGGCCAGGAATCCAACATCCTCGAAATCGAACCGGGCCGCTGGGGGGCCAAGGCGTCCCTTCTCGGACAGGTCGTTGCGACCGGGCATCCGGACCAGGAAGGGAAAAAGCGGATCGATCTCCCACCCGACCAGAAGCACCGCCTCTACGCCTGGATGGATCTCAACAGTCCCTACTACCGGAGCAGTGACTCAGCCTACCGGGAAAACAAGGGGTGCCGTCAGATTGTGCCCGACGGACTGCCCGGTGTGTTTGCCGATGTCGCAAAGCGGCGCTGCGTTTCCTGCCATGCGGGCCTGCAGGATGTGTTCAAGTCTCCGGGTCGTGACAGTTTCTTTATCCGTCTCGATCATCCTGAACGCAACGGATTCCTCCGTGCTCCTCTTGCAAGGAAAGCCGGCGGCACCGAGGCGTGTGGAGCAGCCGTTTATGCCGGCACCGATGACCCGGATTACCGGAGGTTGCTGGAGACCTTCGAAGAAACCCGTAAGATGCTGGAAGCCAGGCCCCGGATGGACATGCACCCCATGGGCACCCCCTTCAAGTGCCTTCCTGCAGCCGAGACCCCCTGATCGAAACGGACCGCGATGACCTTGAAGACCTGCTTTCTTGGTGCAACAGTGTTGATCGCAGTTCTGGCCGGAAGGCACGCAGGGGCCGGCGAGTCGACCTGGCAGGTGGCCGAACGTGTCGAGGTCGAAACGGTGCCTTCGTGGTTCCCGGTCGGGTTCTCATTGCTGACCCATGGCCAGCGCCAGTACGTGGCATACTATGATGCGGAACACCGGATGACGGTGGGCGTTCGCAGGCCGGGCCAGCGCCAGTGGCAGACCGTCAAGCTCGACTCGAAGGTCGGATGGGATTCGCACAACGGTGTTACGATGGGGATGGACGGGAACGGCGATCTGCATGTGTCGGGCAACATGCACGGTGTGCCATTGATCTATTTTCGTAGCGAAATTCCGGGCGATGTCATGACCTTGAAGCGGTTGCCCATGACCGGTCGGAATGAGAACCGGTGCACCTATCCCCACTTCCTGCATGACGCGGCGGGCAGACTGGTCTTCCATTATCGGGACGGGGGCAGCGGGAACGGACGGCGCTACTACAACGTTTATGACCGCAGCTCGCGAACCTGGTCGCGGCTTCTTGACAGGCCGCTGTTCGAGGGGCAGGGCAAACGGAACGCCTATCCGATCGGTCCGGTGGCGGGACCCGGCAGGCGATTTCATGTCTTCTGGGTCTGGCGCGACACGCCCGACTGCGCGACCAATAACAACCTGTCCTACGCCCGCAGCCCTGATCTTGTCCGTTGGGAGAGCGCTGCGGGCGAGCCTGTCGATCTGCCGATGGTGCTTGGGACCAGGGGGCTGATCGTCGATCCGGTCCCATCGGGAGGCGGAATGATCAACGGTGGGGCGAGGCTGGTTTTTGATTCTCAGGATCGGCCCATGATCGCGTATCACAAGTCCGACGAAGAGGGGAACATGCAGCTCTACGTGGCCCGTTTTGCCGGGGGCAGTTGGATGCGGCGGGTGATCACCACCTGGGACAAGCCGGTGAAGTTCTCGGGACGCGGAGCCATGCCATTCATTGGGATCCGGATCTCCACGCCCCGACGGGTCGGGGGAATGGTGTGGATGATCGGCTACCGCCATCGCGACTACGGTAGCGGGACAGTTGCCTTCGACGAAAGGACGCTCGAACCCGTGACCTCGAGGATCGAGCCGCTACCCCGCGAGCTTCCGAAGGAACTGGAACAGCCGGAGCTCAGGTTCGCCGGGATCGGCGTCCGCCGGGCGGAGGATCTCGGGGGGCCGGGCGACCCGAACGTGCGCTATGTCCTGAAGTGGGACGCCCTGTCCGCCAACTACGACCGGAAGCGGACCGGATTATTGCCTCCACCCGCAATGCTGCGCGTCTACAAGCTCGTCCGCGATACGGAGGGGCAGTAGGGGGACGGTAAAGGTCTTCCCGTGGCAGAGGGTTGGACAAGGGAGATTCCCGGCGACGGTCAGGCTCTTGTGGGAAAGTGCTCCCGGCATCACTTTGGCGTGGGGCGGAAGTCGGGGTGGTTGCGATATTTCACGTTGCGTCGCCCGAAGTAGCTGCCGTAGTAAGGGGAATTGGCATCGATCCAGGTGACCAGCCTGATGAACTCGGATCTGGACAGGTTGACGTCCGCATGTCCCTCGCGGATCAACTGCACCAGTTTGCTCACGTGAGAACCCAGGGTGTAGGGTGGGACCGGTGAGGCATCCCCGGTTTTCGGTTCGTTTTCGTGAAAGACCTGCACGAGATCCTTCTGGAGGAGATTCTCGTAGGAACGGTTGAAGAGGGTGGTCAGTTCACCGCTCAAATCGAGATCCCCTTCGAGTTTCTCCGCGTTGTGGCAACTCACGCAGTGCCGGTCCAGGATCGGTTGGACATCGACCGCATAGTGAATGGGACGAGGTCCGGAGTCGCCGGGTTGTGGTCTCAATTCATGGGGCCGGTGGTGCAGGGCAAGCATGGGCCAGTTCCTGGGAGTCCACTTTTTGGGGCTGTGGCAACCGATACAGGAGCGCGATTCACCCGGACGCAGATTCACGAATGATCGCATCCGTTGCACCTCCATGAAATCCTTGTCGAGGGCCTGGAAGTAGAGGTTGCGATCAGGTGGAACCGTGAAGTGGGCGGAGCCATCCGCTTCGACCGGGACGATGCCGAGCATACGCTTGGCGTGGAGGCTGCCATTCATGCTGACTACGGCGTGTTGCTGGTAGCTGCTGTCCCCGTCCCAGAATCGCCGGGCAGCCCAGGGCCGGGCCAGGGTCTCCATGACCCGGAGGTATTTGATCGTTCCGCGTTCCACGCCATTCAATCCCACGTACACGTCGGACATGATGAGAGTGGCGGCAGTGTTGGCGGAGTCTCTTGACGAGATTGCAACAGGAGGGGTTTTCCTCGGTTGGGCCCGGATCGGTTGCCAGCAGGAGATCGATGAGTCCCGATGGATCAGCACCCGGTTTCCGAATTCATCCAGGAGGTAGATTCCGTAGGCGGAGAGATCGTTGAATTCGCGGTCGGGGTTGCAGGTGACCAGGAAGAACTTATCGTCGAGGGGATAGGGATCCGTGTAAAGCGGCCCCTTGTAGTCCCGGCGCCAGCGGCCATTGCGCTTGTGAAAGTAGCCGTGTTCGGTCCGCACATCGACGTTCGGGGTGATATAGGTCATCGAGGGGCGGGTGCGGCCGGACTGCCGGGTATCGATACGAATGACGGTCCCGACTCCCAGCGGCATGTGGGGCGCGCCGATCACCACGAACTGGCTGTTGCTTCCCGGGATGGCCCGCCCGTGAAGCAGGGTATCGGGAAAGGTGATATTGTTGCCGTAAATCTCGGTCGAACCACTTCCGTCCGGAAACATCGCCCAGAGGCATTTGATCACCACGTCCGGTTTGTCCACGTATTCCCAGCGGGTGTAAAGGATGCGCCCATCGTTCATCACGCTGGGGGATCCCTCGCTCAGCGGACCATTCGAAAGAACCTCCAGGTTCCGGCCATCGGCGTCCATGCGGTAGAGGGTGGTGGTCGTGAACAGGTCAGGAGTGTCACAAAGGATGCCGCGTTCGCACCGGGTGGAGACGAAACAGATCCCCCCGTCCGGCAGGTAGCATGGGTGCATGTCGTCGGTGTGATGATGGTAGGCCTGATCGATCCTGTATTTCCTGATGCGCGACTGTTCGTCGGGTGGATCGAAGGTGATCTGGCGAAGCCCGCTCCCATCGAGGCCCACTTCCCAGATTCGGAATCCCTTTCCAATTCTGGGTTTGTAGCCAAAGACGGCCCGCTTGCCATCGAAGGACAGATCGCAGCGTCCGAAGATTCCTCCGTTCAACCGGGGCGCAAGTTCCGTCACCGTTCCGTCCGCCAGGGACAGGACGCACAGATTCCCGCCGAAATGTTTACACCCGTTGATGTAATCAGTGTAGTAATGATTGGACTGGTAGGTGTGCCGTTTGACAAAGAGCAGTTTGTCAAACTGCAGGAGGGGATTGTCGGAAAGCAGGGCTTCAGTTCTCAATTGTTCGATCTCGTCGGCAGCCTCCGGCCTGGTCCTGAGTTCGCGTTCCAGCACCGTCAACCGGGCCAGGTGATCCTCATGTCCGGGGTAATCATAGCGGGCCCCAAGATCTGTAATCGCTTTGCGCAAACCTGCGATATTCAGCTCGGTGAGCTGTTCTTCAGCTTCTGCGGCTGGATCACGAAAGAGATTCTTCTTTGGTGGGATCTTGCTCGAAGAGACTGTCAGTCCCCTGAGATGAGGCATGAATCCGGAACTTGCGATCCGGATCGTGTTCCGGCCACGCACCAGATTGAACGGACCGTGGGATTGCCAGCGAAGATCACCGCTGAAGAATCCGCCCGTGGGTTCCTGAAGCGCCACTTCAGGATGATCCTCTCCGTTGATGCTCAGTTGGCAGGGACGAGGTTCCCCCGAGCAGTAGTAGAAATGGACGGAATAAGCCCCGCCCTGAACCTCGATCGCCCACTCCATGAATCCTCCCTTCCCAACGCAGAGGGTGAGGTTGTCGAAGGCGGCGTATTCGGCCGCAATGTTGGATGAGCGCGCCGAAAGCTCGCGAGCGGGAAGACTGACATCCTCGGCCCGGAGCAGAGACCCTCCCGGGAGAAGCAACGATATCAGCGCAAGCAGTGACTTGATCTGACACAGGTGGGGAGCCGCCGTCCTGGAGAATCGCTTCATCGCGGGCCTTCCGTCCGGAGACTCCGGGCGACTGTTACGCTTGTCCTGGCCGGGGTTCCATGCCTGCTCATGGCACGCCATGTCAGGGCGTAGTGATACGTTCCCTCCCGCAGGGTCGGATCGAGGTAGGCCGAGCGGGTCAGGGACACGAGGTGAGTCGATTCGTCGGGGATGAAGTCCGGTTCCGTGCCGCGGTGCAGTTCGAAGACTACTCCGCTCCAGTTCGAAGAATGCTCCCACGAAAGCGAAACTCCCTGCGGAGTCGCCACCGCTCGCAGGGTGGGGGAGTGCGGGGGTGGCGATGGCGGAATGAGCTGCCGGCTGGAGCCCGGAATGATCTTCGCTCCCGGCATGTCCACCCGTGGGTCGGTGAGGGCGAGGTCCCGCCCCTTGCGCAAGGTGGCAAGCATGGATTTGTAGTGCTGGCTCTGAGTGGATGGAAAGCTTGCCATCGGCTCTCCGGAGCGGTCCGGTCTGCTGAACTCCCGGCGCGCAAAGGCGGCAACTGGCTTCACGGCATGGGCGTAGTTGTTCACCAGTTGGCGAATCCGTTGATGGGCCGGATTCACGTGGCGCTCGCGGCAGAGTCCCAGTCCGAATCCCTCGGCCCCGGGCGCCAGCGGAGCTCGCAGAATGCGGCTCAGGTGAGGCTGTTGCAGGTTGATCCAATCCTCCTCAAACAAGACGGGGTTTCCCTTCTTGTCGCCGTGACAGCGCATGCAGTCGGCTTGGCGCATGTTCTCGATAAGGGCTTGGCGAGTCTGCTTCCAACCCCTGGTGGCACAACCCGATTTGGTGGAATCCCATGTGCCATGATACAGTCCGTTGCTGTCGATCCAGGCCATCAGCAAGTCGCGCTCGCGGGGGCTGAGTCCGGTTTCGCCGTGGCCGTCCATGAGGAGCCTGGCAAGCGGCGCCGCTCCCGATCCATGGGTCCGGGGTGGGAAGATTCGGGATGACCAGAGGGCGGTGCCATTCATGCAGTCGATTCCTGCAATGAGGGTGGCCACCAACTGACTCCTGCGGCGGCTGACCAGGTTCTCATAGCTGATGCTGAAGTGCTGGGTCCACCCGCCGGTGAGGTCCAGGCCGGCCTCCAGCCCCTCCGCGCCCCCATGGCAACGGATGCAGTGACGGTCGAGGATGGGTTGGACCATGCTGGGATAGTCGATTGCTCCGCTGCCCCAGGATTCGGGCTTCAGCTGGCTGGGCGGACTCGCCAGCAATTGCTGGAACCGGGGGTCGGTCTGGGGTGCACTTGTGCGATCCTCATGGCAGCCCACGCACGTGCGGGTGGTTCCTGGCACGGCCTGGATGAAAGTCCTCATGCTCTGGACGAGCCGGCCATCGCGGTCGAGGGCCTGCAGGTAGAGGGCCCGCCCGGCGGGCACCTCGAAGTAGGCGGAGCCTTCCTCCGTGACCGGCACGGTTCCGAGGTAATTCTTGGCGCTGAATGCCAGGGCGGCACTGACCAGGAAGGTCTGGTTGTAGGGGCTGCCTCCCATCGTGGAGGAGGAAACGCGTGAAGTTTCCTCGATTACTCTCAGCCGTTTGACCTCGCCGCGTTTCACTCCATCGAGACCCTGGTAGATGTCCTGCACCAGGAATCGGCCGGTGGTGGCCTTGCGGTCGATGCTGGAAGGAATGAAAACCGGAAGCGGCCGTGGCTTCACCAGCATGGGTGAGTGAAGGCAGATGTCCGGATCGTCCAGCAGGGTGGTGCGGTGCCCGGTCCGGTTCAAGAGCTGGATGGCATTGCGCTTCCGGCCGGGCAGGCGTCCGCTGAAGAGGACGGTTTCCTCGTTCAGGGGCCACGGTTCGCAGGAATCGCCGACATCGCGGGTCGGTTGGTCGGGATGCTCGAGATTGGTGAGGGCGGCCGGGTTGTTCTTTCCCTTGCTGGGGTCGAGGAATGCGATCGAGCCGCGGGGCGTGCCGTTGTGTTTGGCGAGGGTGCCGACCAGGAGAGAGGAATTGGGAACCGGACGGGCATCCAGGACCGCTTCCGGGAAGACCATGTTGTTGGCATAGAGCGCGGTTTCCTGGGTTCCGTCGGGATGGCAGGTCCAGAGGGATTGAATGGTCAGCGCGTTCTTGTCCACATACTCCCACCGTCCGAACAGGATGCGTCCGTCCGGCAGCACCACCGGATCGAATTCATTGACGAAATTGACCGAGATCGAATGGAGATCGGACCCGTCCGCATTCATGACGTGCAGCACCGCCACCCCGGTGTTGTTGCAGGGCACCAGTCCGCTTTGACGGGTGGAGAGGAACACGATGCGGCCATCGGGAAGGTAGGCGGGCGAAATATCATGCTGGCCACTCTTGGATCCCTCGTAAGACGCGCAGGTCGGTTCGGGATTGGTGAGGCGCCGGAGGTTGCGGCCGTCGAGGCCGATCTCATAGATGCTCGTGTTGCCGTCAGGTTTGCCCTTGAAACTGAAGAGCAGGCGGGTGGCGTCCCAGGAGAGCTCGGGATCGGTGTAGACACCGAGGCCCAGGGTCTCGGGAGTGGTGGGATCGATGATGGCCCGGATGCGCCATTGATCCTTTGGTGCAGACGGATTCTCCAGCAGGTAGATGCCTCCCCCGCCCGGCGGCCATTTGTAGTAGGTGTCGTAGATGTGGATGCCGGAGTAGGAATGGCGCTTTACGAAGAGAAGGGGAGCGTCGAGCAGGTGGGCAGGGTGCACCGCCGCGGCCCGGCCGGGCAGCATTACGAAGCCGCAGAGAAGCAGGAATAGAATTCGTAGCATGTTCATTGTGGGTCAGGGATCGGATTTCCGGTTGGATTGACCGGGAGGAACCTCGTTGGCGTTCCATTCAGATTCACAGACCACGCGGAAGCCGACGTTGTAGACGCGTTGCCATGGTTCGTAGTTCTGGCGGAATGTTGACGTCCCCCGTGCCGGCTCATCCCGCCAGGAGCCCCCGCGGGCAACCCGTCGTTCATCCGGTTCCTCACGCGCCTGGTCACGCCCCGTCCCCGGATGCGGGGTGTAGGCGGAGCGGGTCCATTCCGCGACATTGCCGTGCAGGTCGTGGAGTCCCCATGGGTTTGGCAGATAGCGCCCGGAGGCCACCGCGATGAGGGCCCCGTCATTGAACCGCATGTCTTTTGGGATCCAGTCGTCGAAGGGCGTCGGGTTGGCCAGTGGTTTGTCCACGGTGTAGGGATCGCTTGCGAATTCGCGCAGTTTCGCATCGGCGAAGTTCGCGTGTTTGGAAAAGTCATCATCAGCAGAACCGAAGTTGAAGGGGGTGGCGGTCCCGGCCCGGCAGGCCCATTCCCATTGCGCCTCGGTGGGCAGGGTGAATTCCTGGCCGGTACGGGCACTCAGCCAGCGGCAGAACTCCATGGCCTCCTGCCAGGAAACCCGAACCACTGGCTGGCCCGGGTTGTTGGCGGGATAACCATGAATTCCGAACTGGTAGGTGTTCTTGTCCTCGACCCGGCTGTCGTGTTTCGGATTGAAAGCGGCGAACTGGGCATTGCTGATCTCAAAGCGCCCCATCCAGAAAGGTTGCCCGATATGGGCGAGGGAGACGGGTTGCTCGTCCGCCGCACCGTCGCGGCTCCCCATCAGGAACTGGCCGGTGGGAATCCGCACCAGGTCGAGGTGGAGCCCCGGATCCAGCTCCAGGCGACGGTGAACGTCCGGTCCGGCCGCCGCCTGACGGCGGATCGCCTCGGTTCTGTCGAATGGCCATCCCGCAGCCTTCAGGTGTGATTTGGGCGGAACTTCTGGCTGGCGGGGTGTCTCGGGAGCGGGGGACGGGCGGACCGTGGCGGGGATCGCTTCAGGGTCATCGATCACATTGGCGTAGCGCTTGAGGAGTTCGCGTCGGCGTTCCCGTTGCCGGCCGGGTTGCGCGATGTGCTCACCCCAGGTGCCGTGATAGGGACAATTGAGATCAATCCACGTCACGATACGGTCCCAGGCCTCGGCGTCGAGCTTCACCCCGTGATGCCCCTTCATGAGCAACTGCACAAGGTGTGTCGTATTGGCATGGAATTCGAGCGGCTCCAGCACGTGCATCTCGCTCTCGATTCCGGGACGGCGCACGTAGCGGTGCAGCTCGGCGTAGCCCACTGAGAATTTTCCCGCCGTCTTCGCGTAGCCGCCGTTACCGGGCGTGACGGATTTCCAGTTGGTGATCATCTCAGTCCCGCGCAGATCGGGGATGGCGGTGCCCTCCGGCGACGCCTGCCCGTCATGGCAACTCACGCAGTGCCGGTCGATGACGGGTTGGACATCGCGCGGGTAGCTGAAGCCGCGCACCGGCCCGTGCCAGGGCGTGATCTTTGATACCTCCCGGGTCAGGGCGTAGGATTCCCGGGCTGGTGGAGTGCTGTTCTGGCGATCGTGGCAACCGGTACATTGCACCGTCTCACCCGGCATGGCGGTCATCCAGCTGCGCATGAGCTGGAGCGCTTTGCCTTCGGCATCGAGCGGTTGGATTGAGATGGGGGTGTTGGCCGGCACCTGGAATCGCGCCGAGCCGTCAGCTTCCACCGGGACGGTGCCGAGCACGCGCTTGATGTCCCATGGGCCGTCCATGCCGACGACACCAAGCAGTCCTCCCATGCCCTGGTAGGCATAATGATAGGTGAAGAGGCGCAGACTCTTGACCGTCCCGCGTGGAACTCCACGCAGACCCTCGCCGGAATAAATGTCCTGCAGGACCACCAGTGCGTCGGTGCGGACCGGATCGACGCGGTCGGGAATGACTGGCGGGCGTCTGGATTTGCGCAGGGGAATGGGTTCCAGCAGGGCGAACTCCGGCAACTCCTTCAGGAGCAGAAGATTGTCGAAGACGTCCGTCAGGTAGATTCCCCACCGCGAGCGGGGCCCGGGCTTGCAGGCCACCAGGAAGTATTTCTCACTCAGGGGCCAGGGGTGGAGGAATTTCGGCCAGCTGTTCATGGTGAGTCCGTCCCGGATCAGGGGATCCACCTTCTTGCCGAAGCCGGGGATTCGCTGCACGACCGGTTCCCCTTCATGCCGGCCCTTTTGCGGGTCGAAGAGGACCAGTTCCCCCATGCGCGGATGATCGTGATGGCCGCCAATGACCGAGACGATCATGGTGGGATGATTAGGGACGGGTCGGGCGTAGAAGAACGAGTTCGGCCAGAAGGAACCGCTGCCCAGGTAGGCCGATTGGTTGGTGCCATCGGGATTCATGGTGAAGAGCAACCGCGAGTTCGAGTGCGGGGTGTCGGCATACTCCCAGCGAGCGTAGAGGACACGCCCGTCGTTCATCACGGTGGGGCACCAGTTGTGTTCCTGGTCGAAACAGAGTTGGCGGATGTTTCCGCCGTCGGCATCCATCAGATAGAGATTTGCGACGTGGGCGCTGCCATTGACGCAGGGCACGCCGACAAAGGAGGCGGTGGAGGTGAACGTGATCCTGCCATTGGGCAGGTAGCAGGCGTCATAGCTGTCCACATCGGGTTGCTCACCGGTAAGTTGGCGGGGAGAGGGGGCACCCTGGAGATTCAGCTCGAACACTTGCCAGCGGCCGTTGGGGCCGGGCATGGAGAACAGGGCACGATCCGAATCCCAATGCAGATCGACATCGCCGACGAACTTCCCGCCCGGCTGGAAGAGGGTTTGCGGTTCGGCTCCCTTTTCCTTGAACGACAGCAGGCACAAGGCGTCGTCATAGCCTTTCCCGGGCAGGGAGCAGTTGCTCTCCCAGTTGCGCGGCAAGCCCAGGGCAGGCGATTTTGCGGAGCGTTTGACCAGGAGAAGCTGATCGAAATCGAGGAGGGGATTGCCCAGGAGGGCTTCATGCTGCAACGCGAGGAACTGCTCCCGGATATCTCCCCGGGTGGCGGCCTTTTCCATTTCCCCGAGTCGAGCGAGGTAACGCCCTCCTTCGGGATAGCGTCCTTCAAAGGTCTGGATCAGGTCCTCGACGGCACGGCGCAAGGCAGGAAGGTTGATTCCCGGTCCGTGAGCGCCACTACCGGGGGATGTTGACTTGGGCGATTGAGCATGGAGGGAGGCGGGGACCAGCAGGCCCAGAAGCAAGAATCCCCAGCGGTTCCCTGCGACGCCTCCCGGCAGAAAGCGAAAAAGTTCGGATCTGATCATGGAAATGTGGATAGTGCGTTTCTTGACGGAGGATGACGCGCTGCTGCGGGACCATTGCCCAATCACGGGTAGTCCGTCAGATCCACCTGAACTCACCACTCCGGAGGCAGCAGTTTCACCTTCCCTTAAACTGCTCCATCACGGACACCCATTGCGAATGGAAAGGGTCCTTGATTGGACAAGTTTTGATCGAAGTCAAAGTCGTGTCCGGGCGGATGACTACCTGCCCGCAGCTCCTCGTCCCGCCATAAACCAGAACCATCCGGGGTTCCTCCGTGTGCTGCGCTTTTCCCTGGATCGATCCCGTCTGAAAGGACTTTTGAATTGTTCGCGTAGACCCGAACGCGATGAAATTACTGAGGATCTCATTTGTGTTGTCTAGTTGCGCTGCTTCCGCCCTGGTTGCGGATGGTGAGAACACCGGCAAGGCACTGGAGACCCCCGCCTGGCCGGAGGAACCGCCTGCCAACTGGCTGACCTACCATCTTGCCCATCCCGGCCCGGGCAACGCCTTTCCGGGGGACCCGAACTGCGTGTTCGACTACAAGGGCCGCTACCACCTGCACTACATTTATCGCAATCGCACCGGATTTGTCTTTGCCCATGTTTCCAGTGATGACCTGGTGCGCTGGAAGTGGCATCCGACGGTGCTCGCTCCTCCGACAACCGGACACGGGATGTTCAGTGGCACCGGTTTTTACACCAAGGACGGCCGCCCCACGGTCATCTATCACGGCCAGGGTTCGGGGCGTAACTGGATCCAGCATCCGCTCGACGATCAATTCGACAGCTGGTCCAAACCCGTTCCGGTGCTGCCGAAGACCGCCGATGGCAAGGATCCCAAGATGCGTCACTGGGATCCGGATTGCTGGCTGAACGGCGAAACGTATTACGCGCTGTCCGGTGGGCAGAACCCGCAGTTGATGAAGTCGACAGACCTCAAGAACTGGATCTACCTCGGCGACGTGCTGCACAAGGACTACCCGGCGGATCTCGGAGTGCCCAAGGGCGAGGACATTTCCTGCTCCAACATGTTCAAGATCGGCGACAAGTGGATGCTGCTGTGCATCAGTCACTCACTCGGGTGCCGCTATTACCTTGGTGACTTCAAGGATGAGAAGTATCTGCCAGAGTCCCACGCGATGATGAGCTTCGGCAACAACATGTTCTTCGCGCCGGAGTCGATGCTGACCCGCGACGGTCGGCGGGTGATGTGGGCCTGGCTGCTCAAGGTGCCCGCGGCGCCGACAGGCTTGCAGTGTCTGCCGCGCGAACTCGAGTTGCCAGAGGACGGGGTGCTTAGAATCCGCCCACTTCGGGAACTCAGCAAGCTTCGCTACGATGAAAAGAACTGGAGGGATCTGTCGATCAAAGACGGTGCGGAGCACGCTCTGAACGACCTCGAGGGGGACGCTCTTGAACTGGAGATCACCATCGCCGCGCCAGTGCCCGCCGAGGCTGGGTTGCACCTGCTGGGCGATGACGATGCCAGGGATGAGATGAGCATTGTCGCTGGTGGGAAGCGGAATACCCTGACGGTCGGCCCGACGAAGCCGCCGTTTGCACTCAAAGAAGGCGAGGATCTCACGCTGCGTGTGTTCATCGACAAGAACCTGGTCGAGGTTTTTGCCAACGACCGCCAGGCGGCGGCCTTTGCTCATAAGCACATCCGCAAGAAACCAAACATCCGTCTCTTCGCCAAAGGGGGCGATGTGGTCGTCAAGTCAATCAAGGCGTGGAAGATGAAGACGATCTATCAAATGCCTTAAGCAGTTACCGGCAGGCAATCCGGCTCCGGTTCTCCTGGCGGACGATTCGGTTCAGCCTGCCGGGGCTGGTGGGCGTTGATCCGGTCAACCGCTGAGGCGCGGTTGACCTGTGAAGACAGTCCTCAACCCTCGAGCGGCGAGGATTTGCGGAGTTTCCTGGCATCATCCATGAGCCGGCTCCGGAATTGGGTCTCCTCGTCTCCGGGCTTGGGTCTCATGAGAAGGATTGCGCCTGGTTTCTGATCGTGTGCCACGGGCAGGGGAATGACCGCCACGGCGAGGTCGAGGGGCGATCTGTCCACCGCACAGATTTTCTCCTCGCAAAAGGCGATTGGGCCACCGTTGCGGACCGCTTTTACCGCTGGGCAGCGGGCAGCGCAATTTTGGTCCGCCACCGGGAAGACCTTCCAGCATGGTTTGCCGAGCCAGTCCGACTGGACGAGGGACTTTGCCTGGCCGTTAAGGTAGATCACCTCCATGCCCTTGCTGACCACGGCACAGGGATCCGGCGTTCTCTCAAGGAACCGCCATGGTTCAGCATCTGCAGGCACGTTGATGGAGAATCGGCTCTAGCGACTCATCCTGACAAGTAGAATTGCCGGATCGGTGACCTACATCCTGCGAACTTATTCACATTGCCTGGAAGCAGAGGGGAGAGTCCCCTGCATAAACTGGATCCTGGCAGGGCCTTGGCAGGGGGCGAAAAACCCTGAAACACTGCGACGAATCGATGAATGGGCCAGAAAGTCATGCTTCGCCAGTAACCGCTGGCGACCCCTGCCTGATCTTGAGCCATTCCTGCTAGGCCGCCCCAAGTTTGAGGGCGCGCGGGAAGAGGATGTTGTTCTCGAGATGGATGTGCTGATGGAGTGATTCTTCCAGGGCCGCCAGGCCATGCCAGAGGGCTCGCCAAGTATTGCAGGCACCGTCGGGAACGATGTAGCCGTTGGTCAGCTCCCGCAATCGTTGCAGGGCCTGGCCCGCTGACTCATGCTCGTGTTCCATGACCTGGACGGGACCGCTCGCCATGAAGCCGTCTCCCCGACGGATAAGAGGAAAGAGAATCTGCTCTTCCTTGAGCATGTGTTGTTCGAGTTCGTTCCTCAGGTCGGAGAAGACTGATGCCAGTTCGGGCAGGACGTCGGGAGCCCGGTCACCGTGAACGGCGTTCACTTTTCTGGCCATGGCCTCCAGACGGGGAAGTTCTTCGCGGAGTGGGGCGTGGTAGGTCACCAGGATGTGATCAATCAAATCCTCGAGCGGTGACTGATCCCAGCGTTGCTGCGGGCCGTCCTTTTCTCCGGCAGTCTCGCTGATTTCATTCAGGACCATCTGCAGGTCGAGCTCGCGCTTTTGACAGGCTTCCTCCAGTGACGTTCCTCCTCCACAGCAGAAGTCGATTCCATGACGATGCAGAACGCGTGTTGCCAGCGGGTACTTGGTAGCGAGATCGCCAACGCGGGTTTCCTTTTCGATTTTCATTGTTTCGTTTCCATGTTCCGGAATCGCCCTCCAATGTCAGCAGAAATCCCCGATATCAAGCTTGCTCTTGATCAAGATCAAGAGCAGGCGCAGGCGTAATCGGACGGGGATCGAAGTTGTTCCGCCGGATGGGATGACGTCAATTTGGCGACGGCCCCGGAATGCCGCTACTGAATGTCATGCGCGTGTTCATCGGCACATTCGCGAAAGTCTGAACATCCGCTTGTCCGCCGAGGGCGGGGATGCGAGTATCAAGTCCACCAAGGTGTGGAAGGTGCAGACGATCTGCCAGACGCCTTAGAACCGGGACTGGCTGAGCCGGAAGGGCTGATTCCGGGTGACGGACCCGGTGTGCAGTATTTTGTCCATGGCCATTCCAGAGCCCCGAACTCATCATCGTCCCATCGCGATCTGGCTTTTGATCTGTTGTGCGACCCTTGCCGGAATGGTCGTGCTGGGCGGGGCAACCAGGCTGACGGGCTCGGGACTCTCGATGGTGGAATGGAAACCGGTCACCGGTGTTCTTCCTCCCCTGAACCAGGATGACTGGGAGGAGGTTTTTGGGCTCTATCAGCAGTCACCGGAATTTCAGGAGGTGAATCTCAATATGAACCTCGAGGGGTTCAAGGGCATCTTCTATCTCGAATACTTCCATCGCCTTCTCGGACGCCTGATCGGGCTCATCGTCATGCTGCCGCTGATCTACTTCGTGGTCAGAAGGAAGATCGATTGGACGCTGGCCCTGAAACTGGGAATCATGGTGGTTCTCGGCGGGTTGCAGGGGGTGCTCGGTTGGTACATGGTCCAGAGTGGGTTGGTGGATGTTCCCCATGTCAGCCAATACCGGTTGACCGCCCATCTCGGCCTGGCGTTCCTGATCTACGGCTACATTCTCTGGATTGCCTTCGATCTGCTGTGGCCGAACTCTGCCGGCAAACCAGACCCCGACCATCGTGGGCTCCGGCGCTTCTCCGTTCTCATCCCCTGCCTGGTCTTTGGGATCGTTCTTTCAGGAGGATTTGTGGCCGGCCTGAAGGCCGGTCTCATTCACAACACCTTTCCCCTGATGGGCGGTCGGGTGGTTCCGGAGGGGCTTCTGTATCTTGATCCGGTCTGGAGAAATGTTTTTGAGAATCCCGTTACGGTGCAATTCAATCACCGTGTTCTTGCGACGCTCCTGTTTGCCTTGATTCCTGTTTTCTGGCTCCACGCAAGACGCCATGCCCTGCCCCGTCGGATCAGAATCGGCTTTCACCTCCTTCTGGCAATCCTGTTGATCCAGGTTGCACTGGGCATCTCGACCCTGCTTCTGCGCGTGCCGGTGTCGATTGCGACCATTCACCAGGGTGGAGCGCTGGCTCTTTTCTCGGCGGCCTTGTTTCTGGCCAACCAGCTGGGAAAAGGGGTTGCCGGTGAGCCTCGGTAGGGCCGCCCGATGCTCATCTTAGCATCAGATCGACGGGCATGTATTTCTGCCCGTCAGCCCCCGGCCAGCCGGCGGGATGGTAGAGGAGACCGGCCAGTTTCCCGATGTTGGTGGGAGCGTAATCCCCGATCGGCAGGGTGATCGTGATTTCACTGCCGTCGATCCGCAACTTCTGCTTTTCGAGGGTATTGATGTGGTTGAAGTGGGAATAGAAGTAGATCTCATCCGCCGCGATCAGGGGATGGCCGGCGCTATTCCTGATCTTGAGAACGAACTGATTGCCGTTTCGTTTGCAGGAATACTCCCAACCACTGATCGGGCGGGGAAGGCGGAGGCGGGCATCTGAGATTTGCTTTCGGACTGACTCATCCCACTCCGTGTTCTTTCCGCCGGGCAGCTGCAGGGTGAACTCCTTGAATCCGAGGTTGCAGCACCGCTTTGGCCCACAGGCCATCCAGGCTCCCTTGGCTTTCAGGATGATGGGCTCCTTCGGAAGCGGGTCCGGCGCGGTGATATCCACCAGCAGCAGGGTGTCGTGGTTGTAGCCATGGGCATTGTAGATCACCATCTTGCACCGTTCCGGGACCTGCCACTGAATCTCTCCGGCTGTGAATCCCTCCGGCAGTTCCCATTGCAGGGAGGTGGCGAATCCGACGGTGCCGGGGTTGACCCAGTAGGTGTGATAGGTTTTCGCGTGCTTCAGGGAGAGTGCTACCGTGAATGTCTGCCCCGGAACGATGGTCTTCGCTTCCGAAATCAGATCCGGCCGGACCCCGACAAAACTGGTTGGTGCCGCCGTGCAGATCGCGACGGTGGCGGAGAGGAAGAGGGCGGGGTGCAGGTTCATGAAGGAGTATCCCCCCTACTCTCGGCAGGGCGAGGATCGATCACGATGACCTGTCCGTCGCGAAAGTCCGCCCCCCGGATCCCGCCATTCGTTGACTTGCGTCAAGAAGCTCCCTGGGTGGATTAACGCCGGGGTCTCCCCGCGCCCGGGCCATCAGGTCTCTCCGGGGGCTTTCGGGGAGCCTCGCGGTCGGAAAGATAGCCATCCTTGTCCCGGTCCAACCGATCAAAGTGATGAGGCGGACCGTCGAACTCGACCTTGGAGACTTTCCCGTCTCCGTTGCGGTCAAGGCGCTTGATGAAATGTCCGGAACGCCCCGGCGGATTTTCTCCCCTCCCGGGCGAACGACGGCCTGCCTCCTTCCCGGTCTCCAGGGCTGGCCCGGATGCGATGGGCTTTGCGGTTCCACTGCGGACACAGCGAACGAAGTTTTCAATCCGGATCACGTCGCCCTGCGGTCCGCGCCCGCGGGGAAACTCCGTGGCCTTGCCCGACTTGGGATCACTGCGTTGCGAACCCGCACCGTGGACGTCCATCAGGCGAAACTTTCCGCTCCGGCGATCCTGCATCCAGCCGAGGGAACGGCCGAAGGCAAGGTAAACCGCGCTGTGGCCGGCACCATTTCCACGGACGTGGGTTGTGCTGGTCCAGTAGTGTGCGAAGTCGTTCTTGCCGCCCTCATTCCTGAAGGACGTGCAGTCGAACAAGGGATCGATTGCGGCGGATTTGGTGGTGTCGGGCGAGCGGGAGTAGTCGACGATGCTCTGCAGTTCCTTCGCGTTTGGCAATCGCCAGTCGGAGTGTCCACCCAGTTCCAGGTTCTTTGCGTAGGCCAGGGCATCCTGCCAGTTGAGTCCCTTCCCGCTGTCGGTCCTGGTCCAGGTCAACCCGGTGGAGGTATCGGTAATCGTCCCGTTCCGGTTATCCCTGAACTTGTTCTTGCCGTAGTGCGGATTCCCGCGCACGTAGAACACGTAGTACTTCTTGTTGCGGCGGCCTTCGACCGGGTATCCCTTGATGCGGCCGTCTGCGAAGTTGACGCCGAACATGGTCTTGTTTCCGCCCATGGTGGTGCTGACGTAGCGGGTTCTGGTGGCGAATTGCGAGTCGATGATGCGGTCTCCGTCTTTCTCCCTGCCGTATTGGAACCTGAAGGCCGAGTCGTCGATGAATGGGTGGAGGTCTTCTTCATCAACGGCGCGCGGATCGGGATCGGTTCCGGAGAACAGGATCAGCGAATAGAGTTCCTTGATGGATGGAAGCCGCCAGTCGGTATGGCCGCCGGTCCGGCACCTTGAGGCGCCTGTCACTGCTTTCTGGTAGCTCTGCTTCGCGCCGGGATCCTGTTGCCACATCAGCCCCGTGACGAGATCACTGACGGTGCCGTCGCCGTTGTCGCGGTAGCTCGGCGGGTTGCCCGCATACTGTCCGTCCTGTCCGTGAAACGGTTCTCCAGGGTCCGGATGCCTGATGGCGGTCCGTCCGTCGTAGCAATGCTCCTGCCCTGTATCGACGATGGGGGAGGTGATCTCCGCAAGGATTGTCCCTGCGGTGAAGGCGCTTGTGATAAGAGCTAAAGGGGTTGTCGTTTTCATGAGACGGGGATTGAACACGTGCGCTGTCCGGAAGTTTCTGCCCGTCCCGGCAGGCCCGGTGTCAGGGGCCCATTATCTGGTTCATCCAGTCTCAAAGTGAAGACGGGACTGTCTGGTTGCCCTCTCTTCATACAGGTGGATTTTGAGCGGCAGCGGGAGAGAAGTTTGCCCTTCCTTGACTTGAATCAAGAACTATCGGGAGCTCCTCGTCGTTGCTTCTGAATGCCAAAATCCGATCGTTGGTGGACTTGTGGGAATCGAATGAGGAGAGAGAGGATGCACGTGATTCTGCCCGTGATGGGATGTGTCTGCGTCCTGCTGAGTGGACGGCTTCACGCCGCGTCACCAGGGGTGGGGATTGAGAGTGAAGACTCGACGGAACTCCGATTGCAATTCGAAGTGTTGCAGGGAGACCTCAAGAAGCGCCAGCGCATCGCCGGGTATGCGAGCCAGGTCACCCATGAGGAAGCGTTGATCCTGGATGCTGATCGGGATCCGGTCGACGTGGTGCTGCGCCGGACGGAAGCGCTTCTCGACGACTTGAGCCGGGAGGCGGCGCCGCCCTTCACCACGATGCGCAAAGAACTGGCGGTGCTTCGGGAGGAGGTCCTGCGAACCGAAGTGGAAGACGCCGAGGGGCGCTATGCGGTTTATGAGAAGCTCTGTGCGCTTCGCCGCCGGATTGCGTTTTCGAATCCGCTTCTCGATTTCGACGAAGTTCTCTTCATGAAGCGCCACCGCTCGGGCTTCAATCACATGTGTGACCAGTACTACGGAGTGAATGCCAAGCCGGGTGGGGGACTTTACGTCCTTTCCGATCCCTTTGGTCCGGATCCGCAGGTGCGCGATATTCTGTCGGATTCGGTGGTGCAGCGAGGGCGGCTGAAGGGTGAGAAGCTGATCAACGGCTCCTTCGTGTCTCCGGATCTCTCCTACGACGGCAGGAACGTCCTCTTTGCATACGTGGAATGTGAAGGCGATACGAAACACAGACATCATACCGATCCTTCACGTGGGCACTGGGCGGAAGGGCGCAGTTACCACCTCTTCAAGGTTGGAGTGGACGGGAGCGGGCTCGAGCAGCTGACGGACGGGACGTGGAACGACTTCGATCCCTGCTGGCTTCCGAACGGAAGGGTCGCCTTCATCAGCGAGCGGCGGGGTGGCTACCTGCGCTGCGGCCGCGTTTGCCCGACCTACACCCTGCACGACATGGAGCCCGATGGCAGTGACATCCTGTGCCTCAGTCCGCACGAGACCAACGAGTGGCATCCCAGCGTGACGAATGACGGGATGATAATCTATACTCGCTGGGACTATGTCGATCGCCACGGTTGCACTGCCCACCTGCCGTGGATCACAACGCCCGATGGGCGTGACTCGCGTGCTGTGCACGGCAATTTCGCACCCCGGGAGCGTCGTCCCGACATGGAACTCGATCTGCGTGCCATTCCCGGCTCCAGCAAGTTTGTTGCAACTGCCGCGCCGCACCACGGTCAATCCTTCGGATCGCTGGTGGTGGTGGATCCGCGGGCGAGGGACGACGATGCGATGGCGCCGGTGAAGCGGATCACTCCGGAAGTAGATTTTCCCGAAACCCAGGGCGGGGGCCAGGTCTATGGCACGCCATGGCCGCTCAGCGAGAAGTACTACCTCTGTGTCTACGATGCGGGGATGAAGCCGGGTTTCGGGGGACAGGGCCGGAGGCACGTCCGGGGCAACTACGGGATCTACCTCGTGGATGCCTTTGGAAACCGGGAACTGATCCATCGCGATGGAGAGATTGCCTGTCAGAATCCGGTTCCCCTGCGGGCGCGCCCGGTTCCGCCGCAGGTTCCAGTGGCGTCCCAGCGCGTGGCGGCGGGTGAGTCGGGGGAAGGCACCCTCGCGGTGTTGAATGTCTACGACAGCCTGAAGGCGTGGCCGGAGGGAACGAAAGTGGACGCCTTGCGCGTTTACCAGGTCATTCCCATGTCAGTTCCCTCCGGGGCGCCACCCCACGAGGTCGGCCTGCGCCTGCCCACCGGGCGGGACTCCGTCATTCTGGCCCGCTATATCCTGGGCACGGTTCCGGTCGAGAAGGACGGGAGTGCGCACTTTGTCGTTCCGGCGGGCAAGGAGTTGTTCTTCCAGGTCCTGGATGACGAGGGCCTCGCGGTGCAGTCCATGCGCTCGTCAACCTATGTCCAGCCGGGTGAACGGCTGGTGTGTGCAGGCTGTCATGAACCCCGGCATCGCACGCCGGAGCTTCAATTTGAACTGCCCCTCGCCCTGAGCCGCGAGCCTTCCAGGATCGTCCCTGATGTCGACGGGACCAATCCCTTCAGTTATCCCCGGCTGGTGCAGCCGGTGCTCGACCGGCATTGCGTCAAGTGCCATGCCGAAAATCCGGATACCTCCCCGAGACTGGACAAGGAGGTCATCGTGAAGGGTCGGCAGAAGTGGTACGCCTCGTATCACAGCCTCGCTTCCAAGTTCGGGTTCTGGAGTTACGGGGACCGGCATCGGACCACGCCCGGTAAATTCGGAGCCCGGGCCTCCAAGCTCTACCAGATACTCCGGGATGGTCACTACGAGGTAAAGCTGTCCCAGGAAGAGATGCACCGGATCACGGTGTGGCTCGATTCCTGTTCGGTCTTCTACGGCGTTTACGAAAAAGAAGGAGGTGAAGCCCAGCTCCGTGGCGAGGTCGTGAAGCCGACCCTGGAGTGATTTCCCTCAAGACGGATTTCGGCATGTACCTGCAGATTCTTCTCTTCTGGCTTCTCTCCCTTGCGGTGTGGGGGAGCCAGGGAATCGTCTTCGAGGGCCACTCGGGAATCGGGAAGGGCAAACACATCGTTCTGGTCAGCGGGGATGAGGAATATCGCTCCGAGGAAGCCCTGCCGATGCTGGGGGAAATCCTGTCCAGGCGATACGGGTTCAAGTGCACCGTGCTCTTCGCCATCAACCGCGAAACGGGCGAGATCGATCCCAATACGGTCGACAACATTCCCGGCCTCTCGGCCCTGGAGAGCGCCAACCTGATGATCGTGTTCACCCGCTTCCGGGATCTTCCGGATGAGCAGATGGCTTACGTCGACGCCTACCTGCAGAGCGGGAAACCGGTGATCGGAATCCGCCCCTCGGTGGTGGCCTTTCGAACCAGGAAGGGCAGCAGGTTCTTCCGATACAGTTCCAGCAACGGGGGAGGCGATTTCGCGGGCGGCTTCGGGCGTCAGGTCCTGGGGGCGACCTGGATTTCGCACCATGGCCGGCACGGAGCGGAGAGCACCCGTGGTATCCCGGTTGACGCCATGGCAGATCATCCCATCCTGCGGGGGGTGGATACCATGTGGGGTCGAACCGATGTCTACACGGTCCGCACTCCCATTCCGCACGGCGGGAAGGTGCTGGTGATGGGCCAGTGCCTGGAGGGGATGACACCCTCTTCTCCCCCATCGGCCAAGCCGCAGATGCCACTGGCCTGGATCAAGCGTTTTCCTTCCACGAATGGAGATGCGCGGGTGTTCATGACCACCATGGGCGATGCCCAGGATTTCCGGGATACGGGTTTCCGGCGCATGGTCGTGAATGCCTGTCTGTGGGGCGTGGGTCTGGAGGATCAGATTCCGGCCAAAAGCATGGTCGACTTCGTCGGCGCCTACGATCCGTTGCCCTTCGGATTCAACGGTTTCAAGAAGGGGCTGTTTCCCCGCCACTATGCGGGGGGCGATAAACCGAAGAAGGAAGGCGCCCCTTCCGACGAGGCCCTCCTGGGCGATCTGTTCCGGAAAGGAGATCGTATCTGTTATATCGGCAATACCCTGGCGGACCGGATGCAGCACTTCGGGTGGGTGGAGACCCTGTTTCAGGCCAGGTATCCCGACAAGCAGTTGGTTTTCCGAAACCTGGGATTCGCGGCGGACGAACTCACGGTGCGCCCCCGCTCCATGAACTTTGGCGACCCGGATGTTCATCTCATGCACTCCGAGGCCGACCTTGTTTTCGCCTTCTTCGGCTACAACGAGTCGTTTGGAGGAGAGGCCGGTCTGCTGGAATTCAGAAAGAACCTCACGGAGTTCGTCGATCACACTCTGGCCCGCAAATACAATGGAACGAGCGCGCCGCGCCTGGTGCTGTTTTCGCCCATTGCGCACGAGAATCTGCGCGATCCGGACCTGCCGGATGGAACCGAGAACAACCGTCGTCTTGCTCTCTACACCGAAACGATGCGTGAGGTGGCGAGGGAGAAGAAAGTCGTCTTCGTGGATCTGTTTGCACCAACCAAGGCGCTGTTCGCAAAATCAGATGAACAGCTGACGATCAATGGAATTCATCTCGATGGGAAGGGGAACCGGCAATTGGCGGAGATCATTGATGGAGCTCTCAACGGAAGGTCTGGTCGCTATGATGAAAAGAAACTCGAGCGGATCCGGGAGGCGGTGCTGAACAAGAATCTCCGCTGGTTCAACCGTTACCGTGCCACGGATGGTTACAGTACATACGGCCAGCGAGCCTACCTGACTTTCGTGAACGGCCAGTCCAACAAGGACGTGATGGATCGTGAGATGTTGATCCTCGATGCCATGACCGCGAACCGGGACAGGCGGATCTGGGCGGCCGCACAGGGCCGTGAGCTCGCGGTCGATGACAGCAACCTCCCGAAGCCGATCCCCGTCAAGACCAACCTGGGAGGTGGAAGCAGGAGCTCCAGCGCGGTGAAGGAGGGTTCCCTCAATTACCTCGGGGGGAAAGAGGCCATCGACAGGATGACGGTGGCCAAGGGGATGGAGGTTGGTCTTTTTGCCTCCGAAGAACAGTATCCCGAGCTGGTCAATCCGGTCCAGATGGCGGTCGATACCGATGGACGGATGTGGGTGGCGGCCTGGCACACTTATCCGCACTGGGACCCGAACAAGGAACTCAATGACAAGCTGCTGATCTTTCCCGATGAGGACGGAGACGGGGTGGCGGACCGCTGCATCGTGTTTGCGGACAAGTTGCACAATCCGACCGGATTCGAGTTCTGGAACGGGGGCGTGCTGGTGGCCTGTGCGCCCGAAATTCTCTTCCTGAAGGACACCGATGGCGACGATAGAGCCGACCTGACGATCCGGTTGCTCGATGGGATCGACTCGGCCGACACGCACTGCGGGGCCAACAGCTTTGTCTACGGTCCCGACGGTTACATCTATTTTTCGGAAGGGATTTTTCATTTCACCAACGTCGAAACGCCCTGGGGAAAACCGCTTCGGACCAAGGGGCCGATGCTCTATCGCTTTAACCCGCGAACCTACGAGATCCACGAACAGTTCAAGATCAGTCCCAATCCCCACGGAGTCGTGATCGATGATTGGGGACGGCTCTTTGCCACCGACGGCACGAGTGGCCGTGGTTACTATGTCGGCTATCCCGGGGCGGGCACTCCGCACGAACTCTACCGGAAGCGGGTGCGGCCGGTGGCGGGTTTCGGCCGGATTTCGGGGAGTCACTTCCCCGAAGAGAATCGGGGCAACCTTCTGATCTGCAACACGATCGGGGTCCTCGGAATCCTGCAGCACAAGGTGGTGGTGGAAGGGGCGGACATTCGGAGCGAAGAGATCGAACCGATCGTGGTCTCCACCGATGGGAATTTTCGGCCGACCGATGTTGAGCTTGGCGCCGATGGAGCCCTCTACTTCCTGGACTGGCACAATGCCATCATCGGGCACATGCAGCACAACCTGCGTGATCCGAGCCGCGATCATGCCCACGGGCGGATCTACCGCGTTACCGCAAAAGGGCGGCCGTTGTTGAAGCCGGTGCAGATGAGCAGGAAGTCGATTTCGGAGTTGCTCGAGTTGCTCGAGTCGCCCGAGGACGCGGTGCGCTATCGGGCCCGCATTGAACTCAGTGGACGGGACAGCAGCGAGGTTCTGGCCGCGGCACGGAAGTGGATCAGTCGATTTGATGCAGGTGACTTAGCGGATGCCCGTCCGCTCACTGAAGCGCTCTGGCTGCACGAGCAGCACAACGCGGTGAACGAACCATTGCTGACGAAAGTCCTCCGCTCGTCCAGCGGGCCGGCCCGCGCGGCGGCCACCCGCACCCTGGGGCACTGGGGAAGGAGAGTGAAAGAGGGCGCCAGGCTCCTGCAGGAGAGAGCCCGGGATCCCGAACCTCTGGTGCGGGCCGAGGCGCTGGTGGCGGCCGCGGCATTCGAGGGCCTGGATGCAGCCGAAGTGGTCTTCCGCGCGGTGCAGTGTCCCACCGATGCCCAGATCGAGTACAACCTCGCGCAGACGCGACGCGTGATCGATCCCTACTGGCAGAAGGCGCTCGGGGAGGGCCGGACCCTGTCGCGGGCAGGCCAGGCCTTCGTGAGGGGGATGAAGCGCGGATCGAGGGAAGGGGTTGTGGGTGCGGGATCGCAGGACAGCGCCACGAACCTCCTCCATGTTTATCATGAGACCGCCTTTACGAAGGCCGGTGAAGCGACCGGGATCAGGTATTTCACCAAGTCCCCTCCGGGGAAGGAGTTCAGCGTCTATCATCTGCGTCCGGAGAAGAGTGGGAGCTACAAGGTCGTGCATGCCGGGATGTTCAAGTCGGATGCCAAGACCGGGATGAAGAGCGTGTCCTTTGCCCGACCATGGCAGATGATGGCCGGCGATGTGCTCGCCCACTCCGGCAACGGGGGGCCGACCTATCGGAGTGCTCCGGATGCCTGGGGGGATACCCTCTATCACCCGGTGAAAAGTCTTCCGGTGGTGGGGCAGAGTTTTCGACCTGGCCAGCAGCAGGTTCTTCCGCAGAAGCGGCAGTATTCCATGCAGCCCATCATGAGTGGATCCTCGGGGGAGCAGCCGGATCCGGTGCCCGCGGAGGCGGATGCCGACGTGATCATCAGGACCATTCCCGAGATGATGAGATACGATTTGAAGGAGTTCACGGTGAAGGCCGGGAAGAAGGTGAAGCTCCTCCTCATCAATCCCGACAACATGCCGCACAACGTCGTTATCGCCGAGCCCGGAACGATGGAGCAGGTCGGACTCCTTGCCGACAAGATGGCGGTGGACCCGCAGGCGGCGAAACGGCACTACGTGCCGAATTCTTCCATGGTTCTCTTTGCGACCACGATGGTCGACGATCACTCGCAGGCCACCCTCGATTTTATCGCTCCCGGCGAGCCCGGAGACTATCCCTTCCTCTGCACCTTTCCCGGCCACTGGCGCCTGATGCAGGGCGTGATGAAGGTCGTTCCTTGAGGACGAATGCCATGCCAAGGAACTCTGATGGGAGGATCACGCGCCAACCGGGGCGGACGAGCTCCGCCCTTGCCGTTCGACGGGATCCATGGTGCGGTGCCTGGAGGAAAGGAGTTGTGAAGAGGAGCATGAGAACGGTAGTGGCGGCAGGGACCGCAGGTATTCGGCCCGGTGTTGCCGTCTTCTGCTTCCTGATGTGGATTTCTGCAGGTCTTGCTGGCGCGGAGAAGGAGAGAAGGGCGAACCTCTTCTTCGCTTTCGACAACGGTGTCGGACGTGGCAAGTGGATGCCGCAGGAGCAGGCGCGAACCCTCAAGGAGCTTGGTTACGACGGGATCGGATACACCGGCACGAAGAATCTCCTCGAACGGTTCAAGGCCTGCGATTCGCAAGGCCTGAGAGTGTTCAGTCTGTATCTGCCCTGCCATCCCGGGAATGAAGTTCCCTTCTCACCGCAGCTCGCAGAGGCCGTGAAACAGCTCGAAGGAACGGGAACGATGCTCTGGTTGACAGTGCAGGGAAGGAGCAGCGACATGGAAGCGGTGCGGGTGATCCGGGAAATCTCTGACATTGCCGGCAGGCATGGCATCAAGGTTGCGCTCTACCCGCATCATGGATTTTATGTTGCTACGGCAAGGGACGCGGTGCGACTTGTGAAGCAGGTCGGTCGCCCCAACGTGGGTGTTTCCATCAACCTCTGCCACGAGCTGCGGGCTGGCAACGTGGACAGGCTGGGCGAAATCATCGAGGAGGCGGCGCCCCATCTGTTCCTGGTTTCGATCAACGGTGCGGATCGGGAAGGGGGATGGGACAAGCTGATCAGGACGCTGGACCAGGGTGAGTTCGACGTCCCGGGGTTTCTACGGAAGCTGGCGGCAGTGGGTTACACGGGGCCCGTCGGTCTGCAATGCTACAACCTCAAGGGTGACCAGCGGGAGAATCTGGAGATCTCGATGAAGGCGTGGAGAAACCATCTCTCGAGTGATGACAGGTCCCGCGGGCAGCTTCAGGTGCCGGAAAAATGACAGGCCGACACTTGTGATTTCCCTGTGTGTCTGGAACATGCACGGATGCGCCTTGGATCGATGATCGCTCTTCTTGCCGCGGCCACTGCAATTCCCGCCGGTGCTGCACCCGCCCCGTTTTCCCTGGAGATCAGTCAGCTGACTTCCGGTGAGAAACACCACTTCTTCGGCTATATCGGTCAGTGCCGGACCATTCCCTGGAATGAGAGTGGACGTTATGTGCTCGGGTTGGAGATCGATGCCATCGATCGCATGCCGAAACCCGGGGAGGCCGCTCTCATCGTCCTGATCGATACCAGGCAGAACAACCAGATCATTCCCATCGAGAAAACCCGCGCCTGGAATCCGCAGCAGGGGACCATGTTCTACTGGAATCCGCTCGCAGCCGGGACGCAGTTCTTCTTCAACGACCGTGATGAGGAGACCGGAAAGATCTTCACGGTTCTCTATGATATCGGGAAGAGGGAACGGATCCGGGAGTATAGATTCGACGACACCCCTGTTGCTAACGGCGGGGTGGCCCAGAAGGGAGGAGCCTTCCTTGCCCTCAACTACGGGCGCATGGCGAGGCTGCGGCCCGTCACGGGTTATCCTGGTGTGGCCGACTGGTCGCAGGCCGGGGACCCCGCCCCCGCCAACGACGGCATCTTCGTGGTTGATACCCGGACCGGCGCCAGGCGGCTCCTGGTCTCTTTTCGCCAGCTGGCCGACAAACTGAAGGAGGCTGATTCCAGGACGCCCGATCTCCCCCTTTTCATCAATCACAGCCTTTGGAATCGTGATGGCAATCGGGTTTACTTCTTCGCACGGGGCGGATGGAATCGGCGTGGGTCACGAATCAATGTTCCGTTTTCCATCCACAGCGACGGCACGAATCTGACCTGCCACTCACAACATATCGGCGGCCATCCCGAGTGGGCGGAGGGATCCCTCGTCATCGGACGATCCGGTCCGGATCAGATCCTTTACGACATTGATACCCGGAAGGTCGCCGGCAAGCTGGGCACGCCGAAGATCTTCCCCAATCCGGAGGGTGATGTCTCGCTCTCTTCTGATGGAAAGTGGTTCGTAAACGGATACAAGACCGGCACCAGTAACCACTACGTCGTCTACCGCCGTAGCGACGGCGCCTCGGTCCGGAGTGAAGGCTTCGACAAGGGGAGATACTCCGGCGACATCCGTATTGATCCCGCTCCGCGATGGAACCGCACCAACGACGCCATCCTCGTCCCGGGCCTTGCGGACAACGGAACCCGGCAGATGTTCGTGATCCGGATACGTTCGAACGAGTGACCCTCTACCTGGCTGGAATTGATTCTGTTGTCGCGGTGAGATCACCGAGCGCGAACTGGATGCCGTCGAGGTAGTGCTGCAGGACGGTCGGGTTCCAGAAGATGTCATGCTGGTGCCCAAGGGCGGAGTAGAAGACCCGGCCCTTGCCGTAATTCTTGATCCAGCTCAGGGCAAAATCGCGATCCGTGCGGCGGATGCCCTTGATCTTCGCCAGGTCCATCCCGGTGGTGTCGAGACTGAAGAGGACCCGCAGCTGTTTGCGGTCGAATTCCTTGAACTGGTAGATCTCGTCCGTGACGGTGAAACGGTCGGACGGGAAGGCGTGGCAAAGGCAGTGCTCGGGATCCTCGATTTTCAGGGTAACGGTCGAGCCTGCATTCCACGGATGGCTTTCGAAGCGGGCCCCGACGATGGCGCCGTACTCCGGCCACTTCCGGAAGCTGGCAATGCCGGCGTGAATGACCATGAGCCCCTTTCCATCCGAGAGGAATCCGCGGAGGCTCTTCTTCAGGAGGGTGTCGCGTGCATTGGCCTTCTCCTGCCCGGCGGGTGGGAGCTTGGAGAAGTTCTCGGGAAGGAAGATCTCGTTGTTGGTGTTGTTGAAGACGACCGCATCGAACTTCGCGAGACGATCGGGTTCGAAGAAGGAATCGTCGTTGGTGATTGTGGCGTCGAAGGCCTTCGTCTTCTCACCCATCATCCTGATGGCGGCTTCTCCATAGGGAATGGCAGTGTGCCAGTATCCCCAGGCGCGGGAGAAGACCAGGAGTTTGCGGGGTTTGTGGGGCTTTGCGGAGGCTTTTGATGGGACTGCGGCTTTGATCCTTGCGAGCTCATCCGGAGTGGGGGCGGCACTGAGTCCCGCTACGGCGATCAGAAGCAGGACGGAAGTAAGAGAGGAGAGGATGAGTTTCATTTCGATCGATTCTGGTTGGCGTAATGCCGGAACTGTCCGGCGATGTTCGCGCTTCCGGCGTCGCCCCGATGCAGGACGATCCGATAGCGCAGGATGAGAGGCTTGGTGGTGGGCAGAACGACGGGCTGCCGTCCCGGAAACACGGGATTCTGACAACTTCTGCTTCGTCGAATCGTCCAGCCCTGGGGGAAGCCGGGGAGAGAGGGATGGCAGAGGATGGCAAGGCCGGAAGTTTCGCCCCGTCCGCCGAAGTCGGCGCTGAAATCGACCCATGGCTGAGGCGATGAGGGATTCCTGGTATCCACGGTCACGGGGCCCTCCGGACCGATGATCTGCAGCTCCGGCGGCAAGGGGATACGAACCGAGAATCCGCCATAACCTTTCGTGTTCTCGGAACCGCCGAGACGCACGTTCTCTTCAAGGGCACGCAGTTGGATCTTGAAGTCGATCAGGCGAGTCGTCTCTGTGGATGAGTGAACGCGGATCGTGGCGTGCTCCTCCACGATCGGTTTCTGGTTGCCATCCTCATCGACCCAGAGCGGCGACTTCCAGTGGACCATCGCCTCGATCGCAGACGAGGTTTCATCACTCTCGATGTCGACATCGCGCACGTCCCAGATGAGATCCTTCTGTTCCCACGGAACTCCGATGCGTTTTTCACCGATCCAGAGCTGCATCCACGACCAGAAAACGCCCCGATGGTGACGATGATCAGCGGGCATGTCGTCGGTCATGCCCACCCCGTCGAGATCGTAGAGAGGGTGAATGTAGTGGCCGCGTCTGTAGCTTCCGTCCGGCTGTGAAAGCGGATCCCTGTTGTAGACGAGGATCTCTTTCCCGTCTTCCGAAAACCGGAATCCACCCCTGGTGCGGTGAATCTTGACCTTGGAAGGAGTGTTGATCGCGGGGAATTCCTGCGGACCGCCGATCGACTGCACCCCACCTCCTGGAACGGAGGGGACGGTGCGCCTCGGGGGTGGCGTCTTCTGTGGTTCGGGAGGTGGGGGAGAGTTCCTGTGGAGGCGATTCAGGGTGTAGACCATCCACGGATTGACCAGGGCATGGCCATCCTTGCTGGTGAGATCCTTGATCCGGAGGTCATAGAGTCGCCATGGTTTCAGCTTGTCGAGGGTGAGGGATACGGTCCGCTGGTCGCTGGAGACGTGGGCTGAAACCACGCGTTCAGGAGTCTGCCCGTACTTCTTCGAGCCATATTTCTCGTGGTAGTTGTAGAGATAGCTCTGGAGTGCGTAAGTGGATGGATCAGCGGCAGTTTCCATGTGAACGGGACGGGTAAAGGTGAGCTCGAATCCGGAGCTGGTGAGTTTCATCGAATGCACTTCCATGGGCGTCACGCCGTTCCACTTCAAACACTTCAGACCACTTGCGCCTACCCACGCCTTGTGTCTGGTCCCTCCAATCCAGAGGCTTCCATCATCGGGGTGGAAGGCGAGTCTGTTGTTCCCGAGGCTCAGGCCGGCCTTGTCGAAGAATGGAATGCAGGCGCCCTGAAGCTGTCCATCCACCTTCTCGAGCATGATCCGAATCAGCCGCGGGAAATTCATGGCCCCGATGAACATTTGTCCTGCAAAGGGGCCGAAGCGGCCGCCAGTGGTATCGCACAATGGCTGGGAAGGGGAATTCGCCATCTCGCCGTGGGGAAAGACGATTGCCGGGCGTGAGCGCAGGCGATCCAGTTCCGCGACCGGGACTTCGAAGGGATGTCGATTGAAGCCGGCTCGCCACACGAGGCTGTGTGGGTGTCCGTAAAATCCGCCCCGGCGAATGTGATAAAGGGCACTGGAACCGACGAAGTCACCCTGGTTGTCAGGCACAAGGAGATTTCCATCCAGATCGAATCCAAGTCCGTTCGGTTCGCGAAAGCCGTTGGCCCACGGAATGGTCCTGCCGTCCGAAGTGAGCTTCATGATCCAGCCACGGTAGGGCACACAGGAGTTCATCCGCCCGTCGTGACCGGTACGGCTGTAGAGGCCCCGGACTTCGTTGGTGAGGAGCCGACCGAAGGCGGATCCCGTTCCGAGACTGAAGTAGAGATTGCCGTCGTCGTCCCGGACTGGACCGAAGTTGAACTCGGCGTAGTTGCCCGAGATGCCGAAATCGTCCGAGAGGGTCCGGAAGTGGTCGGCTGCACCGTCTCCGTTCCGGTCGGTGAGCAAAGTGATCTCCGGCCGTTGTGCCACGACGATCTCGGTATCACTTATCGGCAGAAGTCCCAGGGGTGTGTGCAGCCCTTCGGCGAAGAGGCGCCATTTCCCGGTCACCGGATGGTAAGTGTAGACCTTGCTGAGGGAGAGACAGCAGGCCAGTCGGCCGTCGGGAAGAAAGGCCACCGCATCGACGCTGGACTCGCCGTCCGGAAGGGGGATGGACTGCAGTTCGTAGTAGTTGTTGATCAGGGTCGCGGACTCCTTGTCTTCACCGTGAGCAGGCGGACATGCGAGAAGAGCGGCGAAGAGAAAGACGATAATGGATCTGGGGGGCATGGGACTCGCGATTACGGATGGTGGTCATTTCCCGGCTGCCTCCGGGGAAGAGATGGTGAGGTAAAACTCCCGAGCGTCGTCGCCGCGGAAGACAAGGTAGTCGCCCTTCCGTTGGCCGTTGGAATGGATTTGGTCCACCTGTTCGGGATCGATGGAAAACCAGATCAGGTTACCGGAAGCTGACGTCGTCCGGAACCGTCGCAGCAGTCGATCATCGCGGACTTCGATTCGCTCCTTCACCAGGATGCCGTCCATTTCGTATTCGAATTCCGGTATGCCTGAATCGTCCAGGGCGTAGCCGAGAAAGCGGATTTCAGACGGCTTCCGTGGTTTTGCACCTCCGATCCGCAACGGGAACGCGTTGCTTTCCCGGTAATAGACCTCACCCACCAGTTTGCCTGGTTGGCGATAAACCGGTTCCACGAAGCCTCCTTTCCAGGCGTAGCGGAAGGAGCAGGCGCCGGCGTCCCAGCAGTAAGAATGCCCCTCCGGCAAGTGCACCGCGATGGAGGCCGGACCGGAATCAGGCATGAAAATACGTTTCAGTATCGCCCGGTCGCTTCCCGTCAGGAGAGTTGTTTCGGCGCTTGATGGATCGGTGTTCGCGACGGATGGCTTCGGATCATTGGTGACATGCATGGAACCGTGCATGACGAACCCGTGGCCGGGATAGGTGCAGACGAAGGAATACTCGGCGAGAGTGGCCGGAGCGGTGAACCGCAGCGTGAAGGATTCTCCCGAGGCGACCACCTTGGTGGCCCAGAGCACATTTGTGGAGCTCGGAACAAAGTGAACCTCCGGCGCCCTGGATCCCAGAGCCAGGGCGGCATTGACCACGGTGTTTCTGGTCCCGGGTTTCACGATTACGAGGTTGTGCAGCATTGTGTCACTGTTGGAAAAGATCAGCTCCACCTCTGCCCCCGGTTTGATGTCGAAACGCTTGAGATCATAGCGCAAGCCCGGGAGGGTGCCGATCCGGATGGTGGTCCTGGTGTCGGCGGCTTCGAGATCATGAACCACAGAGGCCGGAAGGAGGAGGACTCCCAGGAAGGAGAGAAGCCTGTATCCCCGGTGCTTGAGTGGAAAGGCAGGGAGTGTGCTCATTCGATTGTGAACTGGGTTCCTCCGGCGAGGGCCTTCACTTTTCCTTCATCGACCTCCACCCCGAGTCCATGGCCGGTGGGGATCTCCATCATTCCATTCTCGATCTTAAGGGGTCGTTCCAACACGTCCGCAGTCAGAAACTGCGGGCCGTTCAGCGCCGCAGGTTTCCTGAGACCAAACGCCCCGTAGAGTCCGAGCGTGGCAGCAAGAGAAATGTCGGGGTCGGTCAATCCGCTTCCGAGCCACATCAGGCCTTCCGAGAGAATCAGTTCGATTTGTGCTTTCGCCGATACCAACCCGCCACACCGCGAGTGCTTCATCGCGACGCCGTCGATCATCTTGAGCTGGATGAACTCACGAAGTTCCACGGGGGAGACCACACCCTCGTCCATCAGGATCGGCAGGGCTCCCTGCTTCTTGAGGGCCTGGTAGCCGCTGATCTGGTTTGGTTTGATGGGCGCCTCCAGGACATCCACGCCGGCCTTGGCCAGCTTGGGGGCGATTTCCAGGGCGGTGGCGGGATCGTATCCACCGTTGGCGTCCGCCCAGAGAAAGGCGTTCGGGGCGTTCCTGCGAACCGCGGTCGCCAGAGCGAGGTCGAACCTGGGATCGGGGGCAACCTTGATGTTGAAGTGCCTGTAACCTCGTTTATGCCCCTTCTCCATGAGGCCGTCGACCTCATCGAGCGACCTTGGGTTCAGGGTCCAGCTGAGGGTGAGTGGTTCTCCTGCCGGGCGTCCCCAGAGTTTTGCCAGCGACTTCTTCTCTATTCGTCCCGCCAGATCGTGCAGGGCCACATCGAGGCCGGCGCGCGTGATCGGCATCCCGGTCGAGAATCCGTCGGCGATCGACCGGGTCATGATTTCGTGAGCCCCGGCGAAATCGAAGAGATTGTGCCCGATGAGTTTCGGAGCAAAGTAGTCACGCAGGGCGGTCGTTGCCGTCTCAAGCGTTTCGTAACTCCACTTTGCCACAGGCACGCTCTGCCCCCAGCCGGTCACTCCGTTTGCAGCCGTTACTTTGACAAGAACGGCGGCACGACCCTTCGATCCGTGGGGACCGGTGAAGAACTTGAAGTGCCCGGTCATCGGGTAGCGTACGGGGAACAGGTCGATGCGACTGATTCTCATGGTTGAATCCGTGGTCCGGCCCATTACTCGTCTGCTCATTCCGACGAAGGGCAGGGCGGCGGCACCCTTCACGAACCGGCGTCGCCCGATACAAGCACGACTTCGGATGGATCTGGGAGCACAACCTGCATCGAGTGAGCTCATTCTGAAGCTACGCCGGTGGGATGCCGGGGGTTTTTGATACAGATCAATTGCATGGCCGTCCGGGCTTTCCTGCCCGTCGCCTTGCGGCCGCAGCCGGGTTACCACTTCTTCAGCGGGCGCAACTTGATCTGGGTCCCGGAGGACTTGTTCAGTGGGCCGGGAGTGAAGAGGACCGCAAGGGTGAGCCTGCCGGATGCCGGGGCGACAGATTCGAAGGCGGTCATGCGGGTTCCGGTGTTGGGAGAGTCCCAGTCGTGCCGGGGTCGGGAGGTGTCGAGGACATGCCATGTGGCATTGGGACCTGCCGAAAGGATGCGGGCCCGGAGAAACTTTCCGGAGTGGCGCAGATCGAGGGAACGCTGTTTCAGTGAGCCCGGGATTGCCGGTGTGATCATGCCCCAGCGCACCCGACTCCCGGGCTTCAGGCCTCCCAGTTCATCCTGCAGGAGGACTTCACCGGAGGGGAGCAGAGCAATGCCGCGGGCAACGGAAGTCGCCTGGCCGGCATAGACCGGAGTGAGATCCGCAATCGAGTAAGGAAAGGCGGCATCGTCCGAAAACCCTGCCATCCCGGCGTGGCCCTTGGCGACCTGGAGCTGATCATCGATGACGAGGGTGTTGTGTCCGTGATTCTGCTGCCGGAAGATGGTCCACCGGTCAGAGTTCTGGGCACGATTCCAGAGATTCATGCCACGCGATTCGATCCCGTGGTAGCCCTCGGCTCCGAGATCGACCGCCCAGCGCACGCCATTGGCATCGAGCACGAAGGAGCCGATATCCATCTGCCCGTGGTTGGCGGAGGGTGAACCAGCCTTGAAGCCGACAAAGGTCGCGGCTGGATCGTCCCAGGAACTGCGGTGTAACGCGATGGGCGTTTCCCCGCCGCTCTGCCAGTGAAGGGGTAGAGCACATTCGGGTTTGCCTGGTCCGGTTTTCATCCAGAGGAGAGCGAGCGGCAGAAAGCGGTCGAGATTGGAGGCGCCCCGGGAGGCTTCGGTCGTGGCCAGCAGTTCGCTCAGGCGCTGACGCTCACCCCGCAACCAGTCGAACCGGTTGAAGCGGGAGGCGAACCAGAACAGGATGGGGGAGGGATTGCGCGAGGAGCCTCCGTCGGCGTAGTTGAAGAAGAGATCGGAGGGACCGCCCGCCAGGGCAGGATATTGTCCGGTCATGCTGAACCCTGGCGCCATGGAAAGTCCATAGTCGGTCCCAAGGACGCTCTCGAGCACACCGATCAACATCACGTTGTAGCTCGTTCCGTAGGACCAGTAGGCGGGGCCTTCCGGGTAGCTTCCGCGGGGCGCGTAGACAGCCATGGAGCGCGTTACGTTACGCAGGGTGTTGTGAACAGTCTGGGCGGCGAGCTCGGGTTCGTCCTCAAGAACGGCAAGCGCACCCGCGGTGAGCCCGCCGTGGCAGACCTGTCCCCAGTTGTTGGCAGACCGGACCCAGCCCTTGTGGCGACTGTTGAAGGGGAGAGCGACTCCCTTTTCAACGATGGCTTTCCGGATCCGGGTTCGGCTCGCCTCGTCGATCTGGTCATGGAGCCAGTCATAACCGATCGCGAGAGCGAAGGTCATTTCAGCGACATCGAGGAAGTGGGAGGGGTTCCAGTCACGGAAGCGGGACACGGCCAGCATCTCGTCCGTGGCGCGCCTGGCGAAGGCGTTATTGCCGGTGAGTTGATAAGCCATCGCGAGAGTGACGACTCTCCTGACACAGCGTCTCGATTCGCCGAGAAGTCGCCGTCCGCGCAGTTTTCTCTCGATGGGAGGGACAGTCAGCAGGTGATCGGCATGAGCAATTACGGCATGGGCCAGCATCTGCCGCAACGGATCGTCGCTGAGTGATGTGCGCAGTGCGGCGAAGTCGTCCCGGGTCGCAAGGAGACGGGGATGCCCGGACGGGACCCTGCCGATTCCTTCGCGGATCTCAGGAAGGGTGGTGGTGGGCGGGTAGCGATACGTCTTTGGAGCAGCGACGGACCAGCCTGATACGATCACACATAGCGTGAAGGTGGCGAGATTACGGCAGGCCATACAGTTGGCAGACAGGGGATTGGTGTTCCGGAACCCACTGACGGTCAGCGTCAGGCCTCCCCGATGGCATCCACTTCTATCTCGAAGAGCAGGTCATCGCGGCAGACGTCGTTTTGCACGACTGCCACGGGAAGCTCCGTCACATCATGCTCTCTGCAAAAGCGGTCATAGGCAGGGAGATCTTCGAGATGCTTGAAGTAGGCGGCCCCGCGCGTGACGTCGGCCCAGTTCATTCCGCGCGACTCCAGGATGGCTTCCACGACTCTCATCGTCAGCGCGACCTGTTCATCCACATCCCCGACGTGGAGGGTCTCGCCGCTGGGGGCAATGCTGGCAGTGCCGGAGACGAGGAGGCGCCGGTGGTCGGGCATTGCGAGTTCAACCGCCCGGCTGAACGAGCTGCCGTATTCGAGGGCCGCACCCTGCAGAGGGGAAGGCACCGCCTCGATTATTACGTTTTCAGTCTTCGGCATGACGGCGGTAAGGCTGCAGGTGATCGCACTGCCGGACGAATTGGAGGCACCCACCCCGGTGCTGGCCGGGACCAGGCCGTCGTAGATTCCCCGTGTGGTGAAAAACTGGTCGCGGATCTGATTGAGCTCGTCATACCAGTCAAGGATATCGTCGACGAAAAGCCAGGTGCGGACCACGTGGGAGAAGCTCATGCCGACCTGGTGCAGGGCGGATTCCATTCGTTCGAAGATCTGACGGGCCTGTTCTTCCCTGGAGAGACGGGAGTCCGGATGGATCTCCTTGAGTTGGCAGTAGCGGGCGTGGGCATCCTCATAGATTGTCCCCACAATGCGTCCTCCCAGCCAGACTGGTTCGACCGGTGTGCCCGATACGGTATGAACGTAGAGACCGGTCACCGGGCAGTCGGTGTGCGCCTCCCCAACGGAGACATTCAGCGGACAGTCGTCGCAGTCGCAGCAATACCTCTGCTGCAAGGTGGCGGTCCCCTGCGTGTTGAGCAACCCAATCGAGTCCTTGCGTGCTACCTTTCCGTCACGATGGCGCAGATGGTCGTCCATCCTGTCGAACATCGCGGTCGGGTTATCCCCGCTGCGGCTCAGGAACATCAAGAACGACTCACTGCATCCAGTCCGGCAGATTTCCCGCCGGAACTGGTTGGCGTTGCTTGGCTCGGTGCTTGGTTCGATCGTGGAGATGGTCTTCACGGTTGAGGAGGAAGCAGTTTCAAGGTTAAATGGGGTTGCCCTGTCCGGGATTGGGAATGGGATACTGGTTGTCTGCATCGGGTCGGACCGGGGCGTCGGAAGCCCAGGTGCAGGCATCGAGCCCGGGCGCCAGTTCGTGATCCGAGGCGAGGGCTTCTTCAAATGTCACTTCCCGGCCGGACTCCGCGGCCATCCGACCCATGATGGCGGTCATGGCGGCCCTGGCACAGCGGTCGGTTTCGTTGTAGGGATTGTTCTGGCGAATCGCCTCGAAGAAGAGGTCGTGCTCATGTTGGTAGGCATTCTTGGCCGTCCCCTTGTGCCGCCAGATCACGTTCTCGACCTTCTCGTCGTGTCCACGGCAGATACGGGGTTTCGAGACGCCCTCGCCGAGGGTGGCGCTACCGGTCGTTCCGTGAATTACGTCTCCAAAGTGGTTCCAGGTGTTGGGGATGTGGCGTCCCTGGGCGAACATGCGGGTGCCGTCCGCAAAGCGGTATTCGACCGCGAAGTGGTCATACATCTGGTCCGGCTGGGAGCGAACCTGCCGACCTCCCTGGCCCTGCGCGGAGACCGGCCAGGCATTCTTGACCCAGCAGCACACGTCGATGTTGTGAATCAGCCAGTCCACAATGAAGCTGCCGTTCAGCCAGGTGAAGTTGCTGTAGTTGGCGATCTGGTGGGCAAGTTCGCTCATCCCGGATTGCTTCGGTTTGAAGCCGACCGGTCCATGCTCGCGGTAGGCCCAGCACGTGATGATGTCGCCGATGGCGCCATCGTGAATGCGGCGAATCGCTTCTTCCAGCGGCGGGGAGTGACGGCTCATCAGTCCGCCTGCGATCTTCAGGTTCTTCCTGTCAGCTGCTTCGCCGGCCCGCAGGACCCGCCGGATACCAGGCCCGTCCACCGCAAACGACTTTTCCATGAACACGTTACACCCGTGATTGACCGCATATTCGAGGTGAATGGGCCGGAAGGCCGGGGGAGTGGTCAGAAGCACCACGTCCGCCTCGCCCAGCAGGTCGATGGCCGACTGGTAGGCGTCCATCCCAAGGAAACGGCGCTCCGGTGGAACCTCGACCTGCTTGGGGAACTGTGCGCTGATGGACTTGAGGCTGCTTTCAAGGCGGTGTTCGAAGACATCCGCCACCGCCCAGAGTTTGGTTGGTCCGCTGGTCTTTAGCGCATTGAAGGCGGCACCGGTACCACGTCCCCCACAACCAACGAGGGCGACCTTGATCGTATCGTCACCTGGGGAAGCCCCTTGAGCAAATCCTGGCGCCGTGGCGGCACCCATCAGACCCGCCGCCGCAGCACTCTTCCCGGTGTTTTTGAGGAACGTTCTGCGGGATGGATCGGTCTCAATGACAGTATTAGTTGGTTTCATCAGAGCTTCTTTTTGTTCGTTGAGGCAAACAGGTTGCGGGTGGCAGTCACAGTTGGTTCGGCCGGTACCACAGAGATTTCCAGTAGGCCTGGTCGAGGGCGTAGGGATCGAGGAAGGACTTTTCGCTTTGATTCGCGGGCAGGATTCCATAGCGCTTCATTTCCCTCAGATAGTCATCACGCGGACGGAACCCCGGCATGTCGAAGCGCTTGATGGTCTCGAGGTGAAACTTCGCGGCGCGCACGACCGCGAGCAGTTTCTGGTAATCGGGGTCTTCCGTGTCCGTGAACACCGAAGCGACCTGGCCCTTTGCCTCGCCCTCCCTCACCCTGCAGAGGCCCAGTCCCCCGGCCTCCTTTGCGAGAGGCGCGAGGATGAGAGGAGATTTCTGCGGGCGAGTCAGATTGTAGACGATATGGCGGGAGAGGCGCAGTTTGAGATCGTCTTCCTGAAGCGCCCAGGGCGGAAAGCGATCCACGGAGGGAGTTTCGGGCAATGCCGTGGGTCCGGAGTGGCACTGCTGGCAGCGCCGGTTGATTGCGGCCCGGCCGTCGCCCACGGCGGGCCAGGAGAAGTCCGCATGATTGCTCCTGTTTTCTTCGTAGCCTCCGATCATGCCAGTCCCAAGAGCGGCATAGGTGCCGGGGTAGGGGGCGCCGGTGTCGATCCAGAGGGCGAGCATCCTGCGCTCATGCTCGCTGACCTTGGCGCCATAGTGGCTGCCGTCAGACTTCTGGATCAAGGGGCTGGCAGAGGATCCGATCGTGCGGGGCGCGTAGTTGCTTCGGGGCCGGTTGCGGCCGTCCACGAATTGTCTTCGCACCGTCAGAATGTAGTAGCTGTGGGAGTAGAGCGGACCCCGGTCACCGGTGAGGATCACGTCGCCTGCCCGGGGACCGCCGTGCTCTGTCGCTTCGTAGTCGTGACAGGCCACGCAGTGCCTATCGAGAATCGGCTGGATGTCCCGTGGGAAATCGAAAACGTCAGGCGTTCCGGGGATAGGCTTGATCCGGCTTGCCGGGCGCCGCAGGGCGGCCAGATCGGGAATGGGGAGGGGAGTGCGTGTGCGTTGTTCATGACATCCGACGCAACTGGTGACCTCGCCCGGCTGCACGGTAGTGAAGCTCTGCATGCGCTTGACCGACAGGCCGTCTTTGTCCCGTGCCACGAACAGGACACTGCGAAGGGCGGGCAGTTCCAGGTAGGCCGAGCCGTCTGGCTCGACCGGGACGGAGCCGAGAACCCGCTGCAGAGTGAAGGTGCCACCGTAACTGAGTGGCTCCATGCCACCGGTGTAGTTGATCGGCTTGGGCAGCGTTTCCAGGACCAGCAGGTCCTTGATCTCACCGCGCTCGATTCCGCTCATGTTGCGGCCCTCGTAGATATCGGCGAGGATGAGGCGGCCGGTGTCCTGTTGAGGTTCCGCCCTGGATGGAATCACGTGCTCGCGCTCACGGGGCCGGATCGGCCGCGGTTCGTGACACTGCAGTCCAGCCGCCCGGTCGGATTCGGGCAGTTGATAGATGGTCCGCACCTGTCCGTCTCCATCCATCACCATCAACTCCGTTCCCCGTGCCACGAGGAAGTGATCCGGCTCGAGAGCGTATGGATCGCGAAAGTTGTTGTCCTTGTTGAGTATCCGGGCCGAGGGGAGATGATCCGGTCCCATCCCCGGATCCACAATTGCGACGGCCCCATTGTGTTCACGGCGACCGTGCGAGGGAGAGAAGATTGCCACCACCGTGTTCCCTCCCGGGATCGGTTTGGCGTCGATCATGACAATGCCGGGATGCTGGTTGCCGTAGAACACCATCTGTCCGGTCCCGTCCGGATTGGCAGTCCAGAGATGGTGGTAATGCACCTGGCTGCGATCGATGTATTCCCAGCGCTGATAGAGGATGCGCCCGTCGGGCAGAACCCATGGCGTGTTGTCGTGCTCGTTGTTGCTGGAAATCATGCGGATGTTTCCGCCTTTGGCATCGCAGCGGTAGAGCACCGCGACCTGAGTCAGCCAGCAGTTCACCCAGCGGTTGCAGCGGCTCGAACAGAACATGATCCCGCCATCCGGCAGGTAAGTGGGTTCGATGTCGTCGCAATCGCCGTCTGTGAGTTGCTTCAGTCCGGTGCCGTTGATGCCGATCTCGTAGAGATGGAAGTGAGTGGAGCTGCCCTTGCGGTAGGCGAAGAGAATCTTCTTCCCGTTGTAGTGAACCTGAGGATCACGGATGCTTCCCTTCCCGTCCTCCAGCAGAACGGTGAGCGTCCCGGTCCGGGGGTCGAGGCGGCAGAGTTTGCCTCCCCCGTCGGAGTAGGCCATCCGGTCCGTGTCCGCTGCATAATAGCTGAAATTCGCGTACCAGTGTCCATCCTTGCCCGGCTTGCGTACCGCGAAGACGAGATCGTCCGTAATTCCGGACCCGGGTGATTCAGTTCCCTGGAGACTGCCGCCCAGGAGAGGGAGAAACAGAACCAGAAACAATCCGAGCCATCCTGGACCAGGTTTTGTTTCTGCCACTCTATTACTCCTGATCATGCTGCCGGGGCTTCTTGATTGGTTTATCCAGGAAGCCCGTTGGGGTGGTCGATTTCCGGTTTCAGAGTGACTCGACGAACTCGATGAGATCGGTGATCTCCTCCGGGGTAAGATCGGTGGTCACGCCATGTTCGTCGTCAGCGTTGAACGTCGTGACCACGTCACGAATCGAAGTGGCGCGTCCATCATGCAGGTAGGGGCCGTTGCGCCAGATTTCGATCAGGGTCGGCACGTCATATTTCATGTTCTTTTCCAGGTTCACCCCCGTGCCGATATCGTAGCGCTTCATGTTGGTGTAGAGGGGAGGCTTGTGACAAAGGGCGCAGTTGGCCTTCTCAAAGACCTTTTTTCCCCGTAGCGCCGCCGGGCTGAGTTGCCCCTTCACGAGACGGGGGCTGGGCACCTGTTTGAGCGACTTCAGGTATTCGTCGATGGCCACTGCGTCACTCTCAGGACGCACCGCCATGAAGAATCGGATTCCAGCCCGGACAGAGATCTCGGCATTGGCGCGCACCGCGGTCGCAGTAGTGGGCGGTGTCTGGTGGGCCAAAACGAGGCTCTTGGTGTTCTTCGGGGTTCCCAGGCCATCGTTGAGGAGATCCCAGTTGAGCGCATCGGTGCGGTCACTGGGATGGCAGCTGACGCAACTCTGCCACTGCTGAAAACACCACGAGGCGTCCTTGAAGAGAAACTCGCCGCGCCGGACCACGGTCATGGGCGGGACTTCACCAAGAGCGACCGAAGTTGAGCGAGGGTCACGCTGCGTGTCGAGATCGATGATGCCGATGCTGTCGGAGAAATACTCGGCAGTGTAGAGTTTCGAACCCACCATCACCAGTTCCCGAGGGCCGAGGCCGGAGAGTTTTACACGCTGCCGTAATCCCACCATGAAGCTCAGATCGTTCGGAATGTTCTCCGGGGGGTCCGTGGCCAGCTTTTCATGCAGCGCCACGCGATCAATGATGCTCACTTCATGGCTCCCGGAATGAGTCACGGCGAGAACCTTGCCGTCGCTCGTGCAGGCCACGCCCCATGGGTTGGCTGCTCCCCGGTCGACATTGTCCAGCAACACCGCGTTGACCAGTTTCAGATTGACCGCATCGATGACACTCAGGGCGTTGGTGTTCACCCATCCGCGCTCCAGTTGAGTGGCGGGCACGTGATAGCGACCAATCGTATGAGTGGCATACACGTGGTTGCCGTCGGGAGACAGGCACAGGCCGTTCACTCCGGTAGATCCGTTGTGGAGCGGGATCGAGGTGAGCAGTTTCTTGGCCTTGGTATCGATCACGCTCAACTCCGCGGCCGCGAATGCTCCGTTGGCGGGGCCAGCCGGTATGTGATTGGCGACGAAGAGACGCTGGCCGTCCGGGCTGAGAACCGCTGCCACGGGCTCTCGCGCCACCGGAACAGACGCCAGTTCTTTCCCGGAGCCCAGATCGATGAATGCGACGCGATTGTTGAAGCGATTACACACATACAGGATCCCGCCCTCCGGACTGATCGCCAGCGCACTGGGGGTGTGTCCCACCGGAATGATGTTGACGATCTTGCCGCTGGCAGTGTTCACCACCGCGATCCGGCCCTCCGGTTCCCCGAGGGCGACGTAAAGCCGGGAAGCATCCGGGCTCAAAACGAGGTCGGCAGGGGTTCCTGGCACCGGGATTGTCCTTTTGACACTTCCGGTCTCAAGGTCGAATGCGGCCACTTGCTGTGTCGTGGTCTGCGCGATGTAAAGCGCCACTCCTCCACTGTCGGCACAGAGTGCGGAAGGCGAACGATAGGTCGCGTCCTCCGCTGCTCCTGCCAGCAGCAATCCCGTCGCCAACCAGACCGACACGATTCCCCGGGTGATTCCGCTCGTCCTCTTCGCTTGTTTCATAAACATGATTAACATGAATAGGATTACCGCCACCAGCGTCATTAGCGTTGGAAGCGTACACTTCGCTATAAGAAAAACAGAAAGGCTCTTTATCCGTGAGACTCGACTAATTGACCTCAAGTTGTTCTGGGTCAAAACACCGCCAGGTGAGGGGAGGATCAAGATCTGCTGAACCGGGGTTAAAAGTTCCCAGACCTTGATCTGGATCATCAACTGACCGGTTTTCGGGCGCACGAGAACGTGAAGAGTGGCATTGTGGGGCGGTGAATCAGGACATGGGTTCCGACTTCATGAAACGGAACTCTGATCCAAGTGCCGTTCGACCGGCCGATGTAGTCAAGTTCGGCACAATTCTGGCGGCCACGCTGTTTTCCATCCTGGGTGCACATGCTTCCGAGAAAAGCACGGTCCCGACCACCCGCCAGCAGGCCGTTCATGCCCTCAATCGCCTTGCCTTCGGTCCCGCCTCTGGAGACGTCGACCGCGTGGTGAACGTGGGGTGGCGCGCCTGGGTCGAACAACAACTCGACCCGAAGTCGATTGATGACAGCTCCCTGGAGCGGCGCCTCAGAAAATTCCCCTCGTTGGAGATGAGCATGGCTCAGACCTACCGCAGCTATCGACCCCCGAGGGCTCTCGTGCCGGAGACGTCCCGCGAGCAGAGGAAACTCGAACTGGAAAAACAACGATTGCGCAGGGGTCTCCAGAGAGAACTCGACGAGTCGGTCTTCCTGCGGGCTGCCGAGAGCAGGCGGCAGTTCAATGAAGTGATCGTCAATTTCTGGCGTAATCACCTGAACATCGATTGTAACAAATCCCCTTACTGGGCCAACCATTACGAAGTGAACGTCCTGCGAAAACACGCCTTCGGGATGTGGGAGGACCTCCTCATGGCCTCCGCAAAGCACCCCGCCATGCTGGTCTATCTCGACAATTACCACTCGAAGAAGGGGAACATCAACGAAAACTACGCGCGTGAATTGATGGAGCTGCACACCCTGGGGGTCGATAATTGCTACACTCAACAGGACGTGGGCGAACTCACGCGGGTCCTCACCGGATGGACCTGCTTCTGGCGTTATGATGACGACGGAACGGAACACTGGCGCTTCATTTTCCGCGCGAATCACCACGATTCGGACCCTGCCACCGTTCTTGGGCTGCGGCTCGATGGAAACGGCGGCCTGACCGATGGCGAGATGGCGGTGCGATACCTGGCTCATCACGAAGGGACGGCTCGCTTCCTCGCCCGCAAACTCTGTCGCCACCTCGTCAGCGATGATCCACCTGAAGCCCTCGTCGACCATGTGGCCGCAGTCTTCCGTGCCACGCGGGGTGATCTCACCAAGGTCTACCGTGCCATCATCCTGAGCCCCGAGTTCATGGATCCGGTCTTTTACGGTAGCAAGCACAAGACGCCGTTTGAATTCGTGATCAGCGCGGTGCGCGCCACGGGTGCATGTGTTGAGAATCCACGACGGACCCTGCAGGCTCTTGAGGTGATGGGACAGCCTGTCTTCAAGTGCGGGGTGCCCACCGGTTATTCCGATCAGGCCGAGGCCTGGCTTGATCCCGGCGCCCTGGTTCACCGTTGGAACTTCGCGATGCGCTTCGCCAACGACAAGGAGGACGGTGTGGCCATCCCCGCGACGTTCCATGAACGCATGGCCGGATCACCCCCGGTCGAGATGCGTCGACAAACGATCGATGCCATCCTTCCCGGAGGGCCCGGGACAGACCTGGCAAAGAGCCTGAGCAAAACCGGGGACCCGCGGCGTATGATCGCACTGGCATTGGGATCGCCAGCCTTTCAACAGCAATAGCATGAACAGTTCGCGACGACGATTCATCAACCGGTCAGGCTCTTGCCTGCTGGGGGCCTCAACCCTGGGGTCGCTTGCGGCAGTGGAGAGGGGGCGGGCCGATCGGAACCCCAGGCAGGATCAGGAGGATCCGGTTCTCGTGACCGTCTACCTGCGCGGCGGGGTGGATTCGCTCGGGGTGCTGGTGCCATACCGGGAGAAACGTTACGCGGAAATCCGCCCGACCATTGCCGTTCCGGCGCCCGATGCCAGGGAAGGCAGGGTCTCTCTGCCGCTCGACGGGACCTTTGCGCTGAATCCGAACATGCCGGGACTGCATGCGCTCTATGAAAAGGGTGATTGTGTTCCAGTGGTGTGCGTCGGATCGCATCACTCCACCCGGAGCCATTTCGATGCACAGGATTTCATGGAGCGCGGTGCACCCGGCCTCCGTCACGTCAAGGACGGCTGGCTGAATCGCTATCTCGCCGAAACGAAGAGCAAACGTGATGTTCCTCTGCGGGCCCTCGCCCTGCAACCCCGCCTTCCGCGATCACTGCGCGGATCCTATCCGGTGCTCGCGGTACCGGAGCAGGGGACCACTGCGCAAGTAATGGATGAATTTTCGGATCTCTTCGGCCTCCCGCCTGCCGCGGAGGGAAGCAGCCGAGGTGAAGGAGAACGTGCCATGCAACGGCAAATCCGTCAGAGCGGACACGACACCATCAAGCAGTTGCGTTTTCTCAACGACATCCTGGCACAGAGCGAAGGGGATGGGGCTCCCGATTACCCCGACAGCCCCTTTGCCCGGCGGATGCAGAAGATTGCGAAGGTCATCAAGGCGAAGAGTGGGTTGGAGATCGCTGCGGTGGACTACAACGGCTGGGATCATCACGTCGATGAAGGCCCGGTCGATGGCAACATGGCCCGGCATCTTGCCAGCGTGAGTGACGGCATTGAAGCGTTCGCCAGGGACCTGGGATCCCGTATGAGCCGGGTGCTGGTGCTGGTCATGAGTGAGTTCGGCCGGACTGTGAAGGAGAACGGCAACGAGGGCACGGATCACGGTCACGGTGGTCTCATGCTGGCGGTGGGAGGAATGCTCAACGGCAAGCAGGTGTGCGGCCGGTGGACGGGACTCGAAGCGGGCAAGCTCTACGAAGAACGCGATCTTCCGGTGCACACCGATTTCCGGGTCGTGCTGGCCGAAACTCTGCATGGACTCTTTGGATTCGACGGAATCAAGGCGGGGCTCTTTCCCGAGTACACCCCCACATCACCGCCCCTCGAATTCATGCGACCGGGGTGAGGAGGGGGAGAAGAAACCTGTCTCTCCCGTTCTACCCCAGCGACCACCCGTCCCGATAAGGCCGCTTTACCCACTTGTTGGCCTCCTCGTGGTTGGTGATGCGCAGCTTGTCGTTGTTCCAGAGTAGTTTCTTGCCGGGGAAGCGCTTGGCGACATTGCCGAGGAGGGTGATTTCGGTGAGGGGCCCGCCGTAACCGAAGTGGGCGCCGGCGGGTTTGCCGGCTTTGCAGGCGCGGATCCAATCCTGCTCATGGCCACCCTTGACTCGTTCGATGGTCCTGGCCGGGGGGTTGAAGGCCTTCATGGCGGTTTCGGGAATGAGCTGCGGATTCTGACCGTAGACCCCGCACAAGATCGTGCCCTTGTCCCCCTTGAAGATGACTCCGCCTTCCCTGGGCAAGGCACGGCCTTTTTCCAGTTCCTCCGGGCGAGGCGGTTCCTGTCCTTCATACCAGGTCAGCTTGAGAGGGGGGGAGCTATCGCGTTTCGGAAAGTGGTAAGTGACCACCGCCTTGGCCGGATGCACCTCCATATTGCCACCCTCGACGGTGGCTTCGATGCTATCCGGGGCACCGAGCTTCAGCGCCGAGACAATGGGATCAAAGGTGTGCACGCCGCGGTCGCCCATCATGCCGCAACCGAAATCCCACCAGCAGCGCCAGACTTTGGGATGATAGCAACTGTGGTAGGGACGCATGGGGGCGGGGCCGATCCAGGTATCCCAATCCAGACCGGCTGGAAGCGACTGGCCTTTGTCGGGGCGATCGCTCAAGGGGGAACTCCACCAGGTGTGGCCATGTGGCGCGTAGGACAGGCTGCACCAGGCGTCGACTTCTTCGATCGTTCCGATCGCACCGGACCAGATCCACTCGCTGATCTGCATGCGGCCTTCACCCGAATGCCCCTGGATGCCGAGTTGGGTGGTGAGTCCTGTTTCCGCAGCGAGGCGTGCCAGCACCCGGGATTCGTAAACATCATGGGTGAGCGGTTTCTGACAGTAGACGTGCTTGCCGGCCCGCATCGCAGCGGTCGAGATCACGGCATGAGTGTGGTCGGGGGTGGCGATGATGACGGCATCGAAGTCGACATCGCTGGCCATCAGTTCCTGGTAGTCGGTGAATCGTTTTGCCTGCTTGTAACGGTCGAATCCCCGTTTGGCGTAGTTGTGATCGACGTCGCACAGTGCGGCGATGTGTTCATTCTCGCTGTTGCGCAGATTGCCGAATCCCATTCCTCCGAAACCGATGCCGGCAATGTTGAGCTTTTCGCTGGGAGGGGTCTGGCCCGGCCCGCCAAGGACGTGACGGGGTACGATCTGGATCGTCGCGGCGGCCGCGGAGGTGGTGAGAAAGCGACGACGGGGGAGAGGAGTGGTCTTCATGTCTTGGATCTTCTTTCTGAGGTCGACGGGGTCTGAATTCAGCTGGAACAGAGAGGGTTCCGGAACAACTCCGATGTCATCGATTCGCATATCCCTCGCTTCGAGCGAGGCGACGATTCCACCCAGGAGCCGACTCCTGGGATCAGGATCACGGGTCCGAGTGACACGATTCTCCAATCGCCACGGTTTGCCGTCATTGTCTCGTTCAAGGTTGTAAGGAGGAGTGTCGGGGGGCGGGATCTGCCCTGCAATTCAAAACTCGGAGACCTCTCTTTTGTGGAGGATTCAGGAGTCGCCTCCTGCCGGATTCTCAGCTTGGATCTGCAGCCGGTTGTGGACTGCGGGAGAGGGACAGGGAGCCAATTCCTCCGGCCGGGAAAACCGAACCGGGAATCGCCAGAATCAAACCGGCAGGTGGTGCCCGCCGCTTCTTGATCCAGATCAAAGCTGTGGGGAATTATGGCTGACTTGGACACTGGCGTTTCGTGACATCGAATCGAACTGTGGCTCCGTAAGCCTTGGTCCCATGAAATGGGAAGAGAACGCCATACGCCAATCCCGTCCGATCTTGAGTGCCAACGCTTTGACGTGATTGTGATCGGAGCAGGAATCAACGGTAGCGGTATTGCTCGGGACGCCGCCATGCGGGGGTTAAAGGTTCTCCTGCTCGACAAGGGGGATATTGGCAGCGGAACCTCCAGCCGCTCCGCGCGAATGATTCACGGGGGCCTGCGCTACCTGGAACATGGCGACCTGGGCCTGGTTCGGGAATCGTTAAGGGAACGAAAGACCCTGATGCGGATCGCCCCTCACCTGGTCCGGCTGCAGCCCTTGTTTATCCCCTTCTACAAGCCCAACAAGCACAGGCCGTGGCAGGTCAGGATGGGGTTGGCGATCCTGTATTGTTTTGCGGTGCTTTCCGGTTCCTGGATTGGCGCTCACAAGTCTCTTTCACGTCAGGCCGCGTTGCAGCGGGTGCCCGGACTGAACCCGGAGAACCTGACCGGTGCGGGTGTCATGATGGACGCCTATGCCGAGCACGGTGAGAGGCTCTGCATCGAGAACGTCCTGTCTGCCAGCCACGCGGGCGCAAGGGTCGTCACCTACGCGCCGGTGGAGAAACTGCTGGTGGGGGAGGGCCGGGTGAAGGGAGTCAGGTTCTGGGACGCCATCGGTGAACGCCATTACGTCGTCAAGGCGAATACCGTTGTCAACGTCGCCGGCCCGTGGGTCGACCGGGTCCTGCAAAAAGGATTGAAGACGAAGCGACTGATCGGGGGCACCAAGGGAAGTTTTCTGGTGGTTGATCCCTTTGTCGGCGGCCCCGTCGATTCTTGTTTCTTTGAAGCCCTGCGGGATCAGCGCCAGGTCGTGGTGCTGCCCTGGAACGGATGCTATCTGATCGGAACAACCGATATTCGCTACGACCAGGACCCTGATGATGCGACCGCCGGCCCGAGTGAGATCGACTACTTCCTGAATGAAGCAAACCGGGCCTTCCCACAGGCGGGGCTGACGAAGGAATCGATTCGTTTCACCTACGCGGGGGTACGTCCCCTGCCGTATGCGCCGGAAGGCGCGGAAGGATCCATCACCCGCAAGCACATCGTTCATGACCACTCCCCGAACCTGAAAGGGATGATCTCGATTGTGGGGGGGAAATTCAGCACCTTCCGAAGTCTTGCCCAGGAAACGGTGGACCGGATTGTGGCCCGCCGTCCACCATGCCGAACCGCCAACGAGCCCCTTCCGGGTGCGGCCGGCGACTTTCCCGGGTTTTGTGCCGAGTTCAGGAAGGAAGCTTCGATTCCGGAAAAAAGCGCTGAGCGTCTCCTCAAAGTGTATGGGACGCGAAGTGCGAAAGTTATGACTCTCGTCAAGGAGGAGGGTGAAGAACTCAAGCAACCTTTCGACGTGACGACCGGTGCGCTTGGTGCGGAGATTATCCTGGGGTTCCGCGAGGAGTTCGCCGAGTCCCTCATCGATGTCCTGCTCAGGCGGACCATGGTCAGTTACGAAGCGGCGTTTGATCCGAGCAGCGTTGAAAACGCGGCCCGGATTGCCCGGGATCACCTCGGGTGGAGCGAGCAGCGCGTTGAGGATGAACTGAGTTCCTATTGGGATTACGTCCGGCGGTTCCATCCGCGAGGCATGAAAAACCCGGACAAGCGCGTACGAACCAAGGCGATATTGTGAACGAAGTTCAAATCAGGGAAAAGCCCAAATTGTTGACCTCCCGTGAGCGGGTGTTGCGGACCCTTGAGCATCAGGAGCCCGACCGGGTCCCGCTCAACATGACCTTGACGGTGGACGTCTATCACCGCCTGCGGGAGCACCTCGGCCTGCCGCCCGAACCGGACAAGTCGATCGGTGCCTGGACCAACGTCTCCTCCAGCCAGGATCTGCTCGATGCCATGCAGCTGGACATTTACACCACCGGTCTCCAGGCGCCGGCGAACTGGAAGCCACCGGAGACCGACGACGGTCTGTTCTACGATGAGTGGGGCATCGGCCGTGAGAAAGTGGTGCGGGACGATGGTAGTTACTATTTTGAGATGGTCAGGTTCCCTCTGGCCAACGCGACCCTGCAGGACATCGAAGATTACGCGTGGCCCGACCCGGACGATCCAGGCCGCATCGAGGGCCTGCGGGAGAAAGTCCTCGCCAACAAGGCGGACCGGGGCGTCATGTTCAAGCCGTCCAATTCCATCTGGGAACAATCCTGGTGGGTCTACGGCATGGAGCAGTGGATGCTGGATATGGCCATGCAGCCCGAGATCGTGTGTGCCATCATGGACAAGGTCACCGATGTCGCGGTTCGTCTCATGGAAGTCGGCATGGACGCGGTGGGGGACCTGGTGGATATCGTGCGTATGAGCGGGGAGGATCTCGGGACCCAGCTGGCTCCGATGATCTCGCCCACGATGTTCGACGAAATGGTCCGGCCCCGTTTTGCGCGATTCTGGAACGCGGCCCGACGAAAGATCGCGGAGAAGAATCCCAGGGCCAAGTTGATGGTGCATTCCTGTGGCAATGTCCGGGCCTTTATCCCCTCCTGGATTGAAATGGGCCTGGATGTCCTGGATCCGATTCAACCCCAGGCCAAGGGGATGGAGCCGGACGGCTTGAAGCGCGACTTCGGCAACGACCTTGTTTTTCATGGCGGAATCGACCTCCAGCACGTCCTGCCCTTCGGGACGCCGGAAGAAGTAATGGTCGAGGTTCGCCGCTACATGCGGGCCCTTGGTCCGGGCGGTGGATACATCGTGGCCCCGGCACACAACGTGCAGTCCGACGTTCCACCTGAAAACCTGGTGGCCATCCGCGATGCCGTGGTGGCCTACGGCAACTATCCAATCACCTAAGAAAAAATATGGATTCAAGAACTGGTAAGAAAATCCGGCTTGGCCGGATCTTTGACGAGAAGAGTGGCAATGCTCTCGTGGTAGCGTACTCCCATGGTGTCATCATGGGGCCGCTTTCTGGAATGCGCTCTCTCAAGGAGATGAAAGAAGTCACCCTGGCGATGGCCGAGGTGGACGCCCTGATGGTGGCGCCGGGAATGATCACCTCGCTGGAGGAAGCATTCATCGGTAAGAGCCGCCCCGCCCTCTTCGTGCACTTTGACTACCAGAGCTACGTGCGGAAGGTGCTGCCTTACCCGGTGGGCGCCACGGTGGAGCTGGGCAGTGTCGAGAACGCCCTGGCCGCCGGTGCGGACGCCATCATGTCCTACCTTTACATCGGACATGAGGATCCTGAAATCGAGAAGCTTGAGATCAAGCGCAACGCCGCGATCGCCCGTGAATGTGAGCGTTTGGGCATGGTCTATGTCATTGAGGCCCTCAGCGCGCGCGAGAACACCAATCCCGAAGATCGAAAAGACGCTGCGGTCCTGTCCCTCTCATGCCGGATCGCGGCGGAGCTGGGGGCCGACCTCGTCAAGAGCCAGTATCCCGGCAGCCTCGAAGCAGTGGAGGAACTCTCCGAAACCTGTCCGGTGCCCCTGCTGCTGGCGGGCGGGGCGAAGTGTGAAACTCCGCAGATGGCCTATGATCTGGCCGAAAAATCGATGGAAGCCGGTGCGCGCGGCCTGGTGTTCGGGCGGAACATCTTCGAGGCGGAGGACATCTCTGCGGAGGTGAAACGCTACCGCCAGATCGTTCATGGGAATTGAAGAAGGATCGTCATGGAATACCTGGTCGGCATCGACTTGGGCTCCACGAGCCTCAAGGCGGTTATTTATGACCTGAAGGGCAACGCGGTGGCACAGGCCAGCCGGCCAACCGAACGGTTCAACCCCGATCCGGAACATCCGGATTGGACGGTCTGGAAACCGGAACAGATCTGGGGTGGGGTGGCCGAAGTGCTCCGGGAAGCGACGGCCAAACTCGACGAGCCGTCCGATATCCGGGGCGTGGCGGTGACCGGGATGGGCATGGACGCGGTGCCCATGGACAAGGACGGTCAGTGGCTTTACCCCTTTATCAGCTGGACCTGTCCCCGCACCAAGCCGCAGCAGGATTGGTGGCTTGAGAACGTCGGTGCGCAGAAACAATTCGCCATCAGTGGCAACCCCGTCTGGCATTGCAACACCGCCCTGCGGCTGCTTTGGATGCGGGAACACGAGCCGGCCATTCTTGACAGGACCGCCAAGTACCTCCTGATCGAGGATTTCATCAACTTCATGCTATGCGGAGAGTACGCCACGGATTATTCCATGGCCTCCAACACGCTGCTCTTTGATCAGCAGACGCGGACCTGGTCGGAGGAACTCCTGAACATTTCCGGCATTGATCCTCAGCTCCTGTGCGAGCCTCAACCCAGCGGCACGATCATCGGCGAAGTCCATGTCGAGGCGGCCAAGGCCACCGGGTTGGCCAAGGGGACACCGGTCATCCTGGGAGGGCACGATTTTCTCTGCGGAGCGTTGCCTACCGGAGCGTTCAAGCCGGGCGTTGTTCTCACGGTGCTCGGAACCTGGGATATCATCGTGTCGGCCCTTGCCAAGCCGATGTTGACACCGGAGGCCTGTGAGATGGGTGCCTGGGTTGACTCCCACGTGGCTCGTGACACCTGGGCGGTGATGGGTTCGGCGGTCGCCGGGGAAGCCACCGAGTGGTTTCGTCGGGAGTATGGTTCGGAGGAAAAACGGAAGGCCGAAGCTGAAGGAGGAACCGACTGGGACTACCTGATGAAGGCCGCCGAGGAGTCACCACCCGGAGCCAACGGGGTCCTCTTCCTGCCCCACCTTTGTGGCAGCACATTTCCGATCGTCGATCCCGACTCCATGGGAGCCTTCGTCGGGCTTCGCAACACCGTGACCCGGGGCGACATGCTTCGGTCGTTGATTGAAGGTCTCAATTACCAATTCGTGCAAATCCTCGAGAACCTCAAATCCGGCCTGGACCTTCCGACCGACAGGATCGTCTCGGTGGGCGGGGGCACGCGAAACCGGTTTGCC
>DLRK01000111.1 GCA_002501065.1 Akkermansiaceae bacterium UBA7890
CAATTTTTCTCCGGGGTGATGTGGACCTCCGACGCTCTTTTCGCGCCGTAGGGTTCCCGTGGGGGCCTAGTTCCTCCTCACGATCCTGGTCCCGGGTGTGAACCGGCCCGCTTTTCCCCTCCCTGCCAATCATTTCCCCCCGGAGAGGTCCTGCCGCGCCCAACCCGGAAAAGGAAACTGTTAGATTCTGTTAGGTGGCCCTGCCCCCCCCGGCGATCCAATCGCATATCTGTCTCGCCAGTCATCAAATATTAATGATGTTAGGAAACAGCATGCTGCCACTACGTTGTTCTCCGGAGGGACCGATACCATCTTTCCTGCAAATCTGACCGGATTTGGCAGACTGTTCCTGTTAATCCCAAGACAGCATTGAAGAGTCCCTCCTGCCGTTGTAGGGTCAAGCATGCCAAAGACCCCGCTGGTTCACGGATTCTGGACATGTGCGACCATCGCTGCCTTCGTCCTCGGGTCCCACTACTTTCCCGGTGCAATCACGGGGCGGCGAGACGTAGCCAACACCTCCATCTCCGGAGGTTCTGCCAAGAGCACCGCGTTACGGGGCGAGCGAAACTCCGGCACAGGGCAGACGCCTCTCCATGGCAACTCTTCTGCTCTCTCAGGTCCGGAAAAGGGAAATCTCCTGCGCCATCCAGTGGGAGCCCTTACCGCCCAGGAGATCCTGGCTCTCGGGAAAGCCTTCAAGGCAAACAGCAACCCTATTGAGCGCCGTCTTGCCTTCTCCCGACTGCTGGAGGGTTTGACTTCTGAAAACGGCCTCCTGATCCGTGCTCAAATTGAGCACCTTTCGGAAAACAGTTCCGAGTTCCGCGAGTTCCACTACGCTTGGGGCGCCCTGGCAGGGGAGGCCGCCGTGCTACACGGGAAGGACACTGCCAAGCAGGACATGGCTGCCACCTTTACGGGCTGGGCCAGCGCCGATCCTACGGCCGCGATGACCTGGTACGAGGGCGCCAGGAAACTGGAGGGCCTGGATCACAACAGCCTCAAATGGGGCGCTCTGTTCGGCCTCGCTCATGCCAACCCCGGGACCGCCCTGGAATTCGTACTGCGGCGGGGCGGGCAGGATAAGAATACTCTCAAGCGCATGACCCACGTTGTTACCAGCGAGGTTCTGCGTGGCAGCCCTCCCGCCGAGGCCGCCGCGTGGGTCGAGGCCATCGCTGACGACAGGCTCCGGGCCTTTTCCCGGGAACACCTCGCCGGTAAGTTCGTAAAGAACGATCCGGAGTTCGCCGCAGAGTGGGCCGCCAGCTTGAATGAACAACCAGGAGGAGAGCGGGTGGTTGATCGGGTCAGTCGTGACTGGGCCAACCGTGATCCCCAGGCCACCGTCCAATGGCTGGAGTCGCTGCCTACAAGCGAGGGACGCACAGAGGGCTTCGGTTCCGCCTTCCGCTCCTGGGCCAGTCGTGATCCCGAGGCCGCCGGGAATTATCTCAACGACATGCCCCGCTCCCCGGAGCGGGACTCGGCACTGGGGGGCTTCGCTTCCCGCATCATGCACGAAGATCCGGGCACCGCGATTTCCTGGGCCGAAGCCATCGCAGATCCGGGACACCGCGAAGAAGCCCTGATCAGGACAGGACGGCACTACTTCCGGCATCAAAACCAGGCTGCTGTGGAGTGGCTGACTGGCAGTGGCCTCTCCGAGGAGGCGCAGCAACGGATCCGCAGCCGGGACTGAGCGGGAAACCCATCCTGAAGGGACTTCCCTGAAGGAACTCCAAGAATCTGCTTGGTTCCCCCCCCATGGAGGGGAAGATTTCGTCGTGATAACGCGTGTTTCCCTCGCTGTCGTGCTCATACTCTTCCTGAGCCCGGGCCTGACTATTGCTGACGCGACGAACTGGAACCAGTTCCGTGGTCCCGAAGGCTCGGGGGTGGCGAAGAACTCCAAGCCCCCCGTGGAGATCGGACCCGCCAACCTGATGTGGAAGACCCCCATCCCGTCCGGACTCTCCTCTCCCGTTCTCGCCGGTGACCGTCTCTTTCTCACCGCGGTCGAACAGCAACGCCTCTTTACCATCGCGATTGACCGCCGGGACGGCCGGGAGCTCTGGCGACGGGCCGTTCCCGAGGCTCCCCTCCAGAAGGTCCACAAGGCCAACACTCCCGCCTCCCCATCCGCTCTGGTTGATGCCGAGAATGTCTACGTCTACTTCGGATCCTACGGGCTCCTCGCCTACCGCCATGATGGAACGGAAGTCTGGAAGAAACCTCTCCCGACACCACGAAGCCTCTATGGCTCTTCCACCTCCCCCATCGCCTACAAGAATCTCCTGATCCTGGTCATTGACGACGACGCCAACCTGCCGAAGAGCAAACTGAGCAAATCGAGAATTGTCGCCCTCAAGCGGGCCACCGGTGAAACCGCGTGGGAGACGGCCCGCCCCTTTCTGCGCAGTGGCTGGTCGACCCCGACCATCTGGAAACACCAGGAGGCTGACGAACTCGTCGTCCTCGGTCATGGCCGGGTGGTCAGCTATGACCCGGCCAACGGCCGGGAGAAGTGGTTCGCGAAGGGATTCTCCCGCGAAACCATCGCGGTCCCGGTCCAGGGAAACGGAAAGGTCTACCTCTCCTCGGCTCAACTCGGGGGCGTCTCTGATGCTGAGGTAGACCCCAAGCCCTTCTGGAAGGCCATGCTCAAGTTTGACCGCAACAAGGACGGCAAGTTCGGCCGCGACGAGATCACCGAACAATTCACCTGGCCGCTCAGGCCGGAGCTCCCACTCGGGCACCCCGGTTGGGGCATCCCCCTTCCCTCCGACCCGGGGCGTCGCCGGCAACGCCAGCAGGGCATCTTCGGCTGGGCGGACAAGAACCGCGACGATCTCTGGACCGAGGAAGAACTTTCCTCCCATATCTCCAACCGTCCCGGGCGGCCCATCCTCATGGCCATCAAGCCCGGCGGAAGCGGGGAACTGGGCCGGGAGCACATCGCCTGGGAGCTCAATCGCAGTGTTCCTGAGATTCCCTCCCCGCTCTTCTACCAGGACCGGATCTACATGGTCCGCAACGGCGGCACCCTGGCGGCGGTTGATCCGGACAAGGGGAGGCTGAGCTATCGCGGCCGGCTCGGGGGCACCGGCCAGTACAGTGCTTCCCCGGTGGCTGCCAACGGACACCTCTATCTTCTCTCCGACGAGGGAACCCTCTCGGTGGTCAAGGCCGGTGAAACGTTCGAACTGATCCACCGGTTCCAGCTTCCCGAGGAGGCTTCCGTCACCCCTGCCCTGGACGGCAATACGATTTACCTGCGGGGCGTGCGGCACCTGTGGGCCTACCGGGCCCGGTAAGGCGGGGTCCCCGCGCGCTACTCTGCCGGCTCAGCCTCAAATAAATCGCCCGCTGCTTCCCCGGACTGTCCGGACTGGAAGATCTTTTCTATCTCCTCAGGCAGCAGGGCCCGGTGCCACAGGGCCACATCGTCGATCTTGCCAAGATGGTGCTGCTGGTCGTCGGAGTTGCGCCCGATGCAGAGTCCCGAATGGGATCCGATGGTCCCGCCTGCCAGGAGATCGACCTTGAGGGACTCACCCGCGAGCACTCCGTCGAGGAAGAGGTGCACCTGCCTGCTTTCGCGTTCCACCGTAACCGCCACGTGATGCCACTCCCCGTTCATGAGGCTGTCCTTCTTGGCCGTAAGGTCAGATGCCACATTCCCATCACCCACCCGGAAGGTGAGACCGCTGCCATCCTTCTGGATCCATATTGCCCATCCCGCCTTCTGGTCCGAACCTGCCCCCGCCGAAATGAGCCGGCGGGCCTGGTCATCGGCGGAACCGGGATTGCGGGTGAACCAGAGGCTGATGGTGCAGGACTGATCCGCAATTGCGAACTCGTTCCTGCTTCCGATGTCCAGACTGCCTCCCTGGAAATCGAAGGCCTCTTCAAACCTTCCCGCTACCTTGATCACCTGGCCCTTGATCATGGCTTCCTCGATCACGCGGTCGTGCCTGTTCGGTTTTCCGGGTCCATCCTCCTCGGGCAGGTCACCGTCTTTCCGCAGGCCAACAAGTTCAGCCAGGATCAGCATGTCGCTGCTGGTGCAGCCGGTATTTGTTGCATTGGGTTTACTGCGGCCCCCGGAGTTGAGGGCATGGATGGCCAGCACGTTGGTGCCCGGGACCAGCGACTGGATCCGGCGGATCCCAAGCGGCACGGGCTCGGCCTGGACGGCGTCCTTGTCGTTCCTGTTCTCCTTGGCCCCGGAGTTCCATAATAGAGGAAAGGGCGCGTTCCGGCTGCCCACCATTGAGCCGTTCAGGGAGACCTCGAATCCATCGTCGTACTGCATGAAGAGTGCCAGTCCCTGGTAGTCGTCCGGGTCCTTCACCTCGAACGGGATCCGCAGGTAGAGACTGTGCGGATGCTTCCCCCTGTCTGTTTTGATCCGGGTGAGAAGGAGGTCCTTGAAATCGCCTGGTTCATCCTCGTAGCCAACGCCATTCTTCCCATCGAGCCAATCGGCCGAATCATCGAACCCGGGCTTGATCCAGTCGCGACTCCCGGGATCAGCGCCCGGCCGGTAGTAGCGCAGGGGCTGGCCTTTCATGATGAGCTTCTCCTTAACTTTATTATCGGTCCTGGTGAATCGTGACTCCGCCTTGGGCTCCCGCCGGTTGAAGGACCAGTAAGCAAACAGTTCCTGTGAAATCTTCTCCGGCGCTTCCCGCACCACCACCGGTTCCGGGGCGGGCTCAGGCTCGCCGGGAGCGGGCACAGGCTCAACCGGGTCTGGTGCCGGATCGTTCCTGGCAATCGCCACGCCCTTGCTGGCACCCCTCCGCACCAGCGAGGGATTTCCATCCAGCCCGGGGCCGGACCAGTGCAGGCTCAGCACAGGCCCGGACTCTTCCTCCCGCTGGAAGTACTCCACCCGGACAGGCGCATGCCCGCGGCGCAGGAGGACGTGTGCCGAGGCGAGCGATCCGGACTCGGAGACCACCTGTTCCTCTTCGTAGATCACAAGGGCCGCACCGGAGGAGGCCTGGAGCGTGAACTGATAGAGACCCTTCTCCGGAACCCGCAGGGAGCCCTCCCATACCAGTCCGCAGGCTTCCTTTCCTCCATGCACGAGGTTGAGCATGCCGTCGCCAACCTTTTCCTCGGCATGCTCTTCGCCCCCTGCGGCACGCAGTTCAGCCAGGTTCTGGAAATTTTTCCCGAATCGCCGAACCACCAGGTCGCGAATCGGTCCCCCGGTCTCGGCCCGATCAACTTCTCCGCCGCGCCCCTCCTCGTTCTCGATCGTCCTCTCTTCTCCGGATGAGACGATCTCGTCAAGGCCCCCCTGCATCACCGCGATCGCAATGACGGCAAGCAGGATAGTCATCAGGGCTGCGATTCCGATCACCCAGGGGGCATTGGAGCGTGAACGCGAGACCGTCATCGGGGCCACCCCGGGCGCACGGGCTCCCGGGGTGGGCCTTCCCACCACCAGACGACCGTGACCACCGGCCACCCCCTCGGTCACCTTGGGAAGCTGGGCCAGAGCCAACTGGGGTGCGGCCGCAGGTTGAGGCGCACCCGCCACCTTGCCAGCATCAACCACCTGCACGAAATAAGGCAGAATATCGAGCCCGCTCCCGGCCAGGTCCGCCTTGTAGGCCTCCACATCGAAGGCCACCTTGCGGTAGGAAACCGTGCGTGCCACATCATCGTAGATGACATAGCTGGCCCGCACATCGGTGGTCCGGGGTTCCCCCACCGAGCCCACGTTGATGATATATCGCTGTCCGCGCTCCACTGGAAAATCGTGTGGGGGCAGTTGCTTCACCGGACCACCCCGCACTGGCATGGTGTAAGCGAGAGGCAGGTGGGTGTGCCCGATGAACCCAAGTGAGCCCGTCATTGCCTTCAGGTTCACTTCAGCCGCGGCGATCCCTTCGACGTATCCGAACTCACCCGGTTCCACGATTTCGGCATGCACGAAACACAAATCCTGGCCGTCCATCTGGAGCGGCACCTGCATGAGAAACTGCAGGGCGTCCTCATCGAGTTGCTCGCGGGTCCACTCGATCACGATGCGCGCCCGCTCGTTGAAAATGGACGGATCGAGTCGCCCGCAGGCAGCGGCGTCGTGATTCCCCAGGACAAAGTTGGCCGTGGCCGCACGAACCGCGGCCAGCACTTCGAGAGGCCTGGGGCCATAGCCCACCACGTCCCCGAGGCACACAAGGGTGTCAGCCTCCTGTTTGATAATATCCTCCCGCACGGCCTCCCACGCCTGCCGGTTGGCGTGAACGTCTGAGAAGATGGCGTAACGCATGAGAACTCCGTTTTGTCAGGTGGCCCTTGCGATTGGTCTATCCAATGCCAGACCGCTTGCCAATCTTGCACTTCCCGCCACCTCTTTGGGTGATTACAGGGTCTCCTCCTGCCCTTCAGTTTCTCCGGCGGATCCCCGGAACCCTGGCTGCCCCTGAAAAACTAATTCGGACACAGTAAACCTTGTCCGCAATGTCTACTCCTCAGGTTCCCCGTCCTTCCCCCCGGGCCTGGGATCCTCTTCAACCTTGGGACGGACCCGGGGTCGCGGGGCCGGATTGGGTGCCCGCTGCGGGAGGGCAAAGGGCTGACGCTGAAGGCGGAGAGCGAACGTCTTTTCCACCCGCTCGATGCGCCGGCGCATCTCCTCGGGAGGCGCGGCCTTGTCCTGGGGGGTGACCCAGGGACCCTCGTAGATAATCTTGTTGGACAGGTCCCAGACCGTGACTTCGCGGTCTTCAACCTCTCCGGTCACTTCCACCGAGCCATCATTGTCACGCATCCTGAAGCCGTCTTCCCCAAGGCCGAAACGCTGTAATCGCTGGATCCCGTTGGGAACGATCTGGATGCCCCCACCCTGAAAGACCCCCGGAGGCAGCACGATCTGCGGAAGAGCAGGACGAGCCGCAAGGGTGACCTTCTTCTCCACCTGCCTGCCTTTCTGGATCAGCTTGAGAGTGACTTCGTCGCCCTGCTTGTGAGCCGTGATCGCGTCGCGCAATTGCAGCATGTTCTCCACCTGCCTGTCGTTCACCCCGAGGATGATGTCGTCGACCTCAAGGCCGGCCTTGCCCGCCGGGCTGTCGGCATTCACTTCAGTCAGGCGCACACCATGATCCAGCTTGAGCTGGTCAGCGAGGGCGGCCGGCAGCTCTCCAGCACTCACCCCGAGGAACCCGGGTGCCTTGGGACCACCCGCCGGCGGGGCGGGAATTTCAATCTTCAGTCCAGGCTTTCCCTCAATCTGATCACCGCCCTGCACTTCCACCTCGATCTCAATCTGACCCTCCCCCTGCACCTGCACCTCAACCTCGATCTGACCCTCTCCCTGCACTTCCACCTCGACCTGAACCGGAACGGGATCCGGAAGCGGAGGCTCTCCCCCGGGCCTTTCCTCCTGGGCGGCAAGCAGGCTCACGCCCAGCGCGAAGCCAGTCAGCGGGAAAAGGGGCGTCATTCTCATGGTATTTGTGGGGGCTACTATACGGCGTTCGCTTCAACCGCCAAGGGACGGCGACACCCTTCAGCAGTTCCGCAACAAACCAGACTCTCCTTCCTCTGTCGACCCCTCTCTCGTCAGACCTCCAATTCCAGCCTGCGGAGAGCGTCTCTTTCGTCCCTGTCCGGTTCAGTTCTTCACCCCGTAACCAGGGAGCGGTTTGCCATCATCACCCAGCTTCCCCGTGGCCCACAGCAACCCGCGCGTCACGAGGTCAAGGTAGGTGGGTTCCAGCATGGTCTCATTGTGGTGGCCGATGGTGGTCCCGAATACGCGGCTCTTCTTCTTCCCGTATTCGTTGACCCAGACACAGATGTGATTCTCCTTGGGGCCGGAGGTTCCCTCCACCAGCGGGGTGGCGGTCTCCCAGACCTTTTCAATCCGGTAGAGTTCGCCCTTGGGCGTGGTCCACTCCGCGGGAAAGCCCTTCATGACCGGATGACCGGGCTTGAGGTTTTTCATCTTGATGGGGGCGTGACGCCCATGATTGCGCGAGGTCACCCCGAGGAACCTGCGCCACTCATCCGCCCCCTCGGGAGCCGCACGGTAACTGTGCATGGAGCAATGCAGCACCACTGCCGGAGTGGTCTCATGCGCCTTGGCAAGGGCCTCGACAAAGGCGTCGTCCTTCACCCCACCGAAGCACTCGTTGTGCACGATCACATCGTATCCACTGGTCCAGTCCTCCTTGGAATAGATGCTGACCTTGTGATCCCGGGACGTCCCGCCCTCGTGGACGATGGTCCAGTCCACCTTGGCACGCTGACTGATGCCCCCGGGAATGATGACCTTCTGCTGATTGTAGTCGTGGCAGCATCCCCCGGTGATCAGCAGCGCCTTGAGCGCCGCACCCTCCTCCTTGTTGTCATTGGCAACGGTTTTCGAGGCATCGGGTGCACTCACTGCCACGCCCAGGGCGGCGAGGAGAGAAAGCGGGAGCAGGGCGGCGGCAGAGCGGCGGGTAATCAGATTCATGACAGGCGAAACGGGTTGGTTCAATCGCCACGCTGAGGAATCGTCCGCGCCCTGTAAAGCACGGAGCTGATCACTCGATCCATGAGACATGAAAATCGCCCCGGCCTCATTCGAGGATCCCCTCGTCAGGGCTTCGGCGAAATGCCCTTTTCTCCAGATAGAGATTGCGGCGAGCCCTGACACTTTTCACCAGAGGCGCTTCGCCTCTGTCTCTCAGCAGCGTGAGTGCGGCCTCTACGTTCGAGATTGCCGCAGAAAAATCTCCGCTTTCGGCGTATGCAGCGGCGAGGACATCCAGGACGGCAGCGTCCTTTCCACCCGTCTGTTTTCTGGCGGACTCTGCATAGGCCACTGCGCGGGGGCCGTCGCGAAGAGACGAGTTCGGATCGGTTGCCAGAACCCAGGCCGCGCCCCGCAGGGCTGCGCTGTCCTTGCCGGCCGAGCGGCCAATGGCCTCCTCGTAAGCAATCAAAGCGCGCTTCCCGTCGCCCAGGCGGTTGACGGCATCTCCCAGGAAAACGAGCATCCTCTGGAACTGCGGATGTCCGGAAAAGGAGGCCTTGTGACGCTCGTAGTAGGCGATCCCTTCCCGATCATAGCCACGTTGGAGCAATTTCAACCCGATCGGGAAAAAGTGCAGGCGGCGCGGCGGGGCAAACCACTGCCCGTCGAATGTTTCAGCGGAATTTCGGCGCGTGGCATCGTCGGCGCCCAGTTCTCCGAGATCGCGGAGGAGGGTCGCACCCTCAAGCCGGCCCCGGTAAAACACCGCCAGGTTCCCGTCCTGATCGAGCAGGAAACTCGCGGGCAGAGGGAGTTCGGTGAAAATATCGAACTGGAGGTCGTGAACCATCTGCAGTTTTTCAATGGTTGCCTCGCTGGCGAAACCGCTTTGAAACGGGAAGTCGAGTTTGCGCAGGATGCGCTTGGCGGCCGCTTCGTCCCCGTTTGGAGTGATGGGATCGACCGAAATGGCGATCACGTCACAACCTGTGGCGCGCAGTTCGGCCTCCCTCTCTGCGAATTCCTTCAGTTCGGTTACACAGGGCGCACACCAGCTCGCCCATAGGGTCACGAGCAGCGGCTTGCCAGTGTCGAGCGGCAGGGAATCGATCGCGGGCAGTGGAATCCGGCTCAGACAAACAGTCCTGGCAGAGCCGGAGGAAGCGGGCAGGACGACCGGATCGGCCGGGAGAGGTTTCGGGCGTGTGGCCCGCCCGACCTGGACGACTTCGGCACGCCCACTTCTCTCCCGGAGCCGATAGAACGCGTTACCGCCAAGACCTGGAAAGCTCTCCATGGATCCGTTCGGCCAGCGCACTTCCACCGTCACCGGGCCGGTGTGATCGCCCAGCCCGAAGTGAAGCCACTTGGACGATTGGGAAAGGAATCCGTCTCCGGCGCGAAGGGTTTTGGCGAGGGGAACATCCTCCTCACCGCCCAGGTGGACGTTGACCCGGGCTCCGATCGCATCGCGATTGCCGACCGTTCCCTCGAGCCGGATGGTGATGAAGCCGTTCCTTCCTGGGAGGTCATTTCGGAAAAACCGCAGCCGTGGCGCCGAGCGGTTGGAAACAAAGAAATCTAGATCGCCGTCCCTATCCCAGTCGGCCCGCGCAACGCCGCGGCCGTCGTCGGGTAGATCCAGCCCGGAAATCGCCGAGATATCGCAAAACGATCCATTCCGCAGATTGAGAAAACAATGGTGCCTTTCGCGGGCACTGAAACTGCGGCCCTGCTTGACCACATCGAGAAACGACTCCGCTGCGCTACTGAGACCTCCTCCCAGCGAGACTTCCCCTTCTGACGACCCGACCTGTCGCCAGAAAAAACTTCACAAATCGCCGGTGTCCGGGGTCGTGATATAACCGTTGGCGACAAAGAGATCTTCCCAGCCATCGTTATCGAGGTCGGTGAAAACGGAACTCCATGCCCAGCCCGCCGTCGTGGCCCCGCTCCGATCGCTCGTTTCGGAAAAGGTGCCGTCTCCCCCGTTCCGAAAACAGCTGTTGCCGCGGACAAAGCGGCGATAGAGCGCTCGCACCGGATGCTTGCTCTGCGGCAGAAAGTTCTCCTGGCTCGTGATGCGACTGCCGGCGGACGAGAACATGTTGCCCACGTAGAGATCCATCCATCCGTCCCGGTCGTAGTCGGCCCAACTCACCGACATGCCGGATCCGTAATCGACCGCCCCGGCTCTTTCCGCGACCTGGGAAAACCTGCCGCCGTCATTCCGGTAGAGACAGTTCTTTCCGTAGTCGTTTGCGATGTAGAGATCCTGGTCTCCATCGTTGTCGTAGTCCTCCCAGGCCGCGGCCAGGCTGTGCCGCGCATTGTTCACCTCAAGTCCCGCCTGCTCGGTCGCCTCGACAAATTTCCACGCGCCGTCATTGCGGAAGAGCTGATTGCGTCCGCCGTCGTTGGCATCGTGATAGAGAAAGGGGCGCTTCGGACTCAGGGAGAAATCCACTGTGACATAAAGATCGAGATCCCCGTCGCCATCGTAGTCCGCGGCGGATAGGGCATGCAGATCGTAGTCCGCCGAAGCGAGCCTCGCCACGGGACGAAATCCCTTTCCGGTGTTATTCTCCAGCACCCGGGTTCCTTCGAAGGTGGCCAGGACAAGATCCTGATCCCCGTCGTTGTCCAGATCGACAAAGAGCGCGCTCGCCGTATTGTCGAGCCAATCAACCCCGAACTCCGCGGAGGCATCCTGCGCTGTGCCGTCCGGTTGATGAAGGAACAACTTGTTAGGCAACCCCGCCGGCTGGCAGACGTAAACGTCATCCAGGCCGTCCCCATTGGCATCGCCCACTGCAATTCCGTGCCGCTGAAAGTAAAGCATTCCATTGACCCGGCCAACGCGTTGGAGCCAATGGTGCATGCCGAAGCCCAACTCGTTCGCAAAGGAGGCATTCTTCCCGAAGGCTGCCTGCGTGCAGTCCGAGAACCATGGCTCGGCACGCTCGCTGTGAACCGACTCGAATCCGCGTGCCCGGATACTCTGGATGAGCGGTGGAGCGGAGACCTCCGGCCACAGCCAGTCGCAGCTCCAGCGAGCGCGCACCTGGCCGCGGCTCGACGGCGATCGCATCTTGGCATTGAAGAGAATGGTCGTACGCACCGTCCCGTCTTCCAGAATATTTGTGCCAACTAGTTTCAAGGAGACGTAGACGCGATTCTCCGGCCTGTGGTGCAGATCCTCACGCAGGCCCTTCAGCTCCTCCTCGAAGCTCGCCAGGCCGTCCTGGAAGACATCCTGCCCACTCACCGCGTCGCCCGCACGCATCACACGCAGGTTGGTGGTCTCAATGACGGTCTCTCCCTCGTCGGCACGAAGTAATCCTGCCCGGATATCCTCGGCCACGAGGTCGTGAAGGGTGTGCCACGCCTCGGATTCTCCTGAGATCAGCGCCGCGAGAAGATCGAGCTGTGGCCCGGCCTGCTCGGCGAAGACCTCCGTGTCCCAGCCGGTTTCTTTCGGATCGAGGAGGCGCGCGGTCTCCTGCTCTCGCCTGGTCAGGGGAACTGATCCGATCGCCAGCGGCGAAGTTGCCTCGAGTTGTTCTTCCTTCCGGGAGCGCTTGCAACCGGTAGAATAAAGGAGCATCGCCAATAAAACCAGTCCGGTGAGCAACCAGGGCATCGTCCTCCGGATCTTCATTCGTTGGCAGAAATACCGATTCTCGAATTCGAATCCTAGCCAATACTCCGACATTCCGCTGATTGCACTATACAGCGGGTTCCGTCCGGAAATAAAGTGAGGACCCATGCAGTTGAGATTGCGAGTAGCCTTCACGTTGGGTCTCGCGGTGATCCTGGCTCTTTTCTCCGGATGCTCGCGGGAGGAAAAGCCTGCGGCCGAGATTGCAGAGCCGGAGTCCTCCGGCCTCGAAGAGGAGTTTCTGCGTCACGCGCAAGCTCTCGAGGACTCGAAGAACCGCTACTTTGGCCGCCAGCAGATTACGGAGCTGAATCTTGCCCTTCAACAGGCGAGCCTCGCTCCGGCGCAACGGAGCAAGGCGCTCGCCCAGCTGGCTTTTCATCACCTGCGACTCGGGGAGGGTAAAGCGGCGCGCCGTGCCATCGATGCGGCATTCCAACACGAGGAAGCGCTCTCGCCCCAGGAGAAGATCCAATTGCGAAAGGCCCGCGCCATGATTTCCCTGCGTGAGGCCGAGACCGAGAACTGTGTGCAGCGCCACAATGCCCAGTGCTGCATCTTTCCGCTGGCGGGCGGAGGGTTGCACGAAGTGGCCGCGCCAGCCAGAGCCGCCACCGCCGATTTGCGCGAGATCCTGGAATCGGCTCCGGAGGATGAAATGGTGCAGTGGCTTTTGAATCTGACGGCCATGGCAACCGGGAATTACCCCGATGCGGTCCCGGAACCATTCCGGATTCCACCGGAGCATTTCGAACCGGGCGAAGCGGGAAGTGGCATCGACCCATTTGTCGATGTTGCCCCCACGTTGGGAGTCGACACCTTCGACCTTTGTGGCGGAGTGGTAGTCGAGGATTTCAACAACGACGGGTGGTTCGATATCCTGACCTCCACTTCCGATCCGCGCGGATCGTTGCGCCTCTATTTGAGCGAAGAAGCGATGCGCTTCCGGGACGCCAGCGACGAATCGGGAGTGCTTCAGCAACTTGGAGGATTCAATTGTGTTGCCGCCGACTACGATAACGATGGCGACGCGGACGTTCTCGTTCTCCGGGGCGCGTGGCTGGGGACTCAGGGAACGGTGCGAAACTCCCTGCTCCGCAATGACTCCATTCCCGGGGAAGGGCATGTCAGGTTCACCGACGTGACCGCCGCAGCCGGGCTGGCCGCTCCGGCTTATCCCACCCAGACCGCGGCCTGGGGAGACCTGGACAACGACGGAGACCTGGATCTCTTCGTCGCCAATGAATCGGAGAAGGAAATCCGCGGCCACGACACGGTGGGCGACTTTCCCTCCCAGTTGTTTCAGAACAATGGCGACGGGACTTTTACCGACATCGCCTCCACGGCAGGAGTCCAGAACAACCGGTTTTGCAAGGGCGTCACCATGGGCGATTACGACAACGACAGGGATCTCGATATCTTCGTGTCCAATGTCGGGAAAAACCGGCTCTACCGGAACAATGCCGACGGCAGCTTTACCGACGTCGCTGTCGACCTCGGCATCGCCGGATCCGGGGGATTTGATTTCGCGCCCTGGTTCTTCGACTTCAACAACGACGGCTGGCTCGATCTCTTTGTCGGCGCCTACAGGGCCCAACTGCAGCACTTCATGCGCGATGCGCGCGGAGAACCTCATGGTGCCCGGGTTCCCCACCTCTATCGCAACAATGGCGACGGCACCTTCACCGACATCGCCAGGGAGGCCGGTCTGGATCATCCCTATCTTCCCATGGGCGCGAATTTCGGAGATTTCGACAACGACGGCTGGCCCGACATCTACCTTGCCACCGGTGACTCCAACTTTGAAACCCTGACACCCAATGTCCTCCTGAAAAACCTCGCCGGCCAAGGATTCGAAAACGTGACCTATGCCGCGCGCCTGGGACATCTGCAAAAAGGACACGGGGTCGCCTTTGCCGATTTCGATCGCGATGGCGATCTCGATCTTTACCACCAGCTCGGCGGGTTCTTTCCGGGCGACAGATTCCACAACGCGCTTTTCCTGAACCCCGGAACCCGGAATGGTTTCCTCGACGTGAGGTGCCGGGGAACGAAGAGCAATCGGTCGGGGTTCGGGGTTCGGGCTGCACTGACCATCGAGTTCCCCGGCGGGCAACGGCAGACGCTCCATCGCGGTGCGGGCTCGCTAAGCAGCTTTGGTGGTTCGCCCCACAACTCACTGCACTTCGGAATTCCCGCTTCTGCAAAGCCGGTGGAATTGCGTGTGTCCTGGCCGTGCTCGGATACGGAGCAGAAATTCTCCGGTCTTGAAGTGAGCACCACCATTGAAGTGATCGAAGGGAAGAGCGAATTCCACCTGCGGGAAGCCCTCTGACCCCCCCCTTCGGGAAACTGCAGCCATGCCAATGATCGGCAGATCCATGAGATCAGAATTGCTGTGCTGATGAGTCCGGCTTCCAGGTTGACCCTGTAGAACGAAGTTGACAGGATGCATAAATAGAGATCTCCACTTCCGCCGTCTGGGTCTCTTCGCGCACCCCCCCCTCTATCATGAAACCCAACCAGCTCCTTTCATCCGCATTCGTCACCCTGCTCCTGCTTTTCGTCTGCTCGGGTGTTGCCCCCGCCGCCCTCGTCATCCATGGAAAGGATCCGATCGACACCGTCGGCACGCCCGATGGATGGTCGGGCATTGCTCCCTTCATAACGCCCATCGAGGCTCCGCCCGAAGGGCCCTCGACATGACGGAATTCGATGTCGACTACGCGAGCCTCAGCATCCCGGTCGTTTCGGAGGCCCTCGACGAGAATGTGATCATCGAGTGGAATTTCGTGAGCGACGGCAGCGCGGATAACTTCAGTGGACTGGCCATTGACGATATCGAGGTGGTCGAATAGCCGGGAGGACGGGTGCCTGCAAAGAAGGAGCACCCTTCCGCTCCATGACACAGAGCCCCGGGCGGGAGCGGTGCCAGGGCGGGCTGGGCGGATCACTCCTGACCGGGGATCCCCACGGCCTTCCCCCTCGTCAGCTCAGGGAGCAATGCCGGTGCTCTTCCCGGGAGGCGTAATCTTGATCGACTGCGACTGTGTCCCTGCCGGCAGGAGAACCGAAGCTCGTGGACTGGATTGCGAGAGATATCCCGATCCCACCTGAACTTCCCGAACCACTTTTCGTCCATCTTCCAACGTCGCTTCCACTCTGGTCCCGGGCTGCAGGATCACTCCATCCGTCGATGCTGCCACGAGTTTACGGTCGCTCTGATTAAGAAACACCCGCACCCCGACATCGTTGATCCCGATCACAAAATCCGGGCGCCCATCCGCATTGAGATCGGCACAAGCCAAGCCCTTGGCGTCGCCCGGGACAACCAGGCCGCTCTGGCGGGGTGAAACGGGCTCAAAGGTCCCATCGCCCCTTCCGCGCAGGAACATGCTGAGACCACCCGCCATGCGCCCTGTTTCCAGCTGCGGCGTATAATGATTCTGGACCAGATAGAGGTCGAGGTTCCCATCCCCATCGCAATCGATCAGGGCCGAGCCGAACGCAGGTGCAGTCTGGGCGATGCGGGAAAGTGAGTGAAACTCGAATCGGGCGCTCCCATCGTTGATGAAGATTCCGGTCTCCAGAGTGGTTGCGGTGAACTTGAGGGAATCACTAAAGCACTCCGGCCGATAGATTTCCTTCAGTTCGGCGACGGCAAAGGCCTTGAAGGTCTCGAACTTCTTTGCCAGATGAGGAACGGCACGGGTGGAACAACTCTTCCCACGAATCGGATAGAGGATCCCGTCCTCGTATTCGGCCTCGATCAGTCTCTTGGTCCCGTCGCCTTCAAAATCACCATAGTAGAGAAGCGTCGGTTTATCCGCAGTGGCGTGGTATTTCGAATTCAGACCGAAATTACTCGCCACGTAATCGATGTCTCCATCGTTATCCACATCGCCCGCCGAGAGGCCGCTCCACCAGCCCAGGTGGGACGCGAGTCCGGCGGCGGTCGTGGCCTCCTCCAACACCCCCGACCGGTTCCGGAAGATCCTGACTGGTCCCCATTCGTAGCTCACGAGCAAGTCCAGCCAGCCATCGTTGTCCGCGTCCGACCAAACCGCCCCGGTGGCCATGCCGGACTCCGCGAGCTGGGGCGCCACTTCCCCCGTGACGTCACTGAATCTGCCGGATCCATCGTTCTGCAGAATCCGGCTCTCCGGACTCGTCGGGTAACGTCCGGGAATCACGCGTCCGCCAACGAAAAGGTCGATGCTTCCGTCCCGGTTGAAGTCTGCGGCCGCAACCGGTCCTCCGCTATCGCGCAAGTCCGGCAGGTGCCCCTGGGTCTTGGAGAAGTTCCCCTGCCCGTCGTTGAGATAGAGGCGGTCCCTGAGCAGCGAAGCACCTTCCTTGGTCTCGTATCCCCCGCTCACAACATAAAGGTCTTGGTCCCCATCGCCGTCACAGTCGAAAAACACTGCGCCCATGTCCTCGGCGATGGCGTCCGGATCAAAGGGCGCATCGATGTCGGGCCCGTAGGTCTTGCCTCCTTCATTGAGATAGAGCGCTCCCGGCCACCCACAGGCTCCACCGAGGTAGAAATCGTCCAGACCGTCTCCATTGACATCGGCGACCGCAATTCCGGGACCGAGTTGAGAAAGTTTGTTCGGCAGGAGCGGTTGTCTCGAAAAATCATCGAACTCCCGCTCCTGGACCTTGGCGTGGGCCAGAACCCCGGACGAAGTGAACAGCGGTTTGGAGGGGCTATGGGGGACGTCGCCTTCTCCTGGATCCTGAGCCCCTTCCTCCTTGATCGTGTATATTATCCCCGCCTCGAGATCCTCGACGACCTGCACGCTCCCGCTCGGCCAGCTCACCGTCAACTTTGTGATCATGGTCGCACTACCAAGTCCGAAATGGAGAGCTGGATCGTTGCTCGACAGGAACCCCGTCGCCGGATTCATTTGTCTGACCTGTTCCCGGCCGTCATTGGTCTCCACCCTCACGAGGGCACCAATCCCAAATCGATTGCTCCTGGTCCCCTCCAACTCCACCAGAATCCGATTCCCGTCCGCCGAATCATTCCGGTAGATTCCCACCGGTTCATCCAGATTCGCCGTGACCAGGTCGAGATCACCGTCGCGATCGAGATCGCCATAGGCCGCGGCATAGGTCATGCCCTCGTGATCGAGTCCCCAGGCTGCCCCGGTTTCTTCGAAGGACAGGTCTCCCCGGTTGACGAAGGCAACGTTCTTCTCCTTTTGCGGGGGGTACTTTTCAAAAAGATCCCAATCCGTGTTACCGACCCGCAATTCGGAGAGGGGGCGGTTCTTGATGATATCGGACGCCGTGAAGGGCCGCGACATCCCGTTACTGATAAACACGTCAACCATTCCGTCATTGTCAAAATCCGCGAGCTTCGGCGCCCAACTCCAATCTGAATTCGCCAACCCCGCCATAAACGCGGCGTCCTGGAACCTGCCTGTTCCGGTGTTGATCAGGAGAGCGTTGCGCATCAGTTGCCTGGGTTCCGAGGTCGACATGAACCATCCCTTGCTCCCCATGTCTCCCATGCTCACCTTCTGTTTGATGTGCGTCGTGGCCGCCATATCGACCGAGAAGAAATCAAGCAATCCGTCGTTGTTCAGGTCCGCCACATCGGCGCCCATCGAGTACCAGGTCGTGTGGGGAACGCTTTCCTTGATCACGTCTTTGAAAACCGGGCTCCCCGATGCTCCGATCCCCTGGTTCAGATAGAGATGGTCCGGGTCTTCAAAATCGTTGCCCACGTAAAGATCCAGCAATCCATCGCCATTGAAATCCCACCAGGTCGCCGAGAGTCCTTTCCCGGGGCTGGCACAGAGATCGCCACAGCGGTCGCTGAGATCCTCGAAGACGAATTGGCTGTCCTCGCCGCTGACACCTTTGTTCAGGAAGAAGATATTCTTTTGCCCAACCGGATACACTTCATCCCTTCGGAACTCTTGTCCTCCTCGTTCGAAAGTGCCCACGAAGCGGGTGTCAAAGTATTTCCGGTATTCCGGTTTCACCTTGGGGGCACCCCCCTGGTAGATGACACCGTCAGCGGGTTGCCCCCCCCCGCGCACGAACTGGTTCGTCAGCACGAAGAGATCGAGGTCCCCGTCGTTATCGACATCGGCGAAGGTTGGCATGAGGCACGAACTCACCGCGTCGAGGCCAAATTCCTGAGCCCGTTCCGTGAAGCGCGCCTTCCCGTCATTGAGGAAAAGCTGGTTGGGTGCCTCGTAGTTGCAGACATAGAGATCCAGGTCGCCGTCGTTATCGATGTCGACCATCGCGGCGCCCGTCCCCCAGCGATCGCCCCCAGCGACCCCCGCCTCCGCAAACTCTTCAAATTTCAGCTTGCCGCCTTTCTTCTGCAGGTAGAGAGCGTTCTCCCGGGGACCACTCGTGAAGAAGAGATCCGGCAGCTTATCGCCGTTCAAATCTCCGATCGCCACCCCGCCCACGGCGTATCCCAATGCGTAAAGGCGCTTCAAGGGATGCGAGGTATCGAGAGGATTGATGAATCCCACACCTGTGTGCTCAACAGGGAGATCGGTGAACAGGGCTATCCCCTCGGCTGACTCCGATCTCTGGTTTAAGTCATTGATGGGCAATATGTTGAGATCTTCATCGGTGGTCTTCTTGCCACAACTGGTCAGACTACACGACAGGGCAAGCGAAAGTAAGGCCATCCCAAATATCGGCTTAATCCAAATCTCTTTCACAATCAGCGAATTATGTACATTTTCTCCTTGTCGCGTCATCGGGGCCACTCTAAAAGTTTTTCTGATCAGCACAATTCTCTATCCTGTTCGCACAGACAAACCCAAGCGATGAAGACAAAAGTAGCAACCACCATTCTAGCCGTAGCCGGACTCGGCATCACAAATGCAGCCACCGTTATCGGCGATGGCGTCGCCGTCGCTGACGGCACCGGAGGTGCCGACGGCTGGTCCGGAATCAGCGTGCTCGAAAGCGCGGTCATCGACTCCACCACCGAGGGCGGCGGTCAGCTCCAAGCTACGTCGGTCTCGATCCAAGCACAAAGGATCGGAACCAACCACTTCATCCCTCTCCTCGTCAATTCCGCGAACGAGATCGCCTGGATCGGCCCGCAGCTGACCCCGACCGTTGCTGGACTCAATACCTTCGCCATTACCGGAGCAGACCCGATTGATGCGTCAGGCGGGGACCTTCGCCTCGGCGTCTGGCAGTGGAATGAGGGTGTCAATAACAGCAATGGTGGAACCATCACCTTCGGCAACGGCGGCGGCGGAATGTTCCAGATGGACGTCGATGGAACGCAGGGTGCCGCTGCGGTTTCGGTAGGCATGGCGGTTACGTCAGGGCACGCCGCCGGTGCCGGTGGCCGCGACTATAATATCGATCTGACAGTTGCGCCGATTCCGGAGCCCACGGTTTTCCCCTTGATTGCCCTCTCCGGTTTGGGCCTGCTCCTTCGCCGGCGCCGCTCATAGAGAGCGCCCACGGAGAGAACAGCTACTCTTTCAAAAGCGCACCATTCTGGTGCGCTTTTTTTCAGGCCAGGAGACCTCCCTGCTTCCCTTCCCCACCTGCCTCCAGCCAAAAAACCCTAGAAACAAGCCCTCTTCCTTGATCGAATCGAGCCTCTTTACCTTCACTAATGTTATGCGCATGAAACTCATCCCCTCCTCTCTTTCCATCCTCCTTGCCGCTGGAATCGGCATGGCAAACGCAGCCACCGTTATCGGCGATGGCGTCGGCGTCGCTGTCGGCACCGGAGGTGCCGACGGCTG
>DLRK01000175.1 GCA_002501065.1 Akkermansiaceae bacterium UBA7890
TCTATCCAATTGAGCTACGGGCGCGCATGCCGAGAACGGCGAGGGCGGAAGGTAGGGAATTGAGGGGCGGTGTCAAGCGGGGTTGCCGGGGTGGAGAGGTCGCCGGTGGGGGGCGGGGATACGGAAGAAGCGGCCGTATTCCGCCCCTGCATCCACCCTGTTCATTTCCGACATTTCCCTTGATTTTCAGGGGTTGATCCCTAGGTTCGCCACCCGTTTGGGCCGGAGGCCGGGGCGGTTGCGGCGATGGTTGGAGCCCCGTTGTCGTCGCGGAAGAGGGGCAATTGTCGGAAGGCAAGCAAACCAACAACCAACCTTAACTACAGAAAATGAGTAACGAAGCCGTCGCGGACGCGCCGGTCAATGCTGAGCTCGAGGCATTGATCGATTCGAAGTTTCGCGAGTTCAGAGAGGGTTCCATTGTGAACGGAACAGTCCTCGACATCCGCCCCCAGGTCGTGATTGTCGATATCGGATACAAGTCGGAGGGCGTCATACCCGCCTCCGAGTTCGAGGACGATGAAATTGAGGAAGGGGACGAAGTGGAAGTCCTCCTGGAGCGCCTCGAGAACGATGAGGGCATGGTTGTCCTCTCGAAGGAAAAGGCTGCCCACAAGCAGAACTGGGACAAGATCGTCAAGGTGTTTGAAGACGGCGGCCTGGTGAAGGGCAAGGTCAAGAGCGTGGTGAAAGGCGGCCTGATGGTGAACGTCGGGGTGGAGGCCTTCCTCCCCGGTTCGCAGGTCGACATCATCCCGCCCAAGGACCTCAACGAATTTCTGGGCAACATCTACGAGTTCAAGATCGTCAAGGTCAACGACGAGCGGAAGAACATCGTGCTGAGCCGCCGCGAGGTGATCGAGGCCGAGCGTTCCGAGCGCCGTCAGCTCTTCCTGCAGACCGTCAAGGTCGGCGACAAGGTCAGCGGACAGGTGAAGAACCTGACCGACTTTGGCGCCTTTGTCGACCTCGAGGGCATGGACGGTCTCCTGCACATCACGGACATGAGCTGGGGTCGCATCAATCATCCCAGCGAGATGCTGCGCATCGGCCAGGAGGTCGAGGTGCAGATCCTCGACGTGGACCGCGAGAAGGAGCGCGTCTCCCTTGGTCTCAAGCAGATGGCCGATAACCCATGGGAGGACATCGAGGGCAAGTTCCCGATTGGTTCCAATGTAAAGGGACGGATCACCAAGCTGCTGCCCTACGGGGCTTTCGTGGAACTGGAGCGCGGGGTGGAAGGCCTTGTGCACGTCTCCGAACTCTCCTGGGTCAAGCGAATCACGCGCCCCAGCGATGTCCTGGAACTGGACATGGAAATCGAAGCGGTGGTGCTGGGAATCAGCATCGAGGAGCAGAAGATTTCTCTCGGAGTGCGTCAACTGGAGCCCAATCCGTGGGACGAGATCGAAGGACGCTACCCGGTGGGAACGAAGATCAACGGTGTGGTGCGCAACCTCACGGCCTACGGCGCTTTCGTGGGACTGGAGGAAGGTATCGACGGCATGATCCACGTCTCCGATCTCAGCTGGACCCGCAAGATCAATCACCCGAGCGAAATCCTCAAGAAGAACGAGGAGGTCGAGGCCATCGTGCTCACCATCGACAAGGAGAACCAGCGGGTTTCGCTGGGAATCAAGCAACTCGATACCGACCCATGGGCCGACATCGACACGAAGTTCAAGGTGGGCGACATCGTCAAGGGGACGGTGGCCAAGATCGCGAGCTTCGGGGCCTTTGTCAGCCTGGACGGCGATATCGACGGCCTGATTCACATCTCCCAGCTGAGCGAGGAGCACGTCGAGCGCGTGAAGGATATCCTCAAGGTGGCTGACGAAGTGGAGGCCCGCGTGATCAAGGTCGACAAGATTGAGCGCCGCATCGGCCTTTCAATCAAGGCGGTGGAATACAGCGAGGAGCAACTCCAGAAGGAGTCCCAGAGCTTCGAGACGCTGCGTCCCTCCAGCGACCTGGTGGGCCTGGAGCAGGCCTTCAACCTCGCGGCGGCCGCCACTGGCCCGGAAGAGGAAGAGTGGAGCCCGAGCGCGGAACCCGAGACACCCTCCGAGAAGGAAGAGAAGAGCGAGTAAGCGATTGCCCGATTGCTTCCGTAACCGCTTTACACGCTCCGGGGTTTTCCCCGGGGCGTTTTTCTTGGGAGTTCCTTGCGGACGGAAACCGGGAGATTCCGGATGAATGCTGCCCGCTGACGGGCGGCATGGCAGGGAGACGGGAGACGTTCCTAACCGTTGTCCCCGGTCTTGGGCTTCTTGGCCCGGCGCACGGCGCCGAAGCGCTTCTGAAACTTGTCGATGCGTCCCTCGGTGTCGACGAACTGCTTCTGTCCTGTGAAGAACGGATGGGAGTCGGCGGTGACACCTATCGAGATCACGTAGTGGTCCACCCCATCGACCTTTTCGACGCGATCCGATTTGGCGGTCGACTGCGTGACGTACTGTTTCCCGGTACTCATATCCTGGAAGATGACCGGGTGGTATTTGGGGTGGAGATCCGCTTTCATGGGAATCAGCCGCGTGAGGCGGGCGGGGAGAATGCGCGATCTCCCGGAGGTGTCAAGAAATTGAGCCCGTCATTGGCGCTTTTGTTCGGGTTGGATGACGAGCAGACGTGGCCCCGCTCCCGATCTGGTGGTGCGGATGAGGACGGTGTCGCTTCCGCCGCTCAGATCGAAGACGATGGTCTCGGATCCTTGCAGCACGGTGGGGGGAAGCGGAATGTCGAAGGCGCCACCGGAGGGCGCCCCCCTGACGGCGCCAATCATCTTTCCGCCGTAACTGACGCGGATCGTACTTCGCGTTCCGCCATGTGGGGCGGTGATCAGACGAAGGACGACCTGCTGGTTCGCGGCAACCTTTGGAGCCGGTCCAAAGCGGCGGAACTGCAGGCGCAGTGATCCTTCACTGGTGGACAGGGAATCGACCGGGTAGTAGCCGCGCTCCTGGGCTTTGGAGGTGGTGAGCTTCTTGGAGCGGAATTCCTCCCAGGTGAGCGGAGTGTGGTAGACGATCCCCCTTGAGGTGTTCCTGAATAGCAGACCTCTCACATACTCCAGATCGGCGTTGGAGAGGGCGCCAAGAGGCACCTCGAATTCGCGGCCCTTCCTGTCCTTGAGGTAGAGTGTGTTCGGATTCGACCACTGGTACTCGGCCGTAAATGTCCGCCCGTCCGTGTAGTGCCAGACGCGCGATTGTCCCGCCTCCAGGGGCAGGGAGGCGAGCAGCATCAAGAAGAGGAGAGCGCGGGTCAAGGGTGTCACTATCGTGTCCCGGGCAGGATCAATCAAGGGTGCCGCTGACTGAAGTGATCGTATCCATGAAATTGTTGGCCCAATTGTAGACGAAGTGGCGCCAGGTCAGTTCGGGCGAGGCCAGGCACAGGAGGGCGGAGAGCAGGAGCACATTGGAGAGGTAAATGAGGGAGAGGGAGAAGAAAGTGCCGTTTTCCTTCAGGTCGGGTTGATCGCGCGGGATGATCCAGAGGGTCCAGAGCAGGTGGAAACTCCAGGTGGCGCCCATCATGGCGAACAGGATTTTCTCGTGATGAGGGAGGGATCCGAGGAGGCCGATAATGGTCATGAGAATGAAGATCACCACGGACCAGAAGGGAATGAAGTAGGGGGAGAGTGCGATGAGAATGTTGGATTTGTTGGTGACGATGTGACCTCCGTCCAGACTGACACGGAAACCGCTCACGCGACCGAGGCAGGCGTAAACGAAGATGACGTGGGTTAGTTCGTGTCCCAGGACGTAGAGGTAGAGGAAGCCCGGTTGAAAGAGCCGGGTGAAAAACCAGCCCACGTTGAGGATGAAGCCGACCGAAAAATAGAGGAAGGCATTGGTGCGCCAGAACTGCTGCCAGAAGGAAAGGTTGTTGCCGACATCACCCAGGGCGTGGAGGTGGGGATTGAAGAGGGTGATGGTGGTGATGAAACAGAGGGGGAGGAGGGCAAGACCAGCCAGGATGCGGAGGGAGCGGGTGGACCAGCCCAGTTGCTCCTGGGCATAATGGGAATCCGCGATGGCAGATTGCACGGAGGTGAGCCCCCGGCGGCGCCACGAACGCTGGTTCGCACGTTGGCGGGCCCGCCGATCGGCTTCGCGCAGGGCCTCGCGCAGGGTGGGACGCCGGACACGGCGATTCTCGCCCGTCCGCCGAAGATGGAGTTGTTTTCGACCTCTTGCCACGCAAGAGTGAAATAGTGGATATTTCGGAAAAGTTAAAGATTTTTGGTGGAGATTAAAGTGGGCCGCCGGGGAATTCCGGGAGGTGGAGATCCCTTGAAGGGAGGCGCAAGGGATTGCGGTGGCATATTCCTGCCAGCGGCCAGGTTATTCTCCTCCCGGGAGGAGATGGCGAGGGAGGGGAGCCATCAAGGGGAGGACATTCAGTTCGATTTGGTTGACGCGAGGGCCCCGGGGGATAGGAGTGGGGAGAAACCCTTCTCCTGTCCCCATGACGACCCCTCCCCTGATTTCCGGTCTTTCGCTCACCCTTGTGCTCTCCCTGATGCTCCCCGGCGGTGCAACCGCGCAGGTGCGCGGCAGCACGGTGCTGACTCTCTCGGACGCTCCCGACGTCAACATTCTGAGAGTCACCCTTTCCGCTGTTGGTATCGAAGATGAGCAGGACAGTGACCTCAGTGGAACGGTGGATGCCATCCTTGAGATCGATCCTGCGACGGACCAGGTCTCGGAGTTCACCCTGAAATCGGGAGACCTTACCGCGACCGACATGGACTTTTCCCTGCTCGGGGGGTTGATTGCCGAGGTGTCGATCAGTGACATCAAGGGCACGATCGCTACCTCTGCGGAAGGGCTGGTTGACGCCGAGACCGGTCAGTTCAGCGGGGCCCTGCACCAGATTACCCTCAACCAGGGCTCCATCAGTGGGAGCTCGATCGGTGGAGCGGTGGATGAGAACTTCTCGCAGAACCCCGTCTCCGGAGCAGGCTCCGGGACCGGAACGGTCGCAATCACGCGGACGGCGACAGAGGGAAACATCGTGACCTACGATATCCTGGTGGTGCTGCCCCTGGAGTTCAGCAATCCTCTCCAGGAAGGAGTTGATGTGCTGGTGGACGCGACGATCCAGTTGGAAGGATCCATCGAAGTTCCGCTCGACCCCTATCTGGGGTGGACGGAGATGAATGGGATTCCGGAAGCACCGTTTGAAGGGGACCACGATGGTGACGGAATCCCCAACGGATTGCTCTGGGCGCTTGGTTACAGCGCGAATGATCGCCCAGAGCTATTCACTCCCGACCTGTTTATTCCCGGTCAGGTGGATCTCCTGATCGATCCGGGCCCAGATGGGACCCGGGCGCCCATCATCGTGGAGGGGAGTTACGACCTGGAGGAGTGGATGCTGCTCGATCCCTTTCAGATCTGGGGATTCGAGAACCCGGTGCCCGCCGGAGAAGTTTGGCCCATAGTGCTGACTCTCTCGGGAGACCGGAGTTTTACCCGCCTCCGGGTTGTGAAGCCTTGAATGGGGAGGGGAGAAGCCTGGCAGGGTAGTGGCCGGGGTCCGGGTGAGTCAGACTTCAGGCCCTGCCGACGTAGCTGCCGTCCTCGGTGTTGATCTTCAGGACGTCATCCGGTTTGACGAAGAGAGGAACCTGCACCGTCACCCCGGTCTCAAGAGTGGCAGGCTTGGTGGGGTTGTTGGCGGTGTCGCCCTTGATGCCCTCGGAGGATTCAGTGACCTTCAACTCCACCACGGGGGGAAGACTGACGGTTACCGCGTTGCCTTCAATGAAGAGGACTTCCACTTCCTGGCCTTCCTTCAGCAAGTTCCTGCAGTCCTCAACGAGGCTCTCATCGAGGGTGATGGTCTCGTAGGATTCGAGATTCATGAAGTGGGTGCCGGCGGGATCGGAATAGGAGTACTCCAGCTTCTGGCGCTGGGTTTCCACGATATCGACCTTTTCGGAGGACGAGAAGCGGATGGTTTTCTTGTTGCCGGAATTGAAGGAGCGGATGGTGGCGGCAATGAGGGCGTTGCCCTTGCCGGGGGTGCGGTGCTCGATGTGAAGCACCACGCCCATGTCCCCTTCATACCTGATGCACTGCCCCTTGTTCAGTTTGGTTGCGACGACTGCCATTGGTCTGGAATTGGTGGAATCCGCTTCGGGGTGGCCGGAAGCGCGGGCGGTTTACCCTCCGTGAAGCGAGAGAGCACGAAGAATCTTCGGGATTTTCCCCTGGAGAGATCCAGCCCGGGGCGGGGTTCTTTTCAGTCGGTTTGCGGTTAATTCTCGCATTGCAGGCTACGATCCACGGGTTTATCCGATTCCTGCTATCGATAGTCTTCCCCGTTCGCGCTGGCCTGACAGGATTTCACGAAGGCGGCGAGCTCGCGTTTCATCCTGGCTGCCACTTCAGGGTTGCGGTCAGCAATGTTCCTGGTCTCGGAGGGATCCGTGAGAAGGTCATAGAGTTCGAACTCGGCCACGGGCACCTTGCCGTTGTCCGATCGGTGGCGTTTCAGGCCGCCGTTGTTGTGGACGAGCTTGTGGCGGTCGTTCACCAGGGTGCGGTCCCTGCCGAAGCGGAAGCCGATGGCGTTCCCGCGTTTCTGCTGCGTTCCCCTGAGGATCGGGAACAGGTCGATACCGTCGTAGGGGCGCTTGGCGAGGGGTAGATCCAGGAGGGCGGAGATGGTGGGGAAGTAATCGCTGCTCACACAGGGAGTGGCGACCTTGCGGGGTTGGAGGGTGCCGGGCCACTCGATCACCGCCGGAACGCGCACCCCGCCTTCGTAGAGACTGCGCTTGCGTCCGCGGAACTTGCCGGCCGTACCCTGTGAATGTGCCCGCGGTCCCGGGTTGCCTTCCGGGCCGTTGTCACTGGCGAAGCAGAGCATGGTGTCCTGCTCGATCTTCAGAGTGCGTAAGTGCGCACGGAGTCTGCCCATCTGGGCGTCAAGGGCGGTGATGCAACTGAAATAATGCTGCTCGTTGTCGGGCAGATCACCGTAGTGTGCCTTCATGTATTCTGGATGCCCCACCACCGGGAGATGCGGAGCATGGAACCAGATCACCGCAAAGAATGGCTTTTTCTCACGGACGGCCTGGGCGATAAATGGAAGCGCCTTGTCCATCACCATTCTGGAGGTACAGCCGGAGAGCGGCTTTGCGAGGGGCTTGCCGTTGTGCCAGAAGAGGGCCCGCAGGTCACCCTTTCGCGCTGCGGCGCAATGGGCATTCTCTGGATCGTAGGGGTCGTAGGTGGCGATTGAGAATTCACTGGTGAACCACTCGCCGAATCCTGCCATGCCGGGGGTCATGAAATTCTTTTTCGGGTTGCGTCCTGCTCCCTTGCCGCTGAACCCGGGACTGAGGGTGCCGAGGTGCCACTTTCCGAAGTGACCGGTGGCATAGCCTTTCCCAGACAGGAGTTCCGCAAGGCTGATTTCTTCCTTCCTGAGATGGCCGGTGTTGGCGGTGGGGACGCCGTAGCGGAAGGGATTGCGTCCGGTGAGACAACTCCCGCGGGTGGGGGAGCAGACCGGAGCCCCCGCGTAATAGCGGGAGAGTGTTACACCGGACCCGGCCATGGCATCGAGGTGCGGCGTTACAATCTTCGGGTGGCCATTGAAGCCGGTGTCTCCCCAGCCGAGGTCGTCGGCCATGCACAGGATGAAGTTCGGTTTCTGACCGGAATCCGCGAAGGAGGGGAGGGCGAGGGCAAGGGTGAGGGCGACAAGAAGAGGAAGGGAACGGCAGTTCATGACGCTTGTGTTTTGTGCTGACAGGGTTGAGAAGGAGGGTGCCTTGTGGCCCGGTTTCTTACGACATGAATCGTCTGGTTTCTTTGCTTGCCCTGACTGTGACGGGATTCGGCATGGCCTGGGCTGGGGACTGGCCGCAGTGGCTGGGTGAAAACCGGGATGGGACCTGGCAGGAGGAGGGAGTTCTCGAGCGGTTGCCGGAGGAGGGGCCGAAAGTCCTCTGGCGCACGCCGGTGGCGCATGGGTATTCCGGTCCGGCGGTGGCGAAGGGGCGGGTCTATGTGATGGACCTGGTGGTTGAGAAAGGGAAGGTCATCAATGATGCGGGTGCACAGGTAAAGCTGACGGGCATGGAACGGATCCGGTGTCATGATGCCGCGAGCGGGAAGCTGCTCTGGACCCACAGTGAACGGCGGGATTATGAAGTGTCCTATCCCGGAGGTCCGCGTGCTACTCCGACGGTGGATGGCGGGCAGGTCTTCGCCCTGGGTGTGATGGGACATCTCACCTGTCTCACCACTGAAGGAGCGTTGCAGTGGAAGAGAGACTTCGGGAAGGACTATGGTGCACGCGTGCCGATGTGGGGACACTCTGCTCCGCCGCTGGTCTACCGGGATATGGTGATCTGCATGGTGGGCGGCGAGGGGTCCCTCGTGGTGGCCTTCGACCGGAAGACGGGAGAGGAACGCTGGCGGTCACTCACCGCCCGTCATTGCGGGTATTGTCCTCCCCAGATCGTTGAGCATGCGGGCGTCAAGCAACTCATCACCTGGCACCCTGAAGGTGTGAGCGGACACAATCCCGATACCGGACAGGTGTATTGGACCGCGCCGATCAGGCCCACCAACGGCTCATCCATCGCGATGCCGCGCAAGCTCGGCAACAAGCTGTTTGCCAGCGGTTATAATCGTGTCGGTGGAATGATCGAGCTGGGCGCTGGAAAGCCCTCCGCCAGGATCGTCTGGAGAAGTGGACCAAAAGAGGGGGTGTATCCCGTCAACAGCACTCCCTATCTGCTCGATGGCATGATCTATGCCGTGGACGTTGATCGCAGTGCCCTGATGGGCGTGGCGATGGATTCCGGGAAACGGCTGTGGGAGACCCGTGCTCCCTGTCTCGCCCCGGAGCTTGCAGGCCGGCAGCGTGCGCCACGCTATGGGACCGCTTTTCTCGTCTACCATCCCGGCAACCGGCAGTTCTGGATTCTGGGGGAGATGGGTGACCTGATCATCGCGGAGCTTTCGCCCCGGGGCTATAGAGAGGTGAGCCGGACCCATGTCCTGACCCCCACCAGCACCTCCGGATCGCGTAAGGTCCTGTGGAGTCATCCTGCCTTTGCCATGCGCTCGGTGTTCCTGAGAAACGACAAGGAGATGATCAGGATCGACCTTTCGGAGTGAGAGAACCGGGATTTGGGGATTGGAGATTGTGAATCCTGATATATCACGGTGCTGTCAATCGTAAGGCGATAGCCTCATATCAACATGAATACGAAACTTATCATCACCCTGCTGACCCCTCTGTTCCTGTCCCTGCCATCTCTGGCGGACCAGAAGAGTGGGTTGAAAGACCTCTTCAACGGGAAGGACCTGACCGGATTCACCCAGCGCAACGGCACCGCCACCTACGAGGTTGTCGATGGAACGATTCTGGGAACCACTGCCAAGGGAAGTCCGAATTCCTTCCTCTGCACCGACAGGAAGTACGGCAACTTTGAACTCACCTTCGAGGTCAAGTGTCACAACAACCTGAATTCAGGCGTGCAGATTCGCTCCCAGACCAAGAACGACGATCCGAAGGAGCGGGTGAACGGACCGCAGGTCGAGATCGAGGCCAGTGGTGCCAAGGGCGCGGAGGCGGGATATGTCTACGGGGAAGCCTGTTACGGGTGGATGACGCCAAAAGACAAGCTCAAGCCGCACAAGCATTTCAAGGATGGAGCGTGGAACAAGTACCGGGTGCTTGCCAAGGGACCCCGCATCCAGGTGTGGATCAATGGTGAGCAGGTCTCCGACCTGGTGCATGAGAAGGCCTACAAGAGCCATCCGAGTGGATTTATCGGCCTGCAGGTGCACGGCGTGGGGAATCGTGGACCCTTTACCGTGGCTTGGCGGAACCTGAAGATCCGCGAGTTGAAGTAGCTTTCATCGGGGAAGAATTCTCTTCAGGGGGAGGGGCAATTCGTCTCTCCCCCGGGGGTGCCGGATTCCCCGGACTTGAGCCGAGGTGATCCTGATGGGATGGCGACATCCCGGGGGGGGTGTAGCCACCCGGATTCCAGATAATTTTGTTCAGGAAAAAAGATGAGTGACCAATCCTTGGGGAACTATCGCTCCCTGCACGGGCTGCCGAGCCTGGCGGGGGTAGCCGATCTTGCGGGAGCGGCCGGTCCCGGACTGGGGGTGCAGGAGTGCGTGGATCGCTTGAAGTGTTTTCATTACGCGTTGCAGCGCATCTGGCAGACGCTGCTCACCCGCATCGCCTGTGAGCCAATCTATGAGTTGAAGATGGGCTACAGTTATCACGCCTATCTGGCGGCGGAACACATTTCGCTTCTCCGCGACCGGGTGGCGGAGTTGCGGCATCCTCCCCTGGGACTGGCCAAGGTGCCGCATGAAAAGCTGGAGATTTTTTTCGATGAAATCCGGAACGCTCCGGACAGGGAAAGACTGCTGGCAGGCCTTTACCGGGTTGCCCTGCCGGCTCTGTGTGAGAGCATGCGGGCCTATCGGAAGGAGACCAATCCTCTTGCTGATGCGCCTGGACTGCGGGTTCTCCGGATGGTGCTGCCCGAGGTGGAAGCCATGGTTGCGTGGGGTGAGGAGGCTTGTGTCGCGCTTGAGAATTCAGATCCGGACGAGAGAGAGGATCACACGGAGTGGCTGGAGGAACTGCGGGGCTGGCTGGCGGCTTCGGGTGGACTGGCAGGAACGGAGGTGGAGGGGAACGCTCCACTCCCGCGCTACTCGGCTGACGAGTTTCTTTACAACAGCACGCCGCAGCGCGACGAACGGTTTCCGGATCCCTACAACATGGGAGTGCACGCCGAGGAGTTCCTCTACGACGAGTCCTTCGAGAGCCGGGACAAGATTTTCATGATGTTCTACAAGCGGATCCGCGAGATCGACGTCTCTGAGATGATGGCGTCCATTCTCTACGAGATAGTGACAGAGAGCGGGGATGAAGAAGCGGGTGGGCGCCCGTGGGGATTTTTCCGGGACATGACTCGGCAGCTCTGGGATGAAGCCCGGCACGCCATGATGGGAGAAGTGGGCTTTGCCCGGGCCGGCATCGACTGGCCGAGCAAGGTGATGATTAATTTCACCTGGTCGAAAGGACTGAACGAGCAACTCACTCCCCGGGAACGCCACGCCATCCTGTGGTTCATCGAGCAGGGGCTCATGTCCAGAACGGGCAAACGCCATGAGTGGGAGGTGGGAACCGATTCCGGGGACGAGTTCGCGCAGCTGATCCAGGACTTTGACTGGGCCGATGAAGTCCTGCATGCGCGAATTGGCCGCGATTGGTACGTGAAGGACTTTGAGACGGTGGCGGAGGCGGCTGACTACGGTAGCGCCTGCTGGGACAAGGTGGTGTCCGACTGGGAACAGTGGAAGAGGGAGGGCCTGACCGAGCACCGCAACTGGTGGCCTGACCTCTACCGGGAGGTGTGCAGGCACCGCGGGGAGGAACCCGATCCCCGTGTGCTGGCCTACGATCGGAGCTATGCCGAGACCCGCGCCGATTTACAGCGGATTGCGGCTTCGGGGTAGGCGGATTTCAACCTGCGCGAGGCAATAAAACCCGGGACTCAGGGAAGGAGGACGCCTTCCTCTATCATCTTGGCCTTGGACCAGCGGGGCCGGATGCGGGCGGGAGTTGGTTTGCCTGTCACGCGGTCGAACTCGTCCGGGGTGCGAAGCCTGGGAATCTGTTCCCGGGTGCGGAGACGCCATTGTTTGTATTCCACACGCAGGCGTTCAAGGGTGTCCTGGTGCACCGGGTCCCGGGCGAGATCATTGAGTTCGTGGGGATCGGTGGTGAGATCGTAGAGTTCTTCCCGGGGGCGGGGTGCCCTGAAGCAGGTTGACTGTACCTCAGGAAGCTTTTTCCCCGCGCGTAGTCGTTGCATCTCCCTGAAGGTGTCGCTGCGAGCTGCATCGGCTGGAGGTGTGGCGGGAAGATCGGAGTAGTGGTTGATGATGTACTTGTAGCGGCGGTCCCGTACCGCGCGCGAGCGATCCTCGTAGTCGTGCCAGTTCTTCTCAGCGAAGATGGCGTCGCGGATCTCGACGTCCTTCCCTTCCAGGAGCGCGGTGAAGTCCTTGCCCATGTAGTTGCGGCTCACCGGGAGGCCGCCCAGGGTCAGAATGGTGGTCGCCAGGTCGATCGTGCTGACCAGCTGATTACAGCGTGTGCCCGGCTTCACCACGGCGGGCCAACGGACGATGAGAGGAGTGCGAATGCCGCTGTCATAGAGAGTGGTCTTGTCGCGGGGAAAGGGACGGCCGTTGTCACTCAGGAATATCACGATGGTATTGTCCGCCGCCTTCTGCGCTTCCAGCTCATGGAGGACTGCTCCCACGAAGCGGTCGAGCCGGGTGATTTCGTCATAGTAGCGGGCATAGTCCTGACGTACGAGCGGAGTGTCGGGATGGTAGGGCGGCAGGACAACCTCGTCGGGGGAATGGGGCTGCTCCGAGATCCGTTCATCGTAGGGGCGGTGTGGATCGACTGCCGCAAGCCAGACGAGGAAGGGCTTGCCGGGATCCCGCTCGCGGAGAAGGCTCACCCAGTCGGCACATCCGCTCCTGGCGTCTCCGGTGGCGGTCTCCACGAAGTTCCCGCGGGCATCGGCTCCGGCATTGGCGGGGAGCTGGAATCCCGAGGTGTCCACTTCCCGCACCACCGTGAAACGTTCGCGCATGGCGTCACCGAGGTGCCACTTGCCTGCTGCCCCGACGAAGTAACCGGCCAGTTTGAGCCGCTGGGGGAAGATGATCTGAGAGGCGGGGATGGGCCAGTGCAGTTGCTCGGCATCGGTCTGGTGGGGATAGCGTCCGGTGAGAATGCTGGCGCGGCTGGGCGAGCAGGAGCTGATGGTCAGGAAGGCCTGATCGAAACACATTCCTTCCGCGGCCAGGCGATCGAGATTCGGGGTGTGCACCTTTTTGTTGCCGAAGGGGCCGAGGTCGTCCCAGGCCATGTCGTCGGCGAGAATGATCACGAAATTGGGGCGGTCGCTTTGCCTGGCGGGCAAATCCTGGGCGGGAAGAAAAGCCCCGGGAATCAGGGAGAGCGCGGTGAGGTGGAGAAAAGCGTTCATTGCGGGGAAAGGGGGCAGGCTCTGCAGATGGGGAAGGGTTGACTGGATTTCCTAGCCAGTCCCCCCGGGACAGGGAAGCCTGAAGCACCATTTTGCAGATTGGAAATCTGCCCGTCCCTGCCCTACGATCGCTTCCATGAATTCTTCACGACGACATTTTCTCGGTGGGGCTGCCCTGGCGGCTGGTGGATTTGCCCTGGGAACCGGGCGGTCCGGCGCCGCACCGGCCAGGATCGACACCCCCTTCAAGCATTCGGTGATGGGCTGGTGTTTCGGAGGGCGCGGGGTGAAGACCGGGCAACTGGCCGAATGGTGCGTCAAGCTGGGCATGCACGGGATGGAGGGTATTCCGCAGACGGCCTACAAGGAGGTGATGGACCTTGGCCTTGAAATTTCACTGGTGGGAAGTCACGGCTTTTCGCAGGGCCCCTGCAATCCCAGGCATACCGACATGGTCATCGAAAAACTGAAGGACGGCATCGAGCTGGCCAGCCGGATCAAGGCCAAGCGCGTGATCACCTTCACCGGCATGCGATACGAGGGCATGGACGATGAAAAGGCCGCCCAGCTTTGCGTGGACACATGGAAGAAGGTCGTTCCCCTGGCCGAGAAGAAGGGGATCACCATTTGCTTTGAGCATCTCAATTCCCGGGCTACGGAGGGAAAGATGACCGGCCACGCGGGCTACTTTGGCGACGACGTTGACTTCTGTGTCGATCTCATCAAGCGGGTGGGATCGGAGAACTTCAAGTTGCTCTTCGACATCTACCACGTGGAGATCATGAACGGCGATGTGATCCGGCGCATCCGGGAGTACAAGGATTACATCGGCCACTACCACACCGCCGGCAACCCGGGACGGGGCGAGATCGACGGAACGCAGGAGATCAACTATCCGCCCATCATCAGGGAGATCGTGAAGACCGGCTTCACCGACTTCATTGCCCAGGAATTCATTCCCACCTGGGAGGATCCCTTCAAGTCGCTCGAGCACGGAGTGAAGGTGTGCACGGTGAAGTAGAGGTGCGGGAGAGGGAACTGGTGATCGGCGGCTCATTCAGAGTGCGCGGATCGATCGGGTAGGAACTTCTCCGAACTCCATGCGGTCTTCTCCTTTGCCGACACGCGTTCCGATTGCCCATGGACGGGCACAAGTTCGCTACTTTCGCCAGCCGGTAGCCTCAATTCGTTCCAGTTCCGCGTCGAGGTCAGCTCCCTCGTAAAACGAGAGCCAACCGCGCAGGTGTTGCGTCTCGCCCGGGGCGCAGTCGGGGAACTTGGGATCTGAGTGCAGGCAGGGGCACTTCGCATTGGCCCACGGGCGATGGCAGGGATCCCAGGCGGTGATGATCCATCGCTTCCTGTCGTCGTCATGGACCGCGACATAGGGATTCCGGAGAAGCTTGTTGTCGTTGGTCTGGGCCGTGAATCCACGGGCACCCTTCAGCATGATGCAATTCTGGATGCGAAGTCCGGTGAGCTTCTCATCCGTTCCATTCTTCAACCACATTTTCATGTGCACCGCATCGCGAGTCGGAATGATTCTGGTTCCGAATTCAATTCCGTTGGGGAGTTTGCGCTGCATGTCGAAGGTCCCATCCTCGCGTCGATTCCATTCCAGGGGCTTCAGCTCGATTTTCTGCCTGGTCCAGATTGTCGGCACGTGCGTGTGCGCGAGGTAGGTGAGTCCGAGGTTGGACCAGATCGCTTCCGGGACGTCGGCCACCACGTAACTTTCGTCATCCCACGGAGCGAAGATGCTGACCTTGGTCTCGCGCTGCGGTTTGATCGCACCGTCGAGGAATCCGATACGCGGGTGGCGGCCACCGGGATAGGGAAGGACCAGGAGCGGGGCGTCGGCCACGCGCTTCGGTTTTGCATTCCGGTGGATCTTGAATCGCCCGAGTGCCTTGTCGATTTCGTCTCCCCTCTCCAAGCCGATGGCGGCCGCGATCTCAAGATGGTTGAAGTGATGGTGCCACACCATGTTCTGAAGCCAGTAGCGGAGTTCTTCCTCCGTTTTCGGAGGGCGGGCGTCGCGGTCTTCCACGAGGGCTGGTTTCTCAATCGCGATCTTCCCTTCCCCGAGCACGGTGCACGGAATGGCAGCCGCGAGGATCAGGGTGGAGAGTTTCATCCATCCATCCAAGCAAGGGCGATCATCCGATGTCGAGGAGGAAGGAGCTCAAAGCTGGTCCGCGAACGGTTCGACCAGGGAGTTGAGCAGGCTCCGGGTGTCCTCCAGGGTGAGTCTCTTCGAATTGGCGAAGTCCTTGTGAAAGACGCGTCGGGCCAGGTCGCGCACCGCCTCGGGGTCGGAGTAGGAAATGTTCAGCTCATAGCTGATCTGCAAACTGTGGGTGTCGAGGTTGGTGGCCCCCACCGTGGCCCAGCCGTCGCAGATGGTGGCCTTCATGTGGGTCATCCCGGGATAGCGGTAGACGATTGCGCCGGCCCGCAGAAGCACTCCGGCAGCCTGGTGGTTGGCGAAGTCCATGGTCTTCTCGATAGGGTCGTCGGGGAGGACCGGAATGATGACCCGCACGTCGACCCCTCGTCTGCAGGCCGCGATGAGGGCATCGAGAATCCGGTCACTGGTGATGTATTCGTTCTCGATCCAGACCCGGCTGCGGCTGGCCCGAATGGCTCTCAGGGTGGCTTCCAGTGGTTCCCGGCGTCCTTCCAGGAGATTGGTGCTCAGCACGCGGACGGGAAACGATCCCGGGGGAGGAGGTCCGGCTCGGGGGCTGACCCCGGGAGGTGTCCGCAGCAGGGAGAGGTCGCCAAGGGGATGGGCAAACCGCCACTTCTTGTCAAACTCGGGCTGGAGCTGATCCACCACCGGACCGCGCACGCGGACCATGAGATCGTGCCACTCGGAGTAATACTCGCGGCCGATATTGATTCCCCCGAGGAAGGCGGTGCGTCCATCAAAAACGAGCAGTTTGCAGTGATCCAGCACGGCCCAGGGATTCAGGATGCGGCGTAATTGGAGAGAGGAGTCGCGGCGCAGGTAGCGGGCCATGTCCGGGACTGCGCGAAATCCTGCGGGGGCCGGGGTGTGCGGCTCCAGGCTCGCCGAGACGGTGGTTCCAATGTCGTCGAGAAGAATCCGGGTGGGGACCGAGCGGCCATGTTTCTTCACCAGATCGGCGTAGTGCACGCTGATGTCGTCGTTGTCCCAGATGTAGAGCTGCAGGTCGATCGATTCACGGGCATTGCGCAGTTCCTCTTCAAGGGCGGGAAAGAACTCCGGCCCATCTACCAGCAGTTCCACCGTGCCGGGTGTGGGGGCGGGCAGCCCGAGGCGGGTCAGGCTGGCGGAAAACTCCCTGCTGCCGGGAATCCCGCTGGTGCGGGGTGGGGGATCGATCAGGAAAGGGATGTTCCCTCGCACCAGCTCCTCGGCCCGCTGTATCAACATCGCCAGTCCCAGTCTGGTCGAGGTGACCGGGCTCCGGACCTTGGAGAGGAGGCTGGCTCGTCCGACCATGGCGCTCATCTGGACCGTGCTCACCAGGGGGCCGTTCACCTGGGAGTCTGGACGGTTGGCACAGGACGAAACCAGGAGGGCAAGAGTGAGGGCGAGCACAGTCGCACGCCCGGACGGAACCATCAGATTCATCACTTCTTTGTTTCCGCGATACAGTAGATTGATTTGTCGCCTCGCAGAACAATCGTTTCGGCGACCAGGGCAGCACTGGCGCTGAAGCTGTCGTCGAGTGCATTGAGGGCGAGGGATTCGGGCTCCTTGCCGGCGGTGAAGACGAGGGTCTGGCCATCGAGAGAAGTGATGTAGATGCGCCCCGCGGCCGCGACGGGCGAGGCGTAGACATTGCGGATGCCCGTCAGGCGTGCCCGTTCATAGAGGGGTTCCCCCGAGGAGGCCCTGCGGCAGGTGAGGATGCCCTGGTAGTGGCGGTGGTAGTAAACCAGTCCGTCGTAGAGAAGAAGGGAGGGAACATAGGGTGTGTCGCGGCGTTTGATCCAGGCAACATTCCCGCCGCCGGTCAGGTCGCCGGCAGCACCATCCAGCCTGATCCCGAGGATGGCCTGTTTCTCGTAACTCGATCCACAGATGACGAGGCCATCATGGGAGACGGGACCAGCCACCACATTGTGGGAGAGTCCTCCGCATTCCCAGAGAAGGTTGCCGTTGGCCAGATCGTAGCTGCGGATCCGGTTGGCGGCGGAGACCACCACCTGCACGGGGTCGGTGTGCGGGAGGATATGGGGGGAAGACCAGGAGGTGGGTTCGTCGCGGTTCCTGCGCCAGCGCTGGTCGCCGGTTCTCGTGTCGAAGGCCACGATGAAGGAAGGGCCCTCGTGATCCCAGTTCACCACCAGGGTGTCGCCGTAGAGCGCGGGAGAGGCCCCTTCACCGTGTCCATGCTTGGTGTGCATGTCGCCCAGGTCCTTTTCCCAGAGCACATTTCCCTTCAGGTCGAGGGCGAACAGCCCGTTGGATCCGAAGAAGGCATAGATGCGCTCGCCGTCGGTGATGGGGGAAGGGGAGGCATAACTGCCCGTGTCGTGGCGGCTCTCGTGAGGAAGGCTGTTGCGGACAGTCTTCTCCCAGATGGTCCTGCCCGTGTCGCGGTCAAGGGCGGCCACCACGAATCTTGTCTTACGCACCTTGAGGATATTGTTGTGGGCCCCGGGGCGCAGGCCCGCGGGAGGGTCGACCGGTTCGCCATGCGGGATGGCGGCGGTGAGATAGATGCGGTCCTGCCACACGATGGGCGAGGAATGTCCCGGGCCGGGGACGGGGACTTTCCACCGGATGTTGTTGTCTTCGCTCCACTCAGTCGGCGGGGATGCCCTGGTGGCCACCCCGGTATCCAGCGGTCCGCGCCACTGTCCCCAGTAGCGCTCATCGCGCGGTCCCTTGCCGGGCAGGGTGGCCGGAAGGAGGACGGCGAGGACCCAGAGCAAGCGCATGGCTGATGTAAGCAGGGTGCCTCCGTGAGTGTCGAGGAAGTAAGGGGGCAGGCCCTTCAGGGTTTTTCCGGGGGGGCGACCTCTTCCTCATTGAGCCCCAGAAGCAACCGGGCTTCCTGGAGTGGCCGTTCCCCGGTCCACCTGCGGGCGTCCTCCCGCATCTGGTTCAGGGCTTCGCGGTGACTGCTCCTGGCTTCCTCGGTGTCGGCTTCAAAGGGAGCTTCAGGCCAGTCCCAGTTGTCGGTGCGGAAGGAGGGAATCGGGATGATGCGTTCGTGGTGACCGCTGTTGACGGCGTTGCCGAGCGGGTTGCGGGCCCAGGCGTAGCGGACCGCCACCGGTTTTGGGACGAGAGGGCTCCAGACCTTCAGCGTGCGTTCGTCCTTCTGTTCGCGACCCCGTTCGTCCCTGCCTTTCACCACGAACTCGGCGCGGGCGGGGACGAAGTGACGGTCTTCACCTGCGATGGCAAATCCTTCGAAAGGGCGGCCGTCATGGACACGCACCATGCTGTTGAATTTCAGGACGATGTGGTCATCCACGACCTCCGCCTCTTCCAGGGTGGTGGGTTTCCAGCCGAGCTGCGATTGGCCATACTGGGTGGCAAGGGCCCAGCGTGCCATGCGCTCGCCGTGCAGGACCTTCTTGTGGGGATGATACCAGGGGACCTGCTGATCGTAGGCCGGCATGAAGGAGACGTGCTCCAGTTCCCGGGCGGCCATGAACTGGCCCTCGCGGATGAAAGGGGCGGCATCGACCATGCGGATCTCGAAGTTCTCGCGGGTCTGTGGCTGTCCGCCCGGGGTGAGTCCGATGATGCCAAAGGGCATGTCCTCGTCGCGAAAGACCCTGCGCCAGTCACGGATCATGGATTGCATGACCTTGGCATAGAGGCGGGGCCGGGCGTTACCGAGGGCGTTGTTGTAGCCCTGATTGAAGATGGCTCCCTTGATGCTGGCGTTGCTGAAGCAGGAGAGCATGCCGTTGAAGGAGGCCCCGGGGTTGTTGCGATCGGTGGCGGGATCCTGGTCCGGTTCCGTGGGCTTAGGATTGGGTTTCTCGCCGCGGTCCACCCGGCGCTCGCTGTCCTTTTCCCAGCGTTCAATACGTGTCTTCAGGCTCGCTTCCGCATCATAGGCGGCAATCTTGCGGTCCCATTCGTCGGTGAGCCCCTTCGCCTCCGGGATGGTGGCCAGCATGGATCGTGAGGTCCAGGCCTCCGCGGTGGTTCCTCCCCACGAGTTGTCGATCAGGCCGATGGGCACGCCCGAGACGAGGTGGAGTCGTTTGCCGAAGATGTAGCCGATGGCACTGAAGCGTTCCACCGCCTTGGGAGTGCACTGGGACCAACTCCCCTTTTGCTCATGGCGGCGCTCCCAGGAGTTGAATTCATTGAGACGGTCCATGTCTCGGAAGACGGAGGGGCCGGCCTCCTGCGGCACGGTGAGGAGGCGGATCATGGGATGGTTGGCGGAAGCCACCTCCATGTCTCCGTGGTAGACGTAGCTGATCACATCCTCCATGTTGCTCTGTCCCCCGCAGACCCAGATGTCTCCGATGAGAATGTTGTCACAGGTGATGGTGCTCTCCCCGCTCCGGATCGTCATGGCCCTGCCCTGGGTGCTGGCGGGCAGGGCTTCCAGCTCCAGGAGCCAATGGCCCTGGTCATCCGCCTTCACGGTCAGATCGCGTGTGGCGAATCTCACCTGCACGTTTTCCCCGGGCTGAGCGCTGCCCCACACGCGGATGGGTTTGTCGCGTTGGATGACCATGTGGTCACCGAAGAAGTGAGCGACGGTGAGCTCGGCGTGGATGAGGGAAGGCAGGGACAGGAAAAGCAGAGCGAGGGACGAGGCGAGCTGGCGTGTCATGGGAGAGCTATCGCATGCCCGGCCGGGAAGGGCAATGTCCGGGGGTGGCACGGTCCTCCCGGGTCCCTCCCCGGGGGCAGCTGGTGGATCTCCCTACACCTCCGCCAGTGGCGTGGCAGAGTCGCCGAAGCGGTCGAGCCGGATGCCGAACTTGTCCATCAGGCTCAGGAAGAGACTGCACATCTGGCGGTTGGGCTTGCCGCGGTAGTCGAGAATGCGCCCCCCCTGGAGCTTCCCCCCGCCACCCCCGAGGATGGTGACCGGGAGCTGGGTGGCATCGTGCCCGCCGATGAGCATGCTGGAGCTCATCATGATGATGGAATTGTCCAGGCAGGTGCGTTCGCCCTCCTGGATGGCGTCCAGCTTGCCTGCGATATAGGCGAACTGCCTGAAGAAGAAGTTATTGACCTTGAGCCAGTCCTCGTTGTCGCGGTGGGAGAGGAGGTGGTGGATCATGTAGTCCACACCGAGGTTGGGGAAACGCAGCGAGGAATGGTCATTGTTGAGCTTGAGGCTGCACACGCGGGTGGTATCGGTCTGGAAGGCCAGGACCATGATGTCACACATGAGCTTCATGTGTTCGCCGATGTCCTGGGGAATGCCGTCCGCCGGTCGCGGGATGGTGGGTTTGTCGAGGGTGGGCCGCCAGCCCTGGAGCTCGCCCCGCTGGCCGGCGTTCTCAATCCGCTGTTCCACCTCCCGCACCGAATTGAGATATTCGTCGAGCTTCTGTTGATCATGCGAGCTCACCCTGCGGCGGAGGTCTCCGGCTTCCTCCAGGATCGAGTCGAGGACGCTGCGGTCACCGGGATGTTCGCCGTGCTTGAAGAGACGGTCGAAGGCGAGCGCCGGATAGACTTCCAGCGGGGTGGGGGTAGTGGGAGAGCTCCACGAGATGTGGGAGCTGTAGATCATCGAGTAGTTCTTGTGGATCGACGGATTGGCCTTTTCGCAGCCGAGGACCAGACTGGGCACCCTGGAGGTGCGGCCGTAGCGCTGGGCGATGATCTGGTCGAAGCTGGTGCCTGACCTGATTTCGCCCCCCGGGGCCAGGGGCGCACCCGAGAGCAGGTTGCCCGTCATGGAACTGTGGATGTTCCCCTTGAGGGCTTCCGCGTTGAAGAGCCCGCGAATGAAGAGGAGTTTCTCACGGTGGGGAGTGAGGGGTTCGAGGACCCGGCCCAGTTTCATCTCCCGGCCCTCACCCTCCGCGTGGTATTCGGCCTTGTGGAAGCCGTTTCCGGCAAAGAGGACGCCCAGGCGCAGTGGGGCCTCCGCGCCCGGTTGCTTCGGTCCGGGCTTGTCAGCGAAGGCGGGCAGGGATTCAAGCCAGGGGAGGGCCATGCTCACGCCGAGGCCCCGCAGGACCGTGCGGCGGGAGAGCTCACGCTTGCATTGACGGTTCCGGTCCCGGCGAATCTTCATTGGGGGAAGCTTAGTGGAAGTTGCCTGTGCAGTGGAATGCAAAAAACGGATTGATGTGTGTGTTCCCGTCCGTCGTCCGGGACACCGGTCGGCAGCAGGAATGATGATGCTACTCTGGAGCACTCCGGATTTCGCGGAACTGCCTGCTGACTACGATGGTCTCTACTACGGTTCTCACCCGGTAGTCGTCCCCCTTGAGCCGGATCATCAGTTCGTCGAGGAGGGGTTCGTCCGAAAGTTGAACTTCGCGGCCGAGGGCATAGCCGAGGAGTTTGCGGCAGAAGTAGCGGACAAAGGTGTCACCGCGTTCCTCCAGCAGGTAGGTGCGCAGACCATCGAGTCCGCGAATGGCCGTTCCGTCGGGGAGGGTCGCGGAGGTGTCCCGGCCCTCCCGGGAGCGCCCGATGGTGTCGAAGGCTTCCAGGGCGAAGCCGTAAGGGTCGATGCGGGCGTGGCACTTGGCACAGGCGGGTTCGGAGCTGTGTTGCTGGATCAACTCGCGCGCAGTGAGGCCCGTTGGAACCTGGTCGGGCAGGGTGGGAACGTCCTTCGGCGGCTTGGGCAGTTTCTCGCCGAGAAGGGTTTCGGAGATCCAGTTTCCCCGCAGAATGGGACTGGTCCGGGAGGCGCCGGAGTGTTTGGCAAGAGTGCTGGCAAACCCGAGGATGCCGCCCCGGTTCAGTCCCCGGAGACCGCTGACGCGCTGCCAGCCTCCGGTGGGTGCGGGCAGACGGTAGAATTTTGCCAGCTCGGCGTCAGCGAAGGTGTGATCTGAATTGAGGAGGGAGAGAATGGACCGGTTGTTCTGGAAGAAGTCGGTGAAGAACCGGACGGCCTCCTCGTACATTTTTCCACGGAGCTTCTCGAACTCCGGATAGAGTTTCTCGTTCTTCTCCTGGTGCTGGTCGAAGTCGCGGATATTGAGCCACTGGCAACCGAAGTGGATGGCGAGTCTCCGCGTGCCGTCGCCGCCAAGCATGCGCCGGGTTTCGCGGATCAGGACCTCGTCGCTGAACGTTTCGTTGCTGGCCACAGTCAGCAGGTGGATGTCGGGAGTGGAGGAGGCCAGGAAGTAGGAGAGGCGGGTGGCCATCTCCCAGTTGTTGATCGGCCCCTGCCTGGGTTCCAGGGAGGGTGTCTCGGTCTTGTAGAGGAAGGGGGCGGAGCTGAAGAGGCGGGCGAGGGTGAGGCGGCAGGCCTTCTCGTGGGAAAATTTCTCTGTCCTGAGACGGGCGTAGAGTGCCGGGACGGCCTGCAGTTCTTCGTCGGTGAGTGGCCTGCGATAGAGCGTGGAGGCTAATGTCGTGAGGGCCTCCAGATGGTGCTTTTCGGCTGACAGGAGTTGTTGATCGAATTCGGCGGCACCTTTGCGGATGGCCGGCTCCATTGGTTCGAACCTGGAGGGATCGGAGTCCTGGGTGGCAAACTGCCAGATCTGTTCGTAGGCGGTGACCAGCCGGTGGGGTTCGCGTTTCACGAAGCGGAGTTGCTCCCACAGCGTGTCGATTTTCTTCATCTCATTCCCGTCCAGCATGAGGCGCTCAAGGTGTTCGTCTTCGCGGTGATAGAGGAGCAGGGTCACCACCTCGTCAGCAGGCACGATCCGTGCGTAACACATGGCGGCCGGGAAGAGGTTGCGGTATTCGTCCAGGGCCCTCTTCATGTTCTCGAGGGACTCGGGGCCGGACCGCACCACGAGGGGCAGGGAGGGATCGAGGGTGGCGGTATCCTGCCGGGGAGCGGGACCAGGGCCGCCCTGCAGCTGAACGACGGTCTTCTCTCCGCCGGAGGGGTCGATGGTTCCGCGAGTCACGAATTCCGCACCGGTGACGAGGGACGGGGGAAGCTTGAATTCGAGAGGAGAGTCAGCAGGCGCAATGAGGTTGCCGTCCTTGTCGAAGCGGTCGTCCTGCCGGCCATTCTGTTGCTGTTGCCGGGCCAGCTCGGCAAAGTCGAGGTCAGAAAAGAGCGGGCCCTGGAGTGAAGTCAGGTGCCGGCGGGTGGCACGATCGGATTCAGAGGTCTGGGCCGGAGGGGAGTGGTGCAGCAGTTCCTGGACCCGGAGTGCGATTTCGTGCGAGCGAGCGGGATCCTTCTCGCGCAGCCATCGCTCCAGCAGTGAGCCGGGAAGGACTCCGGATTCCTTCGGGCGGCTGTCATTCATGCCGCCGTAGAAGTGCCACACCGCGGGATGGCCGTGGTGATCGGAGTGAGGATTGCCCGCCAGCATGTCATCTGCACAATCGCCGGACAGTGACCACTTGCGCTGGTTTCCGTCCAGTTCCTCGACGGTGAGATCAATCTCGGTGAGGTCGCAGCTGTGGTTGTTGTCGCGCGCACCGATGATGATCGAGAGGAGGTCGCCCTTCCGGACGTCAAGTCCGGAAACGGTTTCGGTCCGGGCCGTCTGGCCCTGGTCGAGGTTGGCGGAGTGCAGGATTCGCGTGAGGCCGGCGCGTCTCAGGTTGACTGACCATGCCACTCCGTTACCGCAGGAGCCGTGGGCATCCTGGACGTGCGGCGTTACTTTCACCTGCCCGGTGAACGGACTCATCCAGCCGGCGGCGATCCATCGTTCCGGTCGTGGGTGGGCGACGATGCGATGGGGTCGGTGGTCGCCGGGAATCCTGACCGCCTGGTCGGAGGAATTGCCGAGGAGCGAGTAATCGGCCACTCCCTTGAGGGTCCAGCCGTTCACGAAATCGTAATCGTGGACGGCCGGGATCTTCTCGTTGAGAGGCTCCCCGATCTTCAACCGGCCACCGGAGATGCCAAGGTAGGATGCCCATCCCGCGAGAATACCGGGATGAAGCGAGCGCTCCGCAGCCACTCGTTCGAGATTGGCTTCATCCCCGCTCCCGCGCAGCTCCGAGGCGGCTGCAAGGTAGTCCGCAGTCCGGGCAAGGCTTCTGCCGCGGAGCAGTTCCACTTCCGTGGCGGTGGCCTCCAGGTCCCGCAGGAAAATGGGATTCTTTCCCGGTCGCACGATGCGGGGTTGCTGCCACTGGACCTTGCCGCCGTTGCCGAGGTGGCGCACGATAAGGTGAATGCTGTTGGTTCCGGGTGCCAGCTTGACCCGGATGTCGCGGTGGGAGGCGAGCGGGGTGACGGGCTCCTGCCACTTCCGGATGAGTCCGAGGTGACCCACCTTGTTGAATCGCCATAGCTGGTCCTGCCAGTTCCGCACCCCGGCGGCCAGTCCGGCGGCGTCCGCGGGCGAGGCTTGGATCAGTCGTTCCCGGAGATGATCGAGGAGGAAGGAACCGGTCCGCTGAGGGCGCAGCAGGGTCTGGGCAAGAATGCCGAGATACTTCGAACTGAGACCCGCTTCATGCGCGATCGGACCTGCTCGTTCGGGATCATCACGCAGCGTGTCCCGGTGCCTGATCAGGGCGGCAAAGTAGGGCTGCAGGTTGACCCGCCCCTCGCCCACGCCCTCTGGCGACGCGGAGCGCACCTGATCGTTGTATTCGAAGTTGATCCCGTCGCCTCCGGTGGCCCTGAGGTAGGTGGAACGTAGTTCGTTCAGAAGCTCGTTGGCATGATCAGCACGCGAGGTGCTGGCCGAAAAACGGATTCCCTCCGGAAACAGGACCAGATGCCTGGCCATTTCCTTGCCCGCCTCCAGATATTTCTCGAAGAGGGCGGGGGACATGACGAGGGCCCCACCGGTATTGGTGAAACCTTCGCCTGCGGCGCTGTCGACGGGAAACTCGCGGGCCGGATCGAGGGAGGGGACACCGGTGAGATCGCGCAAGGTGTAGGTATACTCCGCATTGCTGAGCCGACGGAGGATCACGGGGCCGGGATCACCGGCCTGGGCCCGGGCTTCCGTGCGGAGATAGGTTTTCGCCCACTGGAGGAAGGTGGCGTGTTCTTCGGGGCTGGGTTGGGGGGTGTTTTTCTTTTCTGATTTCTTTTCGGGAGGCATTTCGCCGGTCTCAAGCTGATAGACGATCTTCTGCCAGGTCTTCGAATCACGGCGCACGGCGGCGAGATCGACGAAACCTTCGAGGTCAAGTTCACCCTCGTTGGAGGCCTCGTCGTGGCAGTCGAGGCAATAACGACTCAGGAGTGGGAAGATAGTGGAGTCGTACTCTTTTTCGAGGGTGGCGAAGCTTGCTGCCGGAGCCGACCAGGCGAGACCCAGACCGGTGGCGGAAACGGCGAGGAGGCCGGGAGTGAGGGACTTCATGGTATCGGGTTTTGTCAGGGTGATCCCAAGCTAAGGCAGTTGAGACCAGGGGATTAATCCCGTCAAGGTCGCGCTTGGCGCGAACCAAGGGGCATATTATGAGTAGCCCGTGCGGATGCATGACGCGGTGCAGGATCGACAAGGTGAGGAGCAGCGGTTCGTTGTTCCCTTCCTTCTCCTCCGGATATGCTGGGGGATGACCCTGCTGCTGTCGGCCCTGACTCCGGTCGAGGCGGCGGGCAGGCGCGGGTTGATCCTGCGTCTGGACTCTTCCACAGGCCAGAGCGATGCCCGGGCGGTTCGTTCGGTGGCACTCCACGTTCCCGTCGGCCAGAGCGTTTCACCCTTCCTCCAGGCCGGAACGTTTGCCGCCAGGTGGGAAGGCAAGCTGGTCCTCGAGAAACGGAGCCGGCTGATTTTTCATCTGGAAGGAACCGGCCGGGCCAGATTGCTTATCGATGGCGAGGTCATGGTTGCCGCAATCGGGACGATGAGCGAATCCGAGCGCCTGCGGAGTGGGGAGCATGAGTTCGTGGTGGACTACACGCCGCCGCCGGAGGGTGTTGCCGCCTTGCGGCTTTTCTGGGAGGGGCGCGACTTCACCCGGGAACCGGTCCCGGCCACCAGCTTCACCCACGATCCGGAAGACGCCGCCCTGGAGAAACAGAGGTCCTTCCGGCGGGGTCGTAACCTGGTGGCCGAAAAGCGCTGCGCATCCTGTCATGACCCCGGTACCGAGGCGGTGATGCCGGAATTGCTCCTCCAGGCGCCCTCGCTGGACGGGATCGGAAATCGCCTGCGGCAGGACTGGCTCACCAGGTGGGTCAGTGACCCGAAAGCGTCCCGGTCTTCGGCGCACATGCCGGCGGTCTTCCGGGGAGAAGGTGCGGAGGAGAAGGCCGCGCACATTGCGGCCTACCTCGCTGTCGATTCCTCCGGGTCCCATGTGGATGTTGCGGCAACTCCGGCGCAGGTCAGGGAGGGCGGACACATCTTTCATCAGCAGGGCTGCATCGCCTGTCATACCCTGGAGCAGAAGGGAGATGGGGAGCGCCTCGGGTTGGGAGGAGTGGGCACGAAGTTCCGCGAGGGAGCACTGGGAGAGTTCCTGCGCTCCCCGTCCAGGTTTCACGAAGGCACCCGCATGCCGACCTTTCAGTTCAGTGGGGAGGAAGCGTCTGCGGTGGCGGGTTTCCTGCGCTCCCTGGGGGAGGATTCCGGTGCCGCCTCCCTGAATGGAGATGCGCTCAGGGGACAGGCCCTGGCCAGATCCGCCGGGTGTTTCAACTGCCACTCGCGCAAGGGGGAGACCAGGGGCGACGGAAGCGGGATCGGGCTCTTCGCTCTCAAGTCGGCAGATTGTTCCGGGGTAGACTACGATTTGACCGGGGGAGAAAAAGCGGCCCTCTCCGGTTTCCTCTCACAGGAATCCAACAACCAGTCTCTCGCCTGCTGGGTTCCCGCTGAATTTGCGGAGCGGCAGTATCACGGATTGCGTTGCAATGCCTGTCACGCGCGGGACGGGGAGGAGACCCTGCGGGACAAGTTCGCGGAGGAGGTCTCCCATCTCAAGCCGTCCGAGCGTGCAGTGGACGAGGAAAAGCCCGCCATTGTGACCGGTCCCCCGCCGCTCAATCACCTCGGGGTGAAGCTGCGACCGGACTGGCGGACGAAACTGTTCGCGGGGGAGATCCAGCCCAAGGTGCGCAAGTGGCTTCCTGCCCGCATGCCTGCCTTTCCCGCCCGGGCGCGTCATCTGTCCCGTGGTTTCAGCCATGCGGCGGGACGCTCCGCAGAGGATCACGAGCGGGGCGTACTCGATCCCGCCAGGGTCAAGGTGGGCGAGGCCATGACGGGGCTGGAGGGTGGCTTGAGCTGCGGAACGTGCCACGGGATAGCGGAGAAGCCGGCCATTGCGGTTTTTGAAGGGGAAGGGCCGAACCTGCGTGTTGCCGGGGCGCGACTCACCCGCGAGTACTTCCACCTCTGGATGAATGATCCACTCCGGGCCTGGCCCGGCACGATCATGCCCAAGTATGCCCTCGACGGCAAAACGCCTCTCACTCAGTTCTACGACGGTGATGCCCACAAGCAGTTCGAGGCCGTTTACCAATACCTGCAATCCCTTTCCCGACAGTAAGACCATGAAGAATATCCTCTCCACTCTCATCCTTGCCCTCTTGACTCTTCCTCTTCCGGCTGCCCCGGGCCTCATCGGGGAATACTTCAAGCTGGAGGACAAGCTGGGGGACGAATTCGAAGTGCCGGTGGGCCTGAAGCCGTGGCTCGTGCGGATCGACAAGACAGTCAGTTTTGCACAGAGCAGGGGTGAGTTCCACGGATCGAAGCTGGCCGGGAACTTCATGGTGCGCTGGAGCGGTGCGATCACCGTTCCCAAGGCAGGGAGCTACCTCTTTGCCCTCAACTCAAAGGACGGTTCCCGGCTCCATGTCGGTGACAAACTTGTGGTCGACAACTGGGGACCGCATCCCATGAAGCAGCAGAGCGGCACAGTGCGGTTGCGGGCCGGGGCCCATCCCATCAGGCTCGTGTATCACAATACGGACGTGGGAGGAGGATGCCTGTTGAAATGGATGTCCCCGGCCGGGAAGCTCCAGACCGTGCCTGCCTCGGCGCTCTTCCACGACGCAGGGAAGCTGGGCGGTATCAAGTGGGACCAGCAGGCCTTCGCGGAGGCGATTGGTCCGAACACCCCTCCGGCCAAGCCGGTGTCGGGATCGCTGCCGCAGAAGTTCGGCAACTTCGTGGGGACCGCGTTGCGGGTGGGCAAGGATCCCAGGGGGGACAACGTGGCCTTCCGGGCCCAGGTCATCCGGCTCGATGCGCAGGGAGCGGCCTGCGTGGCCTTTGACGCGGACACCATGCGCATGGTGGCGGGCTGGACGCAGGGTGGACTGAAGCTGGAGGGTCTCCCCTTCACGGGAGGGCACGGTGCCTTCCCCTCCCACAATGGGGCCAAGGTGTTCACCAACCAGGCCGCTCCGGGGTGGGGCAACGCGCAGGGTAGTTTGGCCGAATCACGTATGCCGGAGGACGGCAAGTATCCGCCCCTCGGTCCCCTCCCCAAGTCCCAGGCCCACTACAAGGGCCTTTATGTGCACGGGGACAAGACCGTCCTGCGCTACACGGTGGGCCCGGATCCGGTCCTGGAACTCCCGGCCCTCGAGAACGGGCTCATCACCCGGACGATTCAGGGAAAGTTCACTCGTCCCGCGGTGGTGGTGCTCGCTGATGAAAAAGGAGCACCCGGGATCCAGGTCGTAGGGTCCAAGGCGAAACCCGGCACGTCAGACGGTCGCATTGTCCTGAAAGTTCCCGCAGGCATGGCCCACTTCAAGGTGGTCTACGGGAGCGGGAGCGTGTCGGAGACCCTGGAAGACCTGACCCTGCTCATGAAGGGCGGTCCCGCCCGCTGGACCGAGACCGTGACCACTGTTGGCGAACTGGCGAAGGACGACGGCAAGTCGGCCTACGTGCTCGACCGGTTGACCGTGCCCTACCAGAACCCCTACGGGATGAAGATGCGCATCGGGGGTTTCGACTTTTTCAGTGATCCCTCCAGGGCGGCGGTGTGCACCTGGGATGGGGATGTCTGGATCGTGAGCGGGATCGATGAGAAGCTGGAGGAGCTCACCTGGAAACGGATCGGAGCCGGTGGGCACGAAACCCTGGGACTCACCATCGTGGACGATGTGATCTACACGGTGGCGGACGATCAGATCACGCGCTACCACGACTTCAACGGCGACGGGGAGACGGATTACTACGAGAACTTCAACAATGACTGGGAGCTCACCAGCGGATTCCATGCCTTCTGCTTCGACCTGCAGACCGGACCGCAGGGTGAGTTCTACTTTGCCTTTGGCAGTCCGGTGCGGGGAGGCGGCCGCAGTTTCCAGAGGATGAGCCGCCATCACGGATCGATCCTGAGGGTCTCAAAGGATGGCTCCAGGCTGGAGCGCTACGCCACCGGGCTGCGGGCCCCGAACGGAATCGGAGTGAGCCCCACCGGTCAGATCACCTGCGGCGATAATGAGGGGACCTTCGTCCCGCGATGCCCGCTGCACTGGATTGAACCCGGTGAGTTTCTCGGGGTGGTCGATTCCGCTGCCGATTTCGCCACTATGAAGACCACCCCCACGGTGGGACAGCGCCGGGGGAACCGGAAGCAGCACCTCGATCCCAGTGAGGCGCCCCTGCCCCTGGCCTGGCTTCCCAAGAACGTGGACAATTCCAATGGGGGGCAGGTCTGGATCACGAGTGACAAGTGGGGGCCCTACGAGGGTGAGATGCTTCACTTCAGCTACGGGCAGAGCGCCATCTACATCGTGCTCAAGGAGAAGAAGGGTGACCTGATGCAGGGCGGGGTGGTCAAGATCCCGGTACGACCGACCTCCAGTGCGATGCGCGGCAAGTTCAACCGGAAGGATGGCCAGCTCTATGTGGCGGGCCTGAAGGGGTGGCAGAGTAATGCCGGACGTGAGGGGGGGCTTGACCGGGTGCGCTACACCGGCAGGAAGGTGAACATGCCGGGCAGCCTCAAGGTTCGCGACGGCGGGATCGAAATCGGCTTCACCCGGAAGCTGGACCGGGAACTGGCGGAAGACCCGGAGAGTTTCAACCTCTCGGGATCAGATCTGCGCTGGACCCATGACTACGGCACGGGCGAGTTCCAGGTCGGCCACCGCGGTTCAGCGGGTCCCCCGAAGGGGCGCACCAAGTTTCCGGTCAAGTCCGCCAAACTTCTCCCGGACGGAAAGTCGGTCTTTGTGGAAGTCGAGAACCTGCAACCGGTTCACATGATGCAGATCGATCTCGACCTGGAGACTGACGACGGCGAGGAGATCGTGACCAGGATCTGGAATACGATCCACGTGGCGAAATAAGATCGCGAAGGACCGGATCGCGAAGGACCGGATCGGTCAGGGGGCGATCTTTTCGAGGGCCTCGTAACCAGCAACGTCGGGGCTGTTCAGGTCCTCGAAAAGGTATTGGCCGTCCTCAAGGGTCAGGACCACGACGAAGACCTCGTTTTCGACAACCCTGATTTTGGCAGCCACCTGGTTCTCTCGCCTTCCCTTTCTCACCTCCGTGACTTCGGTCACGTCGCCGATTGTTCTCTTGGCTTGCTCAAGCAGTTTCGGGAGGTCTTCATCACTCACCTTTTTTTGATTGGTGGCGTTGAGCAGTGGCCGAATCGCAGCGGCATCGCCGGCATGGATGGCCGCGAGCACCTTGTTGGCAGCGGTGATGGCAGGATGCCCGGCAGCGGGAGCAGGCTCGGCTGAGGGCGCGGGAGATGCTTCGGCAGCCTGATTTTCATTCTGGGTTTCCGGAGGGGCTGGGTCCTCCGTGTTCTTCTGGCAGCCGAGATTGAGGCTGAGGATGGCTCCGAGGAGCAGGGAGAGGGTCAGATGGCGCATGGCTGGAATTCCGTTGCTTTGACTGAAGTGCTGTCGGAGGGATCAATGACAAGGCGAAACCTTACTTCTTGAGCGGTGTGATTCTGATGTTGCGGTAAGCGACCGGTCCGTGATCGCCCTGGAACATGATGGGACCGGTGGCGGCTTCCCGGCCGGTCACGCCAGAGGGGGTGGGGCCCTTCATTTCGACGTTCTCGTGAAGCACCTTGCCATTGAGTTTCACGACCAGGAACCTGGCATTGGAGGTCTTCTTGCCGGCGGCATCAAAGCCGGGAGCAAGGAAATCGATCTCGTATTTCTGCCACTCGCCGGGCTTCTTGCAGGCGTTGGTGCGCGGGGGCTGGGCTCCGTAGATCGCTCCCATGTCACCGCCTCCCAGTTTCTCCTTCCCGTAGCTGTCGAGGACCTGCACCTCGTATTCGCCCATCACGTAAATGCCCGAGTTGGCTCCCTTGGCCACCAGCACTTCCAGTTCGATCCGGCAACTGCCCCATTTCTGATCCGAGTAGATGTCGATACTCTGGCCGTGGCCGGTGACCACGTTGACCATCGCCCCACCCGTGCCATCGGCCACGAGGGCTTTGGGATTATCGGCGGCGAGCTTCGGGGTGCCCGTCACCCACTTCGGCTGGAGGGTTCCTTTTTTCTTGAAGGACCATCCCTGGAGGGTTTTTCCGTTGAAAGGCCCGTCAGCAAGGGCCGGTCCGGGGAGGAAGCCCAGGGTGAAGGAGAGGCTGCAGAAGGCAATGGCGAGTGTTTTCATGATGATTCTGGTGTTGCTTGTGCCGAAAATTTCCCTGCCCTGCAATGGGAAAGGCCTTGTTCCCATTCATCCGAAACGGTGACGGATAAATGCACTTTTTTGATGTTTTTTCGTTCTTTCAGGTGTGGTGCCAACGTAATGTAGCAGAATGACTAGGAAATCCGTGATCGGTCATCTTTGCTGGGCAGTGTTCGCGGTGTTTGCGTTTGGCGTGGGGGCCATGCTTGATCGAGAGGACGCGGCAGATGCCGAGGAAGCAAGGAATGCGGTGTCCAAGAGCGGGATGGGCAGAGGGGCATCGGGGGACAGGGCCGGCAGCGGTGGGCAGACGAAGTCGCTTGGCAATGCAGGAATTCGCAAGGTATCCGGTTCAGATTCCGGAGGCCCGGGGCAGGGACAATGGGCATCGTT
>DLRK01000167.1:0-7257 GCA_002501065.1 Akkermansiaceae bacterium UBA7890
GCACAAACCTGGGGGACTACGGCCCAAACGCCGACATCTCTCTCCGCTCACCCGCCATTGACCTGACCGGGGTCGCCTCTGCCAAACTGACCTTCCAGGCCTACCGCGACGCCGATGGCTTCGCCGACACGGCCACCGTCCGCTTCCTGAAAGCCTCCGACCTCACTGCACTGGGTGAGGCTGTCCTCATGGACATGACCGAGTTCGATTCTGACTGGAAGACCTTTCAGATCGAAATCACTCCCGAGGCGATCGGAGAGTCCATCCTCATCGAGTGGACCTTCCTCAGTGACAACAGCGCCGATGCCTTCAGCGGCCTCTCCATCGACAACATCCTCGTTTCCGACTGACTGGAGAGCTGCCCGGTCCGGCTTCTCATCGGTCATTGCAAGATCGCTTCAAATCAGTTCGTATTCCCGCCACGATGAAAACCGCACTCACTGCCCTCCTGGCCGTCATGCTTCTGGCCCTCACCGGACCAGCCTTGTTCGGTGACAAAGACAAGGCCGCCGCATCGGACGCCAGCAAGAAAAAGAAAGTCGTCTTCATGGCTGGTCACCGCAGCCACGGCTATGACCAGCACGAGCACCGGGCCGGTTGCCTTCTGCTCGCCAAGCAACTCAACAAGCACATGGGCGACACCCTGGACGCCGAGGTCCACCTCGCCAAGGAATGGCCCGGCAACTCCAGCGAGCTCGAGGATGCGGACTGCATCATCTTTTATTGTGACGGTGGGGGAGGCCACATGGCCAACAAGCACCTCGAGGGACTTGACGTCAAACTCAAGGACGGATGCGGACTCGTCTGTCTCCACTACGGGGTGGAAGTGCCCAAGGGCAAGTCCGGCGAGAAGTTCCTCAGCTGGATCGGCGGCTACTTCGAGGGAAACTGGTCGGTCAACCCGCACTGGGATGCCGACTTCAAGGAGCTGCCCAAGCATCCCATCACCCAGGGGGTGAACCCCTTCAAGATTCGTGATGAATGGTACTTCCACATGCGCTTCCAGGAAGAAATGAAGGGTGTCACTCCCATCCTCTCGGCCCATCCGCCCGCCAGCACGATGAAACGGCGGGAGGGTTTCCACTCGGGCAATCCGCATGTCAAGGCCGCCCTTGAGCGCGGCGAGATCCAGCACCTGGCCTGGGCCTACGAGCGGCCTGGCGGCGGCCGCGGATTCGGCTTCACCGGCGGCCACTTCCACCGCAACTGGGGCCACGACGACTTCCGCAAGGTGGTCCTCAATGCCATCACCTGGTGCGCAAAGGCGGAGGTCCCCACCGGCGGCGTTCCTTCCGACAAGATCACGGATGCCGATCTCGATGAGAATCAGGACTATCCGAAACGGAAATAGCCCGCCACTTCAGGATGAGACAATGAAAAGGCCACCCGCGGGGGTGGCCTTCTTCGATCCCCGGGAGAGCCGCGCTCCCTACTTCTTCTTGCCCTTGATCTGCAGGTCGTGGATCGACCAGTGCTTGCCGTTCGCCCTGCCCTTCTGGACGATGCGAATGATCTTCGCTTCCACAAGAGGAAGGCCAATGACGGTCACCGGACCATTTCCGGAGCCTTTGGCGAGCGCCTTGCTCCACTCGCCGTTCGCCATCACGACCACCTCGTATTCACGTGGGTAGTCGTCGGTCGAGGGAGCTGCATCCAGGATGAGTTCACTGATCCTGGACAGCTCCGGCAGCTCGATCTGGAACCACTCCCCGCCCTGTTGCGTCCGGCCCGAGGACCAGCGACTGCTCCTCTTCCCGTCAATCGCGTTCCTGGCGTCCCCCCCGCCATTGCTGGCGGTGAGCTTCCACGAATTGCGGTTCACAAGCAGCGGCGGATCGAGAGCTTCAAGTTCCGGCAGGGTGAACGGGGTGCTGCGACCCTTGGTCTGCCTGCGAATGGCGGCCACGAAATCCGTGGTGATCGGTGCCGCCTTGTTGCCAAAGCTATTGCGCACGTAGGTGGCAATATCGGCCACCCACTGATCGTCCTGTGAATTCATGGGTGCCATCACACCGGGATAGATCTTTCCATCAAGCGGTCCGGTGAGACCGTGCAAAATGGTCCGGATCATCGTGCTCCCGCTTCCAATGATGCGCGGGGCCTTCACCATCGATGGGGCCAGGGTCTGGCCAGGCTTCCCGTCGGGCACGGGCATTCCCTTCCCATCCGCCCCGTGGCAGGTATAGCAAAGCTGGGTGAAGATCACCTTCCCCTTCTCCATCGAACGGGCGAGCTGCGCATTTTTCCTGCGCGCCTCGGCCGCGGCCCGGGCCTGGGCACGCATGCTGGCGCCCTTGCTCACGACCGCCTTGACGGCTTCATTGCCCGGAAAGGCCTTGGCCACCTCGTCCACCAGGGCCAGCAAATCCGTGTTACCTGTTCCGCTGCGGCCGACTGAATTGATCAACTGGGTCGCTACTTCGGCATTGGGGTTTCCGTTCAACTCACCCAGTTGCATGATCCCGGTGACTACCACCGCATTGCCCTCCCCGATGAGGGGCTCTCCAACCCGAAGAGCCTGGACCTTGACCAGGATCGACGGGTCCTGAAGCGCCGCTGCCACCGTCGTGGCATTGAGGGCGCCGATTCCCTCGAGAGTCCAGAGCGCGTTGGCACGACCCAGTTCCGCCCTGCCCTTGAGGGCGAGCTCCTTCAGGGCGGGAATGACGGAGTCGCGGTCCTTGCGAAGAATGATAAGCTTCTTGGCGGTGTCCCGCCACCACCCGTTGGGATGGGAGAGGTGCTTCACCAGGTCTGCCGTCTTCTCCTCCAGCATGCGCGGTTGGGGCCCCGGCTTGAAGTCCTTGTGGACCAGCCGATAGATCCGGCCCTTGCCGACATTCTTGTCGAGCCCCCACTTGTCGATGATGCCGCGGAGATAGCTTCCCGGGCGGGTCCAGTTCCCCTGCTGGATGATCCCGCGGTGCATGTCGACCAGGAGCATGCGTCCGTCCGGCGCCGTCTCGGCCCAGAGTGGACGGAAGTTCGCGTCGCGGCTCCGGATGAACTCCGATCCAGGGTAGCTGTTCTTGAGCACCGTCCTGGCATCCGTGCGCTCCACGGAAGCCCGTCGGATCAGGCGGCCCACCGGCTCGGGGATGAGGAGGTCCCCCCGGAGGTCCTCGGGAAGCCGGTCTCCCCGGAAGATTCCCTGCCCCGCGCAGCCAGTCATGTTGTTGAGTCCGCCATTGGAACCGACGCGACCACGGCCACCCTGCACGTCCGGGATCTCGGCAATGGGAAAGACCCTGCGGAAGTCCCGCGAAGTCTGGCCCGGCAGGTCCAGCATCCCGTATATCGGGGGCTGTTGGAAGAAGAAGGCGGGGTTCTCACCACCCCCGGAGGAGTAGTAGAGCCGTCCCCAGTTATCCTGGGTCAGTCCCCATTGCCCTCCCCCGCGCGGGATGCGCTGCATCTCAAGTTTTCCATCCGTGAACCGGTAGCGGCGGTTCTCATAGGTGATGTAGATCCAGTTATCCAGAGCCCAGAGCAGCCCGCTGGGCTGGTGTTCCATGTTGCCGCCCCGCCTGCCCCCTTCGTAGACCTTCACCTTCTCGTCGGCCACCCCGTCGCCGTCCGTATCACGGTAGTTCCACAAATCGAGCGTGTTGGTAACATGCACCATCACCCGGTCGTCGAGAGGCAGAACCGCCCGGGGGAGAAGGAGATTGTCAATGAAGACACTGTGCTTGTCGTAGATGCCGTCGCCGTCGGTATCCTCGTGACGTGAGATCCGACTCCTGGGTTCCTGTTCCCCGCCGGCATCGGCAGTCTGCATGTAGGTCCGCATCTCCACCACGTAGAGAACACCGTTGCCGTCAAAGGCACAGGCCACCGGTTCTTCGATATGCGGATCACTGAGGACGAGTTCCAGCGAATAGCCCTCCGGCAGTTCAATCGACTTGTGAGATTCCTCCACACTGAGGAATCCCCGCTGGTAAATGGTTTCGCCCGGTTTCGCGCCGGAGGTGGTTGCTCCTGATGCCAGGGCGAAGACGCAGGATACCAGCAATGCTTTTGTTCTCATGGGAAACTTCATCAATCTGGAATAACTAAATGACACACGTAGTTAGGGGATGGTCCCCGCGAAGACAATCCGTTCTTTGATCGGGATCAAGCACTTCTATCAGGGACCTAATTAGTGCTTCCGACAGGTTAAGGAGTTTTCCTCACAATCATTCTGGAAAATCCGGGCTGTCGGCAATTTTTCTGGAAAAATAATCCTTGTCCCCCTAGGCCTTCACCTGCCAGTAGCGCAAACACTATAATGAGATCACTTGCTGTTCGATTTTTCGGAAACATTGCTCCCTCGTTTCCCTGCAAGCCCCTCACCTGTCTCCTCTTCACCCTGTCCGGACTCTTGTCGCATGCCCTTGAAGAAGAGATCTCCTCGATCGCGATGGCAGACACCCTCCCGGCCATTCTCGACGCAGACCTGAACGACGCCGATTCCAATACTCAAAGGCACGGATTGGCGACCGATGTCACGGTCACCATTTCACGGAATTTTCTTTTGGAGCCCGGCTTCCGTGCAACCTACTTCCTGATATACAGGATCGAGAACAGCGCGGGCGACCCGGTCAAACTGGCGCCCGGAGGGGTTTACGAGAAGGCCACCGAGCCCTTCAGTGTGGACCTGACATTCATCCCCTCTAAACAGCAGAAGCTGGTTCTCTATCCCGACCCAGGCTCCACGCTCGATCCCACTGAGACCTACCGGGTGACTGTCGACCTGATCAGAGAGACCCCGGATACCCTGGTAGACCAGGACAGCACGCCCCTCATCAACATCCTCCATTTCACCAACAAGACCAGCGGCGACGCAGAATGGAATATCCGTGGAATCATGCCGACCCTTCGCTGGGAGCAGAAATTCATGGTGGATTCCGACCCGGAAAACAACGCCTTCCTGGTGGATCTGGAAGTGGCCTACGGACGCTACGATGACTTCCGTGACCCCATCGGCAATGTCAACACCTCCATCACAGCCGACTTCGACCTTCTCGACAGCGACGGCAACTCCGTTCCCTTGGAAGACGACGGCATTGTGATCAAGGGGTGGGACGCAGATTCCTACGAAAATTCCAGCGGACGCCCGCTGCCGTTTCCCAACACAATCGAGCTCAACGACTACGAGCTACGGCCACTGGAGCAACTTGACTGCGTCAATAACACCTACCGGCTACGCTGCAGCATCAGGCACATTGAGGACGAGAACGGCACAATATTCACGGACGCTCAGCACACCCTCCCGGCCGAAACCCTGCTTCATTTCAACGGCAACCTTCTCTGGGGATCCTTTCTTACGACCTTCGAGGGCCTGACCGACGTGCCCCTGCCCAATGCTGTCATTCCGCCCACCCATATCGACACCTCCCTCGTCATCTCGAGCGGAAAGGGTATTCTCCCGGGTAATGCCGCCCATGCCTTTGGTGATGGATTGACCCCGCTCGACGTTGAGCTGCAGCCCGATGGGAATGCGGAGGTGGTGCCGCCCCAGTCCCTCAGCGTGTTTCCTGCTGGCGACCCGGGTGGCATAGCGGAACAGGCCCTGGGAGGGACAAAGGTGACCTACCCCACAGGGGTCACCCTTAAATCCCCCAACGGACCGGAAGCCCCCAGAATCAGAATTCACCTGCCCCAGGGCCTGGGCTACATTCGCGATTACCCCGGCTCTCCACACCGCGGAGAGGGAACGTATTTAGGCGTCGGACCTTTCCCTCTCACTGCCAGCCTCAAGCCCACCGAGGATCTGGACTTCAACCTGCCCCCGGATGCTGCCATCTTCGACGAGTCCCATCCCCTCGTCTTCCGCACCGGCCACTTCATCCTTACTCTGGACGGGGCTCTGGTGTTTGACACCCACAACGCAAACTACATCCACGACGAGGCCCTCAACCTCCTCGAGGGTCTGGATGACGGGGTCCTGGAGGACCCTGTCACCATGCGGGAGCGGCTTTCCAACGACCAGTACCTCCGGAAAATCCAAGTCCCCGCCGGAAGCGTCCACAAGTGGACGACGGCCCCGGACAAATCCGCGCGCCTGACCGGAGAGATCAAGGTGAAATCTCACGACTTCAAGGCTCACTTCCCCGTCAACACCCGGATAAGATTTTCCAATGACAGCCTCCTCGCCTATTCCAACGGTCAACCGGTCAGTGCTGTTTCCGGACTCACCAACGCTGTCAGCGTCGAGGTGCCCTACAGCCAGGATTGTCCCCACCCGGATGATCCCTGCCCGGGCAATGGTGAAGTCCTGGTCGAACTCAAGCCGGATGGAGACCTCCTTACCCAGACCCCTTCCGGCGGCCTCTGGCGTAAGGGCTCCGTAGCCGATGTTGCGCTCAAGTGGGGAGCACGCGGAGACGGCAACGGGAACGTGGTCAACCCCGCCCACGAAACCGATTCCTTCAATGCCGGCACCTTCTTCATGCCGGGCTACCAGCTCTACGCCGAAGACAATCCCGTCCTCAACCATCAGGTATTCGGAAAGGATGGCGGTGCCCACGCTCCAGGCGCGCTGCTCCTGGCCGGTTTCAATGAGGAGCCTGACAATCCCGGAAACTTCCATCCCACCAGCGACAAATACGTCAGGGGGGACGGATCCTACGGAGGTCTCAACTTCATGGTGACTGCTCCGGGCTTCAAAGGGCTCTCCCGGCTCGGGGGAGATCCCACCGGATTCGCATACGAGTTGCTGGAAACCAACAATTCCTCCAAATACTACATCAGGATGGGTGGAGTGAGCGGCCGGCACGTGGCCCGCAACGGAACCTGGAACGATCCAGTCGCCATCTACGGATTTGATTTCGATTTCACCAGCTACCAGCTGGCCATGATCGACAGCCACCTCAATAACCCGGAAGGGAGCTGGGTGAACGGTGGGATCCAGGTCTCCGGCTACTCCAACTTCAGCCAGGGGTTCACCGGCCTGACCATGAACTGTCTGGGTGAGCTTACCGGAGCCGACATCGATCCCAATGACGTGGGCGACAAGAACCTTACCTATTGGAACAGTGTCTTCCAGCCAAGGTTTGTCTCCTTTTCCACGCAGGTGAACAACCCCGGCCAGTGCCCGCTGGAATTTACAGCCGTCCTTGTCATGGGAATTCAGACCGAAGTTGCCCACATCCCGACCACTCTTCATGGGGTTTTCGGCTTCTGGCCCGACGGAAACCTTGCCACCCCGGCCGACAATTTCAAGAGCAACAATGCTACGGGAGATCCCATCACCTCCGAGCTCAGCCTCCCCGCACA
>DLRK01000167.1:7615-7942 GCA_002501065.1 Akkermansiaceae bacterium UBA7890
ACTACAACTTGGTTCCCACCGGCACGCTACGCTTCAACAACCCGGATTCCTCCGGGCACGCCCCCAACACCGCCTCCGGATTTGTGACATGGGGTGCCACTCTCGACGTCCCCTACTTCGAGGACTTTCAGCTACAGTGTATTACCAGCGCCCCACCCACTCCCGGCGCTCCCTTCTTTCTCGCTCCGGGCTGGGACGAGGCGGGACAGACCTTCTTCACCAACTCCGGATTCGACCCCGAACACAAGAGCTGGCCGGTGAACAATGGCGACGGCGTATCCCTGAACGAGTACAGGAACCCCACCCCGACAACCCCGGACCCCTACC
>DLRK01000178.1:0-5913 GCA_002501065.1 Akkermansiaceae bacterium UBA7890
AAGGCCAACGACATTATCGCCCTCATGAGCGCAGGAGCTTACAGCTTCACCATGGCCTCCAACTACAACTCCCGCCCCATGCCTGCCGAGATCCTCGTCAATGGTGCACAGGCCACGGTCGTCCGCCAACGCCAGTCCTGGGATGACCTCATCGCCCCTGAGTTGTAGGTTTTCGAAGCCCCGCTGCCACGAATCACGATTCCTTCTCCACCTTCCCGCAACAGCCCGGTCCCCGGGCCAGCTTTTCCTCCAGAGCCCTGGAAGCCGGGGAAAGGGCCAACCCACCGAGGCCCGTACAGCATATCTCGCGTGGCATGAGGTCGCCCACCTGCTTCATGGCATCCACTACCTCGTCAAAGGGCACCAGATGCTGATAGTCCGCCAACGCCATGTTGGCAGAGGAGAGCGCATTGGCAGCCGCGGTCACATTGCGCCCGAGACAGGGAGCTTCCACCCGGTTGGCCAGCGTATCACAGGTCATCCCCAGGGAACTCTGCAGGGCCATGGACGCGGCTCCCAACTGTTGTTCGAAGCTCCCTCCCATCAAAAGGACGATTCCTGCCGCCGCCATCGCCGCGCCCGATCCGCACTCCGCCATGCAACCCGCCTCTTCCGCTGCAAACGTCGAGTGGGCCGCAATGAACACCCCGATCATGCCAGCCGCCAGCATCGCCTCGATCCGCTCCTCACGGCTCCTGCCCAGGGCATCGGCCACCCCGAGAACGGCCCCCGGAAGTGCACCACAACTCCCCGCCGTCGGGGCTGCCACGATGACCCCCATGGAACTCTTCATTTCCATCAGGGAAGAGACATACATGATGATCCGGTTGAGCACATCGCCCGGCACCAGCTCCCCCGCCTTCATCCTTTCGGCAAAACGCGGCGACTGCGCCGGAAGGATCCGGTCAGCGAAACTGGTTCCCTGCAACCCGGTCTGGATCGACCCCTCCATCGTCTCAACCAACCTGCCCATACGCTCCCTCACCTCCTCTACCGGAATATCACCGCGCTCACCTTCGTAGATCGCTCCCAGGTCTCCCAGCCCGGGTTCATCGCCCCTGCTTTCCCGGTAGGAGTCCATCTCCGCACACCGCAACCAGGGAACGGAAAGATTCCGGCGGGCCAGCACCGGGAGGACCGGATGGAGCACGCGCACTGCCGAAATCGCCGGATTGCCTCGGAGTTCCGCCAGCAGGCCCTCGTCGAGCGCGCTGCGGCTCCTGATCTCAATCAGGACTTCCCTGCCCCCCGGCCGGACCTGAACCTCTTCGAAGGAAAAGCTGCTCGAGAGCCAGCCAACCAGTCCTTCAGCCGCTCCAGCCTCGGAGAGAAAAACGAGCGTCTCGCAGTAATCGCCCTCTATTCCAACTCCGGCACCCTCGATTTCCTGCACGACGATCATGCCACCCCCGGTCGAGATCGCCTGCATGGTTCGCTCCTCATCCCGGTTGCGCAGGGTCAGCTTGTAGGTGTTGGGATGCTCCGCGCCGTAACTCACGTAGCGAATCTCCACCTTGATCCCTGCCTCCTCGATTTTCTCACGGAAGTCCGGAAGACGCTCATCATCCGTTTCCCAGCCCATCAGGCCGCCAAAGAGTCCCAGGTCCGATCCCTGCGACTCATGCGTGGTGACCAGTGCGCCGTTGGGATCATATTCCACCACCACCTCCTGCAGATCGCCTCCCATCAGGTCACGCGCCAGTCGCCCGATCCTCAACGAGGCCGCGCTGTGCGAACTCGAAGGCCCCCGCATCACGGGGCCGAGCACATCGTTGAAGATACTGGGGGGAGTCACTGACTCACTGTATTGCGGAAGAACGGCAAGATCAAGAGGTCCGTAGACAGGACCCGTCATACAATATTCAGTGGACAGCAAACATGCGTCGCGCAATCTGAACTGCGTCTCCACGAGCCCCCCTTGCAATCCGGACCAAAGCCCTCACCCACCCTCCTCATAAAACCGTTAATCCAATATCATTTTCTCGTTTTCATTCTCGCCCTCACCGCGGTGCTGGGACGCATCATCTCAATCGAGGCTCCCTCCCTCGTTTTCTGGCGCGTTTTCATTGCGGGACTTGCCATGGCCCTCTGGCTGGCGGTTATCAATCCCGCCCTCCTTTGTCTCCCCCGCCGCCGGTTGCTGGCCGCCCTCGGACTGGGATTGCTCCAGGGAGCCCATTGGGTCTGCTTTTTCTGGTCAATCTCCCTCTCCAACGTGTCCGTGGCCCTTGCCGCCTTTGCGACCATCTCCCTCTTCACGGCCATCACTGAACCCCTCATCGAGCGAAGACCCATCCGACCGGGCGAGTTGCTCTGCGGGGGAATCGTCATTGCGGGAATACTCCTCATCGCTGGAAACCTTGGCGACGATCACCGCCTTGGCCTCATGGTGGGCCTGGCGGGAGCCCTGCTTCACTCCATTTTTCCCGTCCTCAACCGGCAACTGGTGGCCCGGGGAACCCCTTCCCGCAGCATGCTCCTCTACGAGATGGCCGGAGCATGCCTCATCGCTGCTCTCGTTCTCCCCCTCATCTCCCCTCATCACTTCCAGTTCCCGGCCGGGCGCGACTGGTTTCCGCTTCTCACCCTCGCCCTGCTCTGCACCACCGTGGCTCACACCTGGAACATCCACCTCCTTCGCCGGTTGACCGCCTACACGGCCAATCTCACCATGAACTTCGAGCCCGTCTGGGGCATTCTCCTCGGGGCCATCCTCTTCCACGAGTACCAGCAACTGCATCTCGCCTTCTATCTCGGCACCGTATTCATCATCGTCGCCAACTTCCTCGATCCCTGGCTCAAGACACGGCACAGATCTTCTCCGACAGCAACTGACTCTGCCGGAAACCGGAACTGACCACCGCTACATGCGGAAGAGACCACCGCGTTTCCCGGCCAGCGAAACCGCCCCCACGATCGAGATTCCCAGGAAGACCATGGCCCACACCCCGAGAGCGGAAGCCAGTTCATATCCGTTCCCCAGCGTGTTGAGCAGCGCGTAAATAGCCTTCGTAATCGGGAAGTGCTCGGCCTGCTGAGCCAGGATCAGGCTGTCACTCACCTCCAGCATGGCGAAGGCGAAGGCCAGGATACCGCCAGCCAGCAGATTGGCGGAGAGGAGGGGCAGTGCAATCCGCCGCATCATGCGCATCGGAGTGGCCCCGAGGCTGAGCGCCGCCTCCTCCAGAGTGACATTGCTCTGCTGCAAGCCGGCCACCGCCGCCCGCACGACATAAGGAAGCCGGCGCACCGCATAGGCGATCACAAGCAGGATGACGGGATTACCGTTGGCTCCGACCAGAAAGGAGAAAGCCCGACCTTCCTGTGCCAGGGCGAGATATCCGAAGGCCAGGACCAGTCCGGGCACGGCCAGGGGCAGCATCACGAGTGCGTCGAGAAGGGCCCGCCCGCGAATGGTGCTTCGCACGATCACCCAGGCAATGGCAAGTCCCAGCAGGAGATCCACCAGCATCGCCCCCGAGGCATAGAGGAGACTGTTCTGGATGGAAGGAACCACCAGGGGATGACCCAGGGCCTCGTCATAATGCGCCCCGGTGAGTTGCTCCGGCAGGATCGTGCCATACCAGTCGGTGGCCATCGAGAGCAGGATCACGCCCAGATGCGGCAGGGAAGCGAGCAGAAAGACTCCCAGGAAGAGAGCGGTGAGCAACCAGCCTTTCGCGCCCCGCAGCACCTTTTCCGTCTGTCGCCCCTTGGGTCGCGGGGCAGTCCCCAGCCTTGAACGCCCGAGGAGGGCCTTGGAGAGCAGAAAGACTGCCGAGGAAATGACCAGCATGACCGCCACCAGGGCGTAGGGAAACGGATTGCTTTCCAGATCCTTGAGTCCGTCGTAAATCTGCACCGGGGCCACCCGCGAGTAGTCGAAGACCAATGGCACGCCCAGTTCGGTGAAGGACCAGATGAAGACGATCGCACCTCCCGCAAAGATTCCCGGCATGGTGAGAGGCATGGTGATGCGCCTCAGTCGCCTCCATGGCGAGCAGCCGAGATTTTGCGCGGCCTCCTCCATGGCAGGGTCAAGATGCGCGAGCGACGCCGCGATGTTCATGTAGAGGATCGGATAAAGGTGCAGGGCATTCATGATCACGATGCCCCAGAAGCGTCCCTCCCCCAGCCAGTCGATGGGCGCAGCCGGATCCATCATCCCAAGTTTCTCAAGGAAGGCGTTAAGCGCCCCCTTCACCCCGAGCATCTGCTTGACTCCCACGGCCCCCACGAAGGGAGGCAGGACAAGCGGAACGAGGATGAGCGCCGAGAGCGGGCCCTTCAGCGGAAAGCGGTAGCGATGCGTGAACAGGGCGAGCGGAAAGGCGATCAGCAGCGCCGCAAAGGTGCTGGTCACCCCGAGAAGAAGAGCATTCCAGAGTCCCTCAAGGTAGACCGGGTTGGCAAAGATCTGGACCACGTAAGCACTCGTGAACCCGCCTTCCTTGTCCACGAAGGCTTCGCCGATCACCATCACGACCGGAAAGAGGAAGAAGACCCCGAAGAAAAGGGCCACCGCCGTTGTGAGAATAATGGCCTTCTTCGCTCTCATTTCCCTTTCTCCGCCAGACTCTGTGCCTCCCGGTAATTTGCCCGGAAGACACTGCTGAGTTCGTTCATCAACCTGACCGCATCGACCTTGCTCTTCTTCAGGGTCGCTTTGATCAGCCCCCCGGCCTGCTCGTAGGACACCGCGCTGACATCATGAAACCGAGCCGTCGCCTGGGGCGGAAAGCCTGCCTCGATCAGGGCGTCCCAGGCCGCTTTCATCTCGTCATGAGGATCGATGCACATCACCCGGATGATGGTCCTGAGCGGAGAGAAGAGATGACCGGTCAGCGTCCGGTCGTAGGTGAACTTCCGGGCCTGCTCAAAGGGCAGAGCCTCCCCGTCGATCATGGCGGCCAGGGTCTCGCCCTCATAGAGGTCAGGACGGATGGGAAGACGGCGCAGAGCCCGGTATCTGGGCCCGGGGCGGCTCCCCGGGGCAGCCGCCCAGAGCATCTGACCCTCCCGCGAGAGGACGAATTCCACGAAAGCCTGTGCCAGTTCGGGATGGGGAGCCCCCTTCAGAACCGCCACCGGATCCACGCTGATGGAGCTGCCGCCCGAGGGCATGATGTATTGCAGGCGGGACGATCCGTCTTCCCTCTTCAGCGTCTCGCTGGTGGTCCGGCCGTAGAAATCGATACACATCCCGGCCACCGCATTACCCTGGGCCACGTCGCGCGGGATCTTGGCTGAACTGTCGGTGAAATAGCGTGCGTTGGCGCCGATTCGCTGGATGAGATGCATGCTGGCCTCCCAACCGCGTGCAACCACGGCAGCGCGCTCCTCCCCGGAGCTGCCCAGGGCCAGTTCGTTCTGAATCTTCTGCTGGACCAGCATTTCAAACGACTTGGTCACCGAGGAACTCTTGGTGGTATCGGCCAGTGCGATCCCCCGCACATAACCGGGATCCCCCAGGTCATCCCAGCTGGTGGGAGGGGAAAGTCCACGCTCTGCAAGCAGATCGGTGTTGTAACAGATCCCAAAGCTGGACAGCACCGATCCGATCCAGGCGTGCTCAGGATCGTAGAAGGTCTCTCCACCCAGGGCGGCGGGAATACCGTCTTCCTCGAACAGCCCGGGATGAGTATCGAAGATCCGTAATTTTTCGAAACGATCCAGCTTGGCCTGAATGGCAAAGTCGTAGGCGCCCCCTCCGAAGAAAACATCAATATTGCACCCCGTTTCTCCCCGTTCCCGGGCTGCCTCGAAGCCGTTGCCGATTACGCGCACGCATTCCGACGTTCCGCCCGGGACGAGAAAGTTCACATAGACACTCTCTCCCGTTTTCTTCTGCCAGTAGTCCGCAAAGGCCTCCCCGAATTCGCGACGCAGTGTCTCGGTGTGCGGAGTGATGAC
>DLRK01000178.1:6237-6734 GCA_002501065.1 Akkermansiaceae bacterium UBA7890
TGATGACGTCGAGTCGCAGGTCCGCCTGGTCAGACCCCTCCGTCCCACTGTCCCGCAACACCAGCGGCGCGGCAACCACCACCGTGAGGAGCGCGAGGATGAGGAGGATCTTCTTCCAGTTGTTCATGCCTTCTCAAACGGGGCCCGGGATCGTCACTCCTGCAGGATCACCACATTCTCCGGATGCACCTCGAGCGTCACTCCCACACCCTTGGCCAGAACCTGCCGGGGATTCATCTCGGAGACCTGGATCTCCACCCCGGCATGCATCCTGATCCGGTATTGAATGATATCCCCGAGGTAGGTGGTTTCCATGATCTCCCCCAGAGACCCATCCTCCGTCTCAGCAATCCTGATCGCCTCCGGCCGCACTGAAACGGAGACTTTGTCTCCCTCCGCCGGCCTCCAGTCTTCTGCCGCAGGGCGGCCTGCATACTCCCCTGCCTCGGTTTCGACCACCACCGAACCTCCTTCCCCCTGTCCCTTCACCGTTGCGT
>DLRK01000178.1:7070-7551 GCA_002501065.1 Akkermansiaceae bacterium UBA7890
CAGGAGATTGGTCTCCCCGATAAAGGAGGCCACACAGGAGGTGGCCGGATTACGGTACACATCCTCCGGGGATCCGATCTGCTGGACCCGGCCCTGGTCCATCACCGCCAGGCGATCGGCCATGGAAAGCGCCTCGGCCTGGTCGTGGGTGACGTAGACGCCCGTAAGCCCGTTCTCCTTTACGATACGTCGGATCTCCGAACGCATCTCCAGTCGCAACTGTGCGTCGAGATTGGAAAGCGGCTCGTCCAGCAGAAGGCACTTGGGCTTCACCACCAGGGCGCGGGCCAGCGAGACCCGCTGCTGCTGGCCTCCGGACATCTGGTCGATCCCCCGTTCCTGGAATCCCGGCATCCGCACCATCTCAAGCGCCTCGCCCACACGCTCGGCAATCTCATTACGGGGGACCTTCCGTTCCTCCAGTCCGAAGGCGATGTTCTGTCCCACCGTCATATGAGGCCAGAGCGCGTAGCTCTGAAAC
>DLRK01000092.1 GCA_002501065.1 Akkermansiaceae bacterium UBA7890
CATAATAGGCAATCAGGCCATCAGTTTCCGTTGTAGCCAAGGACCCGAGCGACGGATTGCTGATAGTGGCGGTGAGGGTCTCATTACCCTCGGCCACGGCATCGTCGAGCACCAGCAGGCTTGCGGTGGCGGCGGTATGTCCGGCCGGGATGGTGATCTGCTCCTGGTCACAGAAGTCCTCGGGACCGGCTGTGCCGGAGTAGGCCACGTCGACGGTGACCGCCACGCTGGAGGCCACGCTGGCAGTCACGGTGAAGTCCACCCTGCTGCCTTCGGTGGTGTTTCCGGTCGGGGTGCCGAGGGAAAGGACGGGCGGACTGTCGGAATCGGCAATGGTGATGGAGGCCGCCGGGGTGGCGCCCAGGACCGCGGAGCCGGTCACGCTGTCGATGGTCACGGTGAGGGTTTCCGAACCCTCGTAGAGGGAATCGGCAATCGTGGAGAAGGTCAGGTCGAATTCCGTGGCTCCGCCTTTGCTGGACAGGGTGACTGCCGCGTTCCCGTTGAAGTCACTGCCGTCCTGGGCCGTTCCACTGTAGCTCAGGCTGACCTCCACATCGGAGGGGAGGGCCAGACTCGAGGTGATGGTGAAGGAGGCGTCGTTGCCCTCGGTCACACTGGCCTGGTCAGCGGCGAGGTTGAGCTGGGCGTCAGTGTTGGTGCCGTCGATGGTGATTACGACGGTGGTGGTGGCATTGTGGTGATTGTCGATGGTGTAGGTGAAACTCTCCTGCGCCGTCAGCCCCACCCCGAGATTGTCAAAGGCTCCGTTGGGGTCGTAGGTGAAGGAGCCGTCGAGTTCGAAGGCCACCGTCGCGCCGGAAGCGAGCACTACAACGGTGGTTCCCGGGATTGGGGATGCTGTGCCGTTGAGATCAGTCACGTCTCCTGCCGCCGGAGCTCCAACCGTGGCTCCCACCAGAGCCTGGAAGTTGGCCATCACCTGGGCCGAGGTGAGGAGAGACTCGTAGGTGCGCAGAAGCGCGACCTCACCCTCATAGTCGGTCTGGGCTCCAAGATCAGTGGTTCCATAATTGCCAAGACCATTAAGATCGCCGCCCACATCAGTCTGCCGGCGACCGATGCCGCCCGAGTCCGTGCCGCACCAGTCAGCGAGATCGCCCGCTGCGCCATTGTTGACATTCACGGCCCCGTTGCTGTCGGTCAGGACGCCATTCAGCCAGATTTCCGCGGTGTCGGTGGCGAGATCAATCGTGCAGACGATGTGCACCCACTCTCCCCCTGCCACTGCTCCGGGCGGGAGGATGGCCACCGCCTGGGCGGCTTCGGTTCCATTGTCGCAGGCGGTCCACACCACCAGGTTGTCCACCAGGCAGATGGACGCCCCGTCCGTCGTCCCGCCGATCTCCAGGAGGACCTCGTCGCCGACCTGGTCCGAGGGGCGGAAGAGGAATTCGATGGAGGCATTGACCAGATCGGATTGGCCGTAAGGGGCAGCATCGAAGCCGTCGTGCTCGATCCCTTCGATCCCGGCAAAATCGTAGGCGGCCGCCATTCCAGAAAGCGGATTCGGCGGGGTGGGGTTGTGGGTGGCGTCAATCAAGGCGGTTCCGCCGTTGGGAATGGAGGCCACGGTTGCGGCTCCCGTGTTCAGCCACGCGGCACTGGAATTACCAGCACCATCGGCGAGGAACTCCAGTTCCGCTCCCGCGGTGGGAGAGCCGATTGTTCCGCTGTAGCGGCTGTCGTTGGCCAGGGCATTGACGTTGACGGTGGCATTGGCTGCAACCGCCGCAAGGTCGCCCGAGGTGCCGACCGTCCCCGTCGAGGTGACCGTGACGGTGGTGGCAACTGTAGAGGTGCCATCGAAGACGTCGTAGCTGAAGGTCTCACTGAGGGTCGCGCCGTCGGCGAGGGCCTGGATGGCGACCGAGCTGCTGGGGTCGTAGCTGAAGTCCCCATTCGAGGAAATCGAGATCGTGGCACCCTGTGCACTGGTGAAAACCAGGGGACCGGGGACTGGAACGGCGCCTCCGTTACCCGCCGCATCAAAATTGGATACCGTCAGGGTGTCGGCTGCATCGGAGTCGCTGTCGTTGGCGAGGAGGTTGCCGCTCGTGACGGAGCGTTCCCCGCTGGCAAAGGCATCGTCGGTGCCGACCGGGGCATCATTCGCTCCATCCACCGTGATGGTGACGGTGGCGGTGGTCTCCTGATTGAAGATATCGGTGACGGCGTAGGTGAAGGTGTCGTCCAGCTGGTCGCCGGTGTCGAGAGCCTGCAGGGCCGCTGAACCGGTTGGGTCGTAGGTGGAGATGCCGGCGGCGGTCACCGTGACTGCGGCTCCGTTGGTGCTGGTGGCGTCGTAGTCGGTTACCGAGAGGGAACTGCCGCTGTCGTTGGCGAGGAGATCCAGACCGGTGACGGTGGAGTCCTCGTCGGTCGCTCCCGCGTCGTCGCCGAGAGCAGTGGCGGCTCCCACGTTGACCACGAAGGATCCTGCGACTGCGTTGCTGCTGGAATCGCGCACGGTGAAATCGAATCCACCCTCGGTGGCGGTGGCGCCGGCGTTGAAGGTGAGGCGGTCATTGTCAACATCGTCCTGGGTGAAGGTGTCGCCAAGGCCCAGGGCGGCGGCGCTGAGTTCAAGCGAGCCGCCGTCCGGGGCGCTGTCGAGGGTGTAAATCAGTGCGGTGGCCGGGTCGCTGATGTGGGTGGTCTTCAGGTGCGACTCGTCGGTAATGACGTTGCCCGTCGAGTTGACGACGGCACTGAGGGGGGAATTGATCTCCACCACCGGTGCGGTGGGAGCGGAGGAGATGCTTGCGATGTTGAGGGCCTGCAGGCCCACCGTGTTGGCATCGAAGGTGGCCGGGTTGCCGCCAAAGCGGGCCGAGGTTGTCTCCACCAGGTCACCGGCTCCCAGGGGCAGGATGGCCCCGGCCCAGTCGCCGGAGTCCCGGGCGCGTTCACCGCCAGCGGTGTCGTCGCGGTTGAAGGCCCCACCGTTACCGTAGGAAATCTTGCCCGCCGATCCACCACTGGGAGTGGTCTGGAATCCCTGCCGGAAGATGGTGCGCGCGTTATTTCCGGCAGCGTCAAAGTTATCGGCAAAGTGGGAGGCCAGGAAGAGGTAGTCGCCGGCCTTGTTGACGGTCACCTGGGAGCTGTTGGCAGTGGCATCGTAGGAGAAGGAGGCATTCGAAACCGGAGAGGTCTCGGACAGGTTCAAGGCGGTCTCGGGGTTCCCCTGGGCGAAATTGATGTTCTGGGCAGGACCGGACAGGCGCAGGTATTCCCCGTAGCCGGGAAGTTTCAGGATGGTGAGTCCGGTAAGCGAGGCCTCGAGGGCAACTGCGGTATTGGTTCCGCCCACATCGTTGTCCCGAAGGGCTTCCACCTCGAGAATAGTGTCGGCGGCGGTGGTCCGGATGATCGTGCCAAGCGAGGCGGCTCCGAACTCCATGAGACCGCCGGTCCCGTCGGTTGAACCCGCGTAACGCAGGTAGAGCACGGTGGAGGAGTCCTCCACCGGGGTGCCGTTGAGGGTGAGGCGCTGGGTGATGGCCTGGCGGTGGCGGTTGCCCCCGCTGATGCGGAAGCCGGTGTTGGCGAAGACGAGATAACGTCCCGCTTCACTGAGGGTGATCTCGCTGCCACCACTGACGTGGGTGAACCCGGCGTCCACTTCATCCTGGACGTCATAGCTTATGGTGGCGGGTCCCGCGGAGGAGTTGCTCATCAGACCGGCCACGTTGGCGCTCGCCCCGAGCCGCAGGAAGGAGAGACTATCGTCCAGTTTCACCAGTTGGAGGTCGCCATCCTGCTGGTTCAGGGTCTGCGTGTGGGTGTCGGTTCGCTGGGATTGAATGGCAATCGAGTCGGCCTGGGCGACCTCGATAATCGTACCACCCCGGACGAAGTGGTTGTTGTTTGTATTGTCGCGCGAATAGGTCGAGGAGGCTCCGTGGGCCATAGCACTACCGTTGAGCAGGATCGTGTTATTGAGGCCCGCGCGGCCGTTGGCGGTGTTGAGATAACGGGTGCCGTAGATGACAAGGTGATGTCCGGCGGTCAGGTTGACTGCCCCCCCGACCTGGAGGTCAAAGCTGTCGGCCGTATCGGCCACTGCGGTGGTGGCGAAATCGTGGGCCACGCTGGTGCCGAAACCGGTGGCCAGGGTTGCCCCGCTGCCGATGGTGTAGACCGCGCGGTCGCCGGGAGTTCCCGAGGCGGCCAGTTGAGCGTGAAGGGGCAGGCAGGTCAATAGGAGTACCGCTGTCACTGGCAGGGCCAGCATCCGGGAAAACAGGATTTTCATGGGTTTTATGGGAAGTGGGTTGGTAGGGGAAAAGGGCCCAGGAATCCCGCTGGAAATTCAGGCCGCAATCTGATTTCGGAATACTGGCAATTTCACGTAACCGGTCAAGATCGCTTGCCGTTTTTTGAGTGAGATATACACAAGACTTAAGGAGATTATATTTCAGCGTCGGATTGAAGGAGGAAGCGAGCGTTCCTGAGACAGGCCCACAGCCTTCGTTCGCAGTCTGAAGCTGGTCCTTCCGGCCACTTCACCGTCCCTTGCGGCGAGCATGGCAGGTGATCCCCGGAGGTTCTCCCGCCCCAATAAAAAAATGATCCGGGGAGTGTCGGAGCTGCAGGAGGCCGGGGATTTACTCCCTCGCGGCCCCCGCGGACAATTCGCGGATCTTGAGGTTCCGGAAGGCGCACTCGCTGCCGTGGTCGGTGAGCATGATGCGGGCGGTCAGTTTCCTGCCGAAATTGGGAACATCCTTGAACTTGCTCAGGGCGACGTTGGCGAGGACCTCTTCGCTACCGCAGACATACTCGAGGACCAGTTTTCCGTTGAGCCAGTGGCGAACGTTCCGGCCCTGGACGGAAATGCGGGAGTGGTTGATTCCAGGAGCCGCCTTGATGGCAGGGAGATCGTAGGGAGCCAGCACGGCGTAGAATCCGGCGGTCGCTCCCTTGCTGGCCTTGTCGTCGGGGTTGGCGAGCATTTGGTACTCATGCCCCAGTTTGCCACGCTTCTCGTCCACGAAGTATTTCACCCCGTTGTTGCCTCCCCGGGCCATGCGCCACTCCCAGGAGAACTCGAAGTCGGTGAATTCCTGCCGGGTCACGAGGTTTCCAGGCTTCAGTCCGCCCTTTTTGATCAGCCAGCCTTCCGAGACTTCCCATCCCTTCCCGGGCAGGGTCTCCTTCCCGAAACTGCGCCACGAAGTCGGTGCCCTGCCATCGAAGAGGAGCTGCCATCCGGCGTCCTTTTCCCCGGCGGACAGGGTGTTGGGTTTCGATTCACCGGCGATCGCGGCGAGGGGCAGGATTGCGGTTGCCCCGAGAGCGGTCATCAAAAGGAGGGCAGGGCGGCACGGGTGATTGAGGTGGGTCATCATCAGGCAGGGTTGGTTGCAGGTTATTCATCTCCCTTGCTGTCAAGGGGTTATCTTGTTTCAAGGCGAAGGCGGGCGAAGTGATGGGTGAGGGGTTGGGTGGTGGGCATGGCGAAGCGGTAGGTCGTGGTGCCGTCGGATTGGTCTTCCCGGGAGAGGAAGTCTTCCGGTTCGGCCGGGAACCAATTCTGCAGATCGGGAGAGAAGTCCACCCAGATCGTCGCATGATCGGCGGCGGTGGACGCCCGGAAGAGGAGAAGGGGGATGTCGTTTTCCACAATGATACGGGGAGTTCCGGAGCCTGCCAGAGCGTAGGTCAGCAAGGTTTCCTCGCCACCTCCGGGAAAGGGGATTGTATCGGACCAGCCAGGAGTTCCCCCGGGGGAGAGGCTGGACCGCCAGTCCAGGGGGTCGGTGCTCATGACATTGCCGGGAATGACGGGGACGAGGCTCCGTCCTGTTCCGTCCGGGGCTTCGGGCCAGGGATGCTGCTCGCGGAAGCGGAAGTCGAGAATGGTGGAGCCGTCGCGGGCGAGCAGGGTGAGGCGTTCTCCATTGTTGGCGAGGCGGGTGTTGTTTTCGAAAGCTCCCGCAATAGGCAGTCCGAGGCCATAGGCGATCTCGAAGGAGGTGATATCCTCTACCACGAGGATGCGTTCGCCTGGAGCGAGCATGGTGGTTTCCGGGAAGGTGAAGTCGATGCCGTTGGTGAAGGTGAGGCCGGTCAGGTCAATGAGTCCGTTGGAGATGTTGATCAGTTCCAGGAACTCGGTGGGAGCATCGTCGACCGGATGGTAATGAATTTCACTGATTGCGAGATGTCCGGTGGTGGCGGGTGCGCCAGCGGTGAAGACCGCGGTGGTGATCGCGGACCAGGTTCCGTTTTCGAGGACGCGTGCCTTGAGCCGCGTGCTTGTGTCGAGGGAAAGAGGAAGTCCCTGGTAGACAAGTGCTGCAGGCGAGATTCCCGAGGTGATGACTCCGGTGGCGGCGGCGAGTTCGGGAACAAAGAGGAGATCGTTGCTATCGACTTCCTGGTTCAGGCAGTGCACCGCCAGGACGTTGGTGCCAAGACGCAGATGGCCGATGACGTCCGTGAGGTTAAAACCGGAAAACTCGGTGGCGGCGCCGTCGGGATGGGCGGCCGGGGCGGTGGAGTTCCAGGAGGGGGAGACCGGCCGGTTGGCAGAGGCTGCTTCGTGGCCGTTGAGGTAGGCGATGAAGCCGTCGTCATGGCGGGCACGCAGGGTGAGGGAGGTGATGGCAGCGAGTTCCGCCCGGTCCGGGATCTCGAATTCCCAGCGGGCGTAGGCCGAGCCGTTGACGCCGTGCATGGCGCTGAGATCAATTCCGAACAATCCCTCGAAGCCGCTGTCGAGTTCGAATCCGACCCCGCTCGCTCCGCTGGACCACTCCGCGTCATCAAAATCCGGAAGAGTCCAGTCCAGTCCCAGGGCCTCGTTTCCGGGAATGAAGGCCCGGGTTGGTGATCCCTCCGGGAGGAGGATGGTTTCCGCCCCGGCAGTGGTGGGGCGACGCGGATCGCTTCCGTCGAGGGTGTAGTAGATGGATCCACCGGTGGGAGCCTCCATGGTCACCTCCGCCCCGCTGGCGAAGACGCCACCGTGAGGAGTGAAGTCGGGGGCGTCCACCGAGGGGTAGAGGCCACGGGCACGGAGTTGGGAGAGGAGGGTGTCGGTCCGCTGGGGGAAGAAGCTGGTGCGCATGGTGTCATACATGTCCTGCCAGTAGGTTTCGCGGCGGGCGGGAGGATTGCGGTGGCGATCACCCCAGCGCACTGCTTCCGCGATGAGCGGTTCGTAGATTTCGTGGGCCCGGGCACTCCAGAGGTGCTCGGCCCCTTCCGGGGTAAAGGTCCCGCCATTGAAGCAATGGAGACGTGCCCGGTCGGCGAAGCGCAACTTGTACTCCTCGTTGGCGATCAACTTCTGGTGCACGCTGGAGGGAAAGTTCGGGGTGTTCTCGAGGGTGGCATTGTTGGTGCTGGAGTTGGTGCCCTGGGTGGCGTTGCGGTCGGTGCGTTCGGAATCCCATGCGAAGAGCATCCACTTGGCGTCCCGCTCGCGGCGCCGTCCGGCCCGCCAGTTCGACTGATCCCAGTCGGTATTACCGGAATAGAAATTCATCAGGAAGTAATCGATCCAGGTGTCGGGATCGATGAAGATGAGGGCATTGGCGTAGTTCCGGGGGTTGCTCATGTCGCGTCGGGTGACAGCCAGGGTCCGGTTCCACGCGCTGAGATCGCCGTCGACCACCTCCAGGACGCTTGCGCTCCCGGCATCCTTGATGGCGTCCCAGTCTTCTTCCCGTCCCCCGAACCCTGCGGCCAGCATGTCGTCCTCGAAGCGCTCGAAGATGTGATACATGCCCCAGTAGAGACCGTTGAGGTAGAGGTGGGCGTAAATCTGGTGCTGGAACGGCTGACCGGTGGCCCGCTGGGCGTCGCGGTGCCACTGGTCCCGGATATACTGGGCGCGCTCCACCACGCCCGGGTTCAGCCAGGAATCACCGTTGCCTCCGCGCAGGATGAGAGAGTTGAACTCGGTGACGTCCGATTCGGGAAAGAGCGGGAAGCGGAGCCGGGTAGGGCCATATTCGGAGCGGAAGACGGCCCGCAGGTTGTGCTTGCCGCGGTTGGCACTGCGGCTGGCTCGTCCCACCGCGCGGATGGCACCGTTCAGCTGGGTCTGCGCTCCGTTAGGAAAGTCGAAGAACTCGTAGGAGCAGGGCTTTTCCCATTGGTCCCCGCGTTGATTGGAGTTGGCATAGAACCCCGAGGTGCCGTCGAAGAGATCGTCGACTTCCATCACGACCGAGATGGTGGGCAGCGAGCGCAGCGATGCGGTGATTTCCTGTCGGGAATAGATGTTGTCGATGAGGTCAGGGTCCATCTCGTAGTCGGTCGTGCGGTCTCCCCAGGTAGTGGGGAAGCCCGGAGGGGTTGTGCTCTGCGACAGGACGCTGGAGGGAAAGATGTAGGTGTGGGTATCGACGTTGGTGGGGACCTGTCCGTCCTTGAAGGCCGCCGCGCGAACGGTCTCCGTCCTGTTGATGGTCAGGGCCCCGGTGTAGAGGCTGCCGTTGGTCGGGGAGGGCTCGCTGCCATCAAGAGTGTAGTAAATGGAGGCTCCTGCGGTGGTGCTGGTGATTTCAAGCTGGAAGGGGCTGTCGCGGAAGCCGCGGTTGGGGGTGAATTCGGTGTCAGCCACGAAGGCCCCGGCATCCGGTTCCCCGGTATTGGGAGCTCCCGGGGTCGGATTCAGGAAGTAACCGGCGGCCCGGCGTCCCAGGTCGAGGGCGGTGAGACGGGACTGCAGGAGGAAGTCCCGATCAGCGGGGTTGAGGTTCATTCCGTGCAGGGCGAGCACGTTGCCGGTCGGGAGCAGGCCGGGCAGGGCCGGGGAGGCGCTGAATCCGGAGAAGGTCGCTGCTTCGCGATCCGAACGCCCGGTCAGCGCGGTTGCGTTCCAGGGATTGTCCGGCGGAGCATTCTCTCGCACCACCTCCACTCCGTTGAGAAAGGCGCTGACGCCATCGTCATAGCGCAGGAAGAGACGCAGCTGGTCCAGTTCGTGGTTCGCGGGCAGGTCGAAGGTGGTCCGGGTGAAAAGGGAGGCATTCCGGTCGAGCATCACACCTTCCACGTTGGTGGTGATGTAGTTGCCGAGACCAATCGGACTGGATGGTCTGGAAGTGCCATCCGCAAGTTGAGCGACGTCATCCGCACTCAGGGCGACATCGTAGATCGCGACGTCCGCCAGTCTGCCGGAGAAGTAACTGGGTGCTCCCTGCACCCGGCGGCCGATTGCCACGGGGACGGCATCGGGACCGGAGATGTCAGTGTCGACCGGGAGGCTCCCGCTCCCGCTCCCGGGCTCGGGTGTCCCGTCGATGTAGAAGCGGACGTCGGAGATGGTGGGGGTGGCGTCTTCCTCGAAAACGACTGCGACGTGGTGCCATTGGTTGTCCGAGAGGACGGTGGATCCCACCGTGTTGCCACCGCCCACTTCGCAGCGGATGGCTCCCGTGGTTCCGCTGGCGGGATTGCTGTTGAGGCGGATGTGGAATCTGCGGGAGCTGGTGGTGCCGGCGCCCCAGGAAACGATGCCGTGGTCAGTGGTGTCTGTCGATTTCACCCAGAAGACCACCGTGCGGGAAGCCGATCCTCCGATTCCGGGGAGGGTGGTCTGCACATGGTTGCTTGTGCCGTCGAAGCGCAGCGAGGACTCCGGTCCACCGGGGACCTGCGGGGAGTCCGCATCCCAGAAGGCCGAGCCGTCTCCCGCTCCGACGAGGGATCCGGGAAAGGTTCCCGCAGTGTCGCGCGCCACGGTGCCGAAGCCGTCATCGAGCGGCCAGTGATCCAGGGGTGCGCTGGTGATTCCGCCGCCTCCGTTCGCGTCGAAACCAATGCCGGAGAAGCCAATGCTCCACTGGGTATCGTCGAAGAAATTACCCGCCCAATCCGGATCGAGCGCCCCGGCGTCGGGCGGAACAAGATAGCGCAGGGCGGCATTTTCTCCGAGGAGCACTGTTTCCAGGGCGGTCTCCCCGGATCCGTAGGAGATGTCGGCCCGTTGCCTGGGGAACGGCACGGCCGCGGAACCGAATTCGGTGAGAATCGTGGTGCCATCCGGAGCGACCAGGGCAAGGTATTCGCCGGTGGCATCCAACTGGAAATTGGTGTGCAATTCCGCATCGGCCGAGGCCCGGTTCTTTCCGGAGGCAAAGATGAGAAGATGGCCACCCCCCGCCACGGTGGATCCCGCGGGAAAGATCCACCTGGTCAAATCGGAGGAGTTGTCCGTGAGAGCATGACCAGCCAGATCGAGGGGAGCCGGATCGGGATTGTGGACCTCGACCCAGTCCGAAAAATCTCCGTCCTCGTCGGTAATGATCCCGTCGTTGCTCGCCATGAACTCGGTGATGCGGGGAGCGGCCGAAACGGAGGAAGCCCCCGGCGCGAGCAGCAGGAAGAGTGATGCCAGGAGAAGGAGCGGGGGACGGGGGATCATGGAGTGGGGCTGAGGTGAATTCTGGATTCCGGCCACCCTGAGGGGCGAGCCAATAATTCCGACCGAGCGGGCATCCTTGGACCGGGGATTTGCAGGAAACGGCTTCCTGCCGTCCGGGTGGGGTATATGGAGCCCGATTCAGCCAAATTGATTGGACGCCGGACGCCAGAGATGGAGCATGGAGCGGAAATGACTTCAAACCTTCGATCCCGTGCCTTTCTCGCTGCCTGCTCGATCGTCCTTGTGGGACTGGGCGGGGAGGCTTGCGCCGATCCTTCCAAGGAGCAGTTGGCCCGCCTGCTGAAGCAGTTTCCCAAGGCCGATGCCAATGGAGACGGAGTTCTCACGATCGAGGAGGCCCTGGCTTACCGCGCCAAGGTGCAGGGCGGAGGCGGACAGGACGGGTCCCGGGCCCGGCGGGGAGCCGCGCGGTCGTTCCCGGTGAATCCCGGATGGGAAAAGGAAAAGTTCCCGGATCACGCGGTGTGCTACCAGTCACCGGAAAGGATCAGGGGAATCTACGCCAAGGTCCTCGGGTCCGGACGGAATCCGGTGACCTCCTTTCCCAGGTCGAAGGACGGAGGCCTGCGTATTGTCGGAACCGGTCACAGTTTCATGGGCCCCGGTTACAAGACCCTCCCGAAGATCTGCCAGGCGGCCGGGTTCCAGCAGCCACTTCACCTTCATACCGGGGGAGGGATGACGGGGAGCGCCCGTTTCAAGTGGGAACAGGAGAACGGGATCTTCCAGTTCGAGGGGAAGCCCAAACCCAAGTTGCTGGCCTCCATCGCCAATGCGGAGTGGGAGGCCATGATGTGGGGACCCTACTTCAATGATCGGCCGGAATACTATCTGTGCTGGATGGAGTTCTGCCTGAAGTATAACCCCGCAATGAAATTCTATCTCTCCGATGCCTGGCCGCAGATCGAACACTTGGACATGGCCCCGGACTCCGGAAAGGGTTTCGTGGCAGAGACCATCGCCAGCCTGGGCAAACTCAAGAATGCCGCCTATGGCGAGATTCTTTCCGTTTTGAACGGGAAGTATCCCGGCAGGGTGTTTGTCCTGCCTACCAGCGATGCCATGGTCCTGGCTTCGCAATACTTCGAGCGGGGTGAACTCCCGGGGGTGGAGGGACTTCATCGCGCCCTGGGAGGCAAGAAGAAATCCCTCTGGAGAGACAAACTGGGGCATCTCGGTCCCGGTTTTGAATGGCTCGAAGGCTACGTGTTTTATGCCACGCTCTACCGGCGGTCCCCGGAGTTGATCAAGAAGGAGATCGACCTGGGAGAGTTCCCGGGCGCGAAGCTCGACCGCGTCTTTCGCAGGATTGCGTGGGAGGCCGTGACGGGGAATCCGCTCTCCGGGGTGTGCGACGAGAACGGTGACGGGGTGGCGGATGAATCCTGAATCTTTCGGGCGGGGAGGTGGAGTTCTCCGTTGTTCCGGTTATTTGGCGGAAATGTCGTAGCAGAGAAGCAGGTCCTGGTCGCGGAGGTAGAGTTTTCCGTTGGCGATCACGGGGTGGGGCCAGGCCTTTTTCTCGCTGCGCCCGGGCTGCTCAAAGCTGCTCACCTCCTTCAGTTTCTCAGTGGAGATCTCGATGAGGGACATCGGGCCGTTTTCGCTACGCAGGTAGAAGTGCCCGTCCGCGTAGACGGTGGAGCCCTTGCCCACACTCCGCTCGCGATAGGAGAGTTCCCCGCTCTTGATATCCATGCAGGCGAAGTTGCCGCCACTCGATCCGAAGACATGTCCCTTCAGTTCGATCACTCCGCCGTGGTGATTGGAGAATTTCCGGCTGGCGTAGATCTCCTCGGTCGACCACTCCCCGTCCTTCCTGTCGATGCGGAAGGCGTTGCAGCCCACGCCGTAGGCGGAAGTCACCCATACGATGTTTTCGCGGATCACCGGGGTGGTGATGACCGCAGTCTTGCCGGGACGATCAGCCCTCCAGAGGACCTTGCCGGACTTGGGATCGATTCCCGCCACACTCTGGCCGGTGAGTTGCACGTATTGGCGGACACCATGGATGGTGGCAATGATGACCGAGGAGTAGCCGGCGGGGTCGGTCCACTCACTGGTCTGCCAGAGCTTTTTGCCCGTCTTGCGGCTGAGGGCCAGCACCGTTCCTTTGCTCCCTCCGGGAGTGCAGATCACCGATTCCCCGTCAACGAGAGGTGATTCGCTCCAGCGCCACCCCGACATCATCTTGCCCCCGAAGTCGTCCTGCAGGTTGACCGACCAGACCTTCTCTCCGTTCCCGGTGTTGAGGCAGACAAGGTTGGAATGCTGGTCGAGAGCGAAGATTTGTCCGTCGTCCACGGTGGGCGTGCTGCGCGGGCCGGGATAGCCCCTGTGCCCCCCTGATTCACCGGTCCTCGTCTTCCAGGCCGGAGAGCCGTCGGCTTCCTTGAGGGCAATGACATGGCACCCGTCCCGGAGATCTCCGAGGGTATAGATGATCCCGTTGGCAATGGAGAGGCTGGAGAAACCTTCGCCAGTGTTCCTGACTTTCCAGGCCAGGGGCGGTCCCTCAGCGGGCCACTTCCTGAGGAGGTTGGTTTCCCGGGAGCGCCCATCACGATCCGGTCCGCGCCATTGTGGCCAGTCATGAGCGGGGGCGGGCAGGTTGAGACCGACGAGGGTCAAAGTGATAAGGAGAGAGCGGGTGCCGGAAGGGAGAGAGGTGGGATGCATGATGGCTGGTTCTAGCATTGTGAAGGGAGAGCGGAAGAGATTTCGCAGGCCCGGCCGGGACCTGTGTTGCCGCTGCGGTGATCCGGAGTTCGTTCCGGATTTGCCGGTTGCAGGTGCCGGCAGGGGACTGTCAGCGGCAGAGCCGGGCAGCCAGGGTCACCGCCTCCACCAGGCTGCGTGGATTGGCCGTTCCCTTCCAGGCAATGTCGAGGGCAGTGCCATGATCGACCGAGGTGCGCACGATGGGCAGGCCGAGGGTGCAGTTGATGCCCCGGTCGAAGGCGAGGGCCTTGAGAGGAATGTGGCCCTGGTCGTGATACATGCAGATGAAGGCATCGGTCGTCGCGCGGCGTTCTTCGAGGAAGGCGGTGTCTGGAGGAAGGGGGCCCTCGATCATGATGGAGCGGGAGCGGGCCATCTCGATCGCGGGCACAATGATTCGCTCCTCTTCTCCGTTCCCGAAGAGTCCGCCTTCACCGGCGTGGGGATTGAGGCCGCAGACCGCCAGTTTCGGTTCCCGGCCCCGAAGACACTTCATGGACTGGTGAGTGAGTTCGATGACATCGAGGATGCGTTCAATGTTGAGAAGCGCCGGAACCTCGTGGTAGCCGACGTGCACGGTTACGAAGCTGCAGGTGAGGACATCGGAAGTGAGCATCATGCAGGCGCGTTCCGTCCCGGTGCGCTCGGCAAGAATCTCGGTCTGCCCCGGTTGGGCAATCCCGGCCTCGTGGAGGGCTTCCTTGTTGGCCGGGGCAGTGGTAATGGCGTCAACCTCACCGCGCAGGCAGGCATCGATGGCTTCCACGAGGTAGCGGTAGGTGGCTCCGCCGGTGGCCGGGCTGATCGTTCCGGGAGCGACCTGGTCCGGATGGATGGCGTTCAGGTCGAGAACGGCGGGAGCGTCCCCGGTGGCCAACTCCGTCAACTCAAGAAAGGTATCGGGTGCCGGTTTTCCGGTTTTTTCCGCGCACCGGGCCAGCACCCTCGCGTCGCCAAAGACGATGGGGATGCAGCGATCCGCTACCTGCCCGTTCTGCAGGAGGTCGAGGCAGATCTCGGGACCGATCCCGGCGGGGTCTCCCATGGTGACGGCAATTCTCGGGCGGCTCATGCGGTGGCCCTGTCTAGCGTGAGCAAGACCGGGATGCCACGTTGGAATTTGCCTGCAGGTTGCAGTCTCTCTTGGATCTGCCTGATGGGTAATGTCATCTGCTGCGATTGCCTGATCGAAGCTGGAAGGAGGAAGATTGCTCTTGCCTTGAATGTCGCGGTATCGGCCAATTGGCTTTGGTCAACAAATGCGCAGTTGCGCATCCTCTCCATGTGCCTGTAAATTTAAAGAATCCCTTAGATCTGATGAAATCTTATATCACCCTTGGTTCGGTTCTTCTGCTTGCATTCGCTCCGATCGGTCTGGCCGACCTCACTCACTCAGCAGGCGATATTCTTTACCGGCGCACCAACGATCTCCCCGGAGCGGATTTCACCGGGGCCCTGCCGGAGAATGTCGATCTCGAGGCCCCCGCCGGGGAGCTCGATGACCCGGACTCTTTCATCATCGAGGCGATCGATGTGGACCGGGAACCGGGGAACGGGGGCATTGACCTCAGCGGTGACCACCATGACCTGGCCTTCACTTTCCAGTTCTACGATGCCGATGGAGCGTTCTCCTTCACCGAGAACTATGACGACCGGGTTCAGGTGACCATCACCCCGATTACCGGTTCCACCGACCTGACCGAGACCGCCGCGGCGGTGGTTCACCAGAACACGGGTTGGAACCAGCGCAGCAACGCCGTCTACGACTTCGGAAGCGGGGGCTGGTTTGACGCCAGGATCATCATGACTGAGGACGGGGGCGGGGCCCAGTCGGCCGCTGACATCGGTTTTGGATACAATAGGGATGGAAGCAATGGCGGTCCTGCTGACTTCGGTGGCATCGGTTACCTTCCTGCTTTCGGAGCCAGTGCTGGCCAGGCGGTCTTCGACACCGACGGCAATGGTGAGAGCTACGGTTCGGCCATTGAGACTGAGGCAGGTCCCGGTCCTGACTCTGACGGCGACGGCATCGACGACTCCTACGAGGAGCAGTTTTTCCCGGGTGACCTGACCCAGCTGGGACCCGGGGACTTCGATGGTGACGGAGTGAATGATCCGGTGGAGTTTGCCGACGGGACCGATCCCAC
>DLRK01000014.1:0-356 GCA_002501065.1 Akkermansiaceae bacterium UBA7890
CGCTGCAGGACGGCATGATCACCGAATACTGCAGCGACCGAGAGGGCTCGCTCCCCACGGCAGTTGAGGGAGAAGACAATCGAGAGGCTGAAGAGCAGGACGAGGGTTCGCGGAAGACCGGAGGCCAGCATGCCACGACGATGAGGAGGTTGACCCCGCAGCGTCAATGGCAGATCACGGTGACAGTGTAGTCCCGGCTGAACGTTCCTCCGCCAGGGCCTCCGCTAGAAAGCGTGTGAAGCGTTTCATGCCCCTTTCTCCGAGATGGTAGCCATCCGAGAAGTCAGCCCCGGTCATGCCGGCAAGAAGTCGAAGTCCTTGAAGACTCCGAGGATTCCAAGATTGACCGTGATGGA
>DLRK01000014.1:681-69572 GCA_002501065.1 Akkermansiaceae bacterium UBA7890
GACCGTGATGGAAAGAGCGCACCAGCGTTTGGCCAGGGTGTGGTTCGAGGTGCGCGACAAGAAAATCGACCAGGATGGAGATCGCGACAAGGAGAAGGAAGCGCGCGTCCCGGGTGCCATAGAAGATGTGGCTTGCCGCCAGCAACATGCGATTCTGGCCGCGGTGGGGTAACAGGCGGGAGAGGCCGATGACCACCGGGAAGAAGAGCCAGAAGAGGCAGCTGTTGAACGCCAACGTGGCAGATCCCAGGGGTGGAGTGCGAAACTCCAAATCCTGAATTGGCGGAAGCAGTGACTCACCCCGTGCGGGGCCGCATATTTCCTTCCCTTTCCGGATGACATGAGCATGCATGAAATACGTTGGTGTCGAGTGATCCATGCTTTTTGCCTTGGGAAAGCGCAGGAGACGCCCAAGTGAACAGAGAGACTACACGGAATATTTGACAAGAAATGAAATCCCGTCAGGATGACCAACGCTCAAGTTGCGAACCTAAACCTATAAGAAAATTATGAAGATTATTTCCCTTATTGCCTGTGCGCTCATGCTGGCGCTTTCCTCGGCTTTCGCCGGTCCTGTGAACAAGAACTGCCCGGTAAGCGGCAAGGAAGTGGACGGCTCAAAGTGCGTAAAATACACGGTGCCTTTCTGCTGTGAGAAGTGTGTTGCAAAGTATGAGAAGGATCCCGCCAGCCATCTCGCGGCAGTAGCAGAAGGCGAAAAAGGCAAATGCATATTCAGCGGCAAGGACTGCAAGGCAGTCGTCAATATCCAGATAGCGGTCTGTTGTGCCAAGTGCGAGAAGAAGGTCAAGGCCGCTCCCCAGAAGTGTATCGCCAAGATCGCGAAAACCAAGAAGTCCGAGAAGAAGGGCTCCTGATTTCAACCACGGAACTGATTTCCAGACTCCCCGGTCGCATGCGACCGGGGAGTTTTTTTGTGGGTGACCTGGTGATTATCTGCAGGAGATGTCGGTGATCGGCAGACAGCAGAATGGTCGAGTCACCTGGCTGGGGTGAAGTCGGGAGTCGTTGGTTGACAGGTTGTTGCCCGAATCTTGCGGAGAATAGACTGTCCGTGCGTATTTTTCTTGGAACGGATCTGTCGCCATCGGTTCCTCGCCCATGACATTAGCCCAGGGGCATCGGGGTGTGGCGAGGATGCGGCAGCGGGTGATCGGGCGATGGGAGAAGTTTACAAGGCCGGCTGGATCTGGAAGGTTGTGAGAGCGATGAAACGTCTTGTTGCCATCACCTTCCTGGCCGCGCTCCCTGCCACCATCATGAATGCCGGGGAGGTTCCGGCGGTGGCCGTGCCCGGAACGGGCGCGCTCCTCTCCGCGGAACTCATCTACCCGCTGGATGACCCACCCACCCCGCAATGCCATGCCTCCACTATCGCGGAGACCGGGAGCGGCCTGGTGGCGGCTTGGTTCGGTGGCAGGCACGAGAAGAATACGGATGTCGGAATCTGGGTCTCGCGTAACGAGGGAAAGGGCTGGGGCAGGCCGGTCAAGGTGGCCAGCGGAGCGGAGGGATTGGACAGGGAATACCCCTGTTGGAATCCGGTCCTTTTCAAGGTGCGGGCCCCGGGGGAAAGCCCGCTTCTCCTCTTCTACAAGGTGGGGCCCAGCCCGAGTCGCTGGTGGGGGGTGATGATGAGCTCGCGTGATGACGGAAAGACGTGGGAGAATCGCCGCAAACTGGGGAAGGATCCCAAGGTCGGGCACCTGCTGGGTCCGGTGAAGAACAAGCCGATCCAGTTGCCGGATGGATCGATTCTGTGCGGGAGCAGTTCGGAGCATGATGGCTGGCGGGTGCACTTTGAGCGCACCAGGGATCTGGGCAGGACCTGGGAAGTGATCGGTCCCATCAATGATGGCAGGGAGTTTGGCGCCATCCAGCCCAGTGTCCTCACCCATGGGGACGGGCGGCTGCAGATCCTGTGCCGGAGCCGGCAGGGGATGGTCACCCAAAGCTGGTCCAGGGACGGGGGGAAGACCTGGAGCAGGATGAAGGCCACGGGCCTCCCCAATCCCAATGCGGGGACGGACGCGGTAACACTGAAGGATGGCCGGCAATTACTGGTCTACAACCATACCACCCGCCGATCGAAGCCGCGGGGACGGGAGATGCTGAACGTGGCTGTTTCAAAGGATGGAGAGCGGTGGGATGTGCTCATGACCCTGGAGAGTAAGAAGGGGGAACATTCCTATCCCGCCGTGATCCAGGGCAGTGATGGGAGGGTGCACATCACCTACACCTATCTTCGCCAGTCCATAAAGCACGTTGTCGTAGATCCCGCAAAGTTCTAGGCCATGGGGCCCTGCTGAAGGAAAGCACCATGACTGTTCTCTACAAGCTTCTCACTGCCGTTCCGGCATGCCTGGCCCTTCTTGCCGGCATCGTTCCGCTCGGGGCCTCCGAAAAGCCTCATGCGGTAATCGTGGTGGGCACCCTGCATTACTCGCCGGAGTTGTCCATGCCCGCTTTCGCAAAGGAGCTGGATCGATTCGGTTTCTCCACCACGGTTGTCATGGGGGCGGGTGATCCCGAGAAGAAGACAAGAGATGTCCTGCCGGGAATCGATATCCTGGCGAAGGCTGACGTGGTGATCTTCTTCATGCGTTTTCTTAAACTTCCTGACTCTGAATGGCAGCCCATTGAGGATTACCTCAAGTCAGGCAAGCCGATCATCGGACTGCGCACGGCCAATCACTCCTTTAAATACGCGAAAGACCACCCCCGCTTCGCGTGGAATGACGGCTTCGGCCGACGCGCACTGGGAACCCCCTACATTGTCCATCAGGGAGGCACGACCGAAATCCAGACAGTGCCAAAATACAAATCCCACCCGATCATGAGCAATATCATGAAAACCAGGTGGACCTCACCGGGTACGCTCTACCTGACTCGTCTGGAAGGCGGTTGTTTGCCGCTGGCAACAGGAACTGGCACAGGAAAAAGCCGTCTGGTGGAAAGGCCGTTCGGCACGATCCAAGTCAACGAACATGAGGCGGACATCGTGGCATGGGCCTGGGAGAACGAGTGGGGAGGCAGGGTATTCGGCACCACTCTGGGCCATCCCGGTGATTTCGCCGAGGAGGCATTCACCCGCATGCTGGTAAACGGCATCTGCTGGGCAGTCGACAGGCCCCTGCCCGGGGCTGACGAGAAAATCGCAACCTGGAACATTCAACGAGCTGACAGGAAGAAAAAATGAGGTGTCCGGGAGCATGTGCCTTGCTTGTTTCGCTGGTGCCGCTTGGCATCAACATCGCTGGTGGCGCGCCAGCCATGCGACCGGGTGATCACATCGCCATTATCGGCAACACCTATGCCGATCAGTTGCGCATCCACGGCTACCTGGAAACCCTCCTGCTGCAACGCACTCAGGGAAATCCGGTATCCATCCGGAATCTGGGATGGGGAGGGGACACCCTCTCAATCCGCGAGCGCCCCACCAGTTTCCCCACCGAAGAGTCAGCCCTTCTTGCCCACAAGACCGACGTCATCGTCATTTGCTTCGGCATGGGCGAGTCCTACGCCGGCAAGGCGGGGCTGAGTGACTTCCGCAGCCACTTGGAACGCATCATCGCGACCCACAAGGGGAAGAAGTACAACGGCGAGTCCGCGGTGCGCATCACCCTGGTGTCCCCCATTGCCCATGAGGACCACGGCGAGCTCTCCCGCAACCGCAGGCAGCGCAACAAGGACCTCGCCGCCTATGTCGGGGCCATGCAACAGGTCGCCTCCGCCGAGGACGTCCCCTTCGTCGACCTCTATGCTCCCACGCTTTACCTCATGGATGACGAGGGTTCCCCCAAGCTGACCGAGCAGGGCATCCACTTGAATGCCTACGGCTACTGGGCCACCGGCCGGATGGTGGCCGACAAGCTCCTCCCCGGACAACCCACCTGGTGGTTCAGCGTGGACGCCAAGTCGCGCAAGGCAACTGCCCGGGGAGTCAAGGTCTCGGGGGTCAGGCAGCAGGGCAGGGGACTCCGCTTCAGCGTGGAAGAGGGCTCGCCTCCCAGTTTGGCGCCTCCCGCCAAGGGCAGGATCCACGACAACCTCGCCGCCACCCGCGACACCTTGGTCGTGTCCAATCTCGCCCCCGGCCAGTATCTCCTCACCGTGGATGGACAACCCGTCGTCGAGGGAAGCCACCAACGATGGGCCGAGGGCGTCCCCATTGATTCATCGCCCGCCCATCTGCAGCTTGAAGACTATCGTGAAAGGATTAACGACAAGAACCTGCAATTCACCTACAGCTGGAAAGCCCTGAACCAGGTGCACATCGTTGGTGAACGCAAGGCCTCACCCAGCGGACGCTCCCTGCCCACCGAGATCATCGAGTTCAATGAACTGGCAACCAGGAAGGAAAAAAATCTCGGGATCACAATCAAACCCAGGATCAGTGAATGGATCCTGGCGCCGGAATAACCCATGCAACGCGGTTTAACTTTTATCAGCCTGGTCTTGTTATCGGCAACTACTGCCGCGGGACAGAAGGCAGATGGCATCAGTAAGAAGAACCTGGCTAATTCTGACACCAGCCTGATGGGCAACCATGACCCGGGGGTGGAGCAGGCCAACTTCTCTCTGTTGCCCGGTTACGAGGTCAACCTGTTTGCCGCCGAGCCGATGCTGGCCAACCCGATCCACATGACCTGGGATGCCCGTGGTCGCCTGTGGGTGGCCTGCTCCTGGGCCTACCCGCAGTTGAAGCCTGGAGACAAGGCCAACGACAAGATAATCATCCTTGAGGACAGCGACAATGACGGCAAAGCCGACAAATCGACCGTGTTCGCTGACGGTCTTTACATGCCTACGGGTATCGCGCTGGCAAATGGCGGATGTTACGTCGCCCAGACCCCTGATGTCTTCTTCTTCCGGGATACCGACGGGGATGATGTCGCTGACGTGAAGCAACTGCCGTTGACCGGCTTCGGGATCGAGGACAGCCACCACTCCATCAGCGCCTGGCGGCGAGGTCCCGGAGGATGGCTGTATTTCCAGGAGGGCATCTTCCTGCATTCCCAGGTGGAGACGATCCACGGGGTTGTGCGCAACTACAATGGTGGAGTCTACCAGTTTAATCCGCGAACGCAGAAGTTGCGCATGTTTGCCAGGATCGGGGTCGGCAATCCATGGGGGCATGTCTTTGACCGCTGGGGCCAGTCATTCTTTGTCGATAATCCCCGTATCAGCTACCTCTCGCCCGCCACCGGCAACAGCGGACAGCGCGTCCGCCTGGCGAACTTGATCAGCACCGAGAAGCAGTGCGGAGGTGATATCGCCTCCGGCAGTCATCTGCCGGAGGAGATACAGGGCCAATTACTGACCTGCCGCTTCAAGAGCAGGGCCATTGTGCGCTACGAGTTCCTGGAGAAGGGGGCCGGGTTCAGTGCCAATGTCCTGCCACCGCTCATTTCATCACGTCACCCGAACTTCCGTCCCGTGGACTGCAAGGTTGGCCCCGATGGGGCACTTTATGTCGCGGACTGGTACAACTCGATTATCAACCACGCCAAGCACGACTTCCGTGATCCCCGCCGCGACCATGAACACGGGCGCGTGTGGCGTATCACGGCAAAGGACCGCCCCCTGGCCAAGAAACCGAACCTCATCAATGCCGACCTCACGGCACTGCTCAACCACCTGAAGAGCCCTGATCGCTGGACCCGTCACCAGGCCCGTTCCATACTCAGCGAACGTGACCGCGATAAGGCGGCGGAAGCCCTGGAGAGGTGGGTGAAAGGCCTGGATCCAGGAGACGCGGATCACGACCATCACCTGGTTGAGGCCATGTGGGCATGCCAGAATATAGAGCGTCCCAGTGAAGAGATCCTGAAGCGCGTTCTTGGCACAGGAAACGGGTGTGCGCGTGCTGCCGGGGCACGGATTCTACGCTACTGGCATGATTCCCTGAGTGACCCGGTGGCTTTGATTGCAGAAGCCGCCAGTGACCCATTCCCCCGTGTGCGCATGGAAGCGGTTCTCTCCGCCGGCTTCGTTCCGCAGGCAAAGGCTTTCACCGCGGCCCTTGCAGCACTTGATCATCCACGCGACCCCTTCATTGACACCGCGCTGCCGCAGACGGTCGCCGCCCTTGAATCCTACTGGCGTCCGGCCCTTGACGCCGGCAGATTGGACTTCGCCAAGGAAGCCCATCGCGATTTCGCCGAGCAGCAGGCAGGCATCGGATTTGAATCCCGCCTGAAATCCTACCTGAACAAGAAATCTCCCGGGATTGCTGAGACCCGCAGGGTCATCGAACGCCTGATCTCCCAGCCCACTGTCAAGCAAACCAGGATGGTGGTTGATGCGGTCGCCAGAAAGACACCCGGGTCCAATTCCGAGGTGTCACTGATCATGCTCAAGGGTCTTGAACAAATCGGTCGCCGGGGCGCCTTCTCCCTCGGGCAGCGCATTAATCCTCTGAAGAAGCTGCTGCATCACCCCGACGACTCCGTGGCGGCCGCCGCTGCCGCCAATCTCGGGGCCTGGCAGCTCAAGGGCTCCGATCCCGATCTCTCCGTTATCCTTCACGACAGCAACCGCGCCACCTCCGTCCGACGTGCCGCCGCCACCTCCCTCGGGCAACTGCGCGGCCCCGGCATCGTAAAGATCCTGAGGACCCTCGCCTTCGAGGGCGAAACCGCAGAGCGTTATCTCGCGATCTTTGGTCTCGCGGAAACTGATATTCACGAGGCCGCCGAGGCCGCCGCCGCGCTGCTCGTTCTGGATCCCGGGCAATCTGACCCGGTCAACCTCGTGCAGGCCTTCACTCGCCGCTCCGGCGGTGCCACCGCGCTGACCAGGGCTCTCGACAGGGAAAAGCTGCATTCGGGAGTGATCAACAGTCTCTCCGATTATCATCGGAGGACAGGCCAGTTGCCCAAGGCCCTCGCTGAAATCTTCACCCTCCCCCTTTCCAGGTCCCTGACAGCCCTGCTTATCAAGGAAAACAAAGAAGCACTCGTCTCCGCAGTGGTGAAATCGGGCAATCCTGTTGAGGGTGAAAAAATATTTCGCCGCAGGGAACTCGCCTGCTTCAGTTGCCATGCCATCGGCCCGGTTGGTTCGCGTATCGGCCCCAACCTGGTGGCTGCGGGAGCAGCGGCCCAGACCGACTACATTATAGAAGCCATTCTGGAACCGAACAAAACCATCGCCCAGCATTACGAGAACCAGTTGGTTACCCTCGCAGACGGCACCATCCGGATGGGAGCCATTACCTACAAGGACGAAAAGAGCATCATGATCCGGGACTCAGCCCAGGCGGGCCGGGAGATCAGGATAGCAACGGACACAATCAGGAAGATCAAGCCCATGCCCTCGCTGATGCCTGCCGGCTTGATCGATCAGTTGCAAACCCGCCAGGAATTTCTCGACCTGGCACGATTCGTTTCCCTGCTGGGGCGACCCGGCCCTTATGCCAACAACGAAACTCCCGTCATCCGCAAGTGGCAGATCACCCCGGGAAGTGCCCATAAACTGCCTGTCGACAAGGCTTCATGGATGCCGGTTTACAGCATGGTTGACGGTCATCTTTCCGACTCTGATCTCGGTCAGGAGTCGCTGGTCTACGCCCGCGGCTTCGTGCAGGTACAAGTAGCGGGTCCTGTTGATGTATTGCTCAATGACAGCACAGGTCTCCAGCTCTGGGTTGACGGGCAGAACATCGACAAACTGGATGCCCCGCTTGACCTTGCCGAAGGGCGGCACTCCCTGACCTTTGCCATCCAGCGCAAACCGCGCAAAGGGATGGGGCTGCGCGTTGAACTCGCTACCCCGCCCGACTCCCCGGCCAGGTTCCAGCCGGAGGGGGGGCTTTAATCAATGTCCTGTCTTTTCTTCCTGTGACAGAGAACGAAAACCCGGTCCTGGAGGGTAAAAAGGAGGAACGTTTCCATTCCGCGACGATTCGGGGTAGCGCTGGCAGGAGGCACGTCACCTGCACCTGCCTGCCGCGCTTGGTGAAGCACGCGGTCCTGGCTCCCGGCCAGGCCGGAGCACCGGACTGGCCGTTCTGCAGGGAGTTGGCAGAGTGACGGGGTGGACTCCATTTGACCTTTGACTTTTCAAGTCGGGACTGGCGTTGTGGACGCCATGAAAGGTTTCCTGCCCCTGCTTTTTGCGATCTCCCTGCCGCTCTGTGCCGCCGATCGCCCGAACATCCTCCTGATCTTTACCGACGATCACTGCGAACAGGCTCTCAGTGCCTACGATCCGGCGCGGATCACCACGCCCCACATGGACCGCATCGCCAAGGAGGGCATGCGTTTCAACCGTTGCTACGTGACCAACTCGATCTGCGGTCCGAGCCGGGCAGTGATTCTCACCGGTAAATACAGCCACCTGAACGGCTTCGTCCGCAACGGCAACACCTTCGATGGATCGCAGCAGACCTTCCCAAAACTTCTTCAGAAGGTGGGCTATACAACCGCCATGCTGGGGAAATGGCATCTCAGGTCGACGCCCACCGGGTTTGACCATTATGAAGTCCTGATCGGGCAGGGTCCCTACTACAACCCGACCATGAAGTACAGGCAGAAGGACGGGACGCCAGCCCAGCACAAGCATACCGGCTACACCACGGATATCATCGTGGACCTCACCCTGGATTGGCTCAAGAAGACCCGGGACAAGAGCAAACCCTTCATGCTCATGACCCAGCACAAGGCCCCGCACCGCAACTGGCAACCGGGTCCGAAGTACCTCAACTGGCTTGACGGCAAGACCATCCCGGAGCCGGAGACCCTCTGGGATGACTACAAGGGGCGGACTTCGGCCGCCTCCGGGCAGACCATGACAATCCGGAAGCATCTCAATGCCAACGACCTCAAGCTGGGACCGCCCCGCGGCCTCAATCCCGAACAGGCCGCGAAGTGGAATGCGGCATATGGTCCCCGAAATGAGGCCTTCAGGAAGGCCGAACCGGACATGAGCGAGAAGGAGATCATCCAGTGGAAATACCAGCGCTACGTGAAGGACTACCTCCGCTGCGTAAAGTCGGTGGACGACGGGATCGGTCGAATCCTTGATTACCTGGAAGAAAGTGGACTGGCAAAAAATACAATCGTGATCTACTCCTCGGACCAGGGATGGTACCTCGGGGAACACGGCTGGTTCGACAAGCGCTGGATGTACGAGGAGTCACTCAAGACACCCCTCCTCGTCCGGTGGCCGGGAGTGGCCAAGGCGGGTTCCGTCAACAATGACATCGTCTCGAACCTCGACTTCGCGGAAACCTTTCTTGACGCTGCGGGAGCAGGGGTTCCAGAGGACATGCAGGGCCGCAGTCTCGTGCCCGTCCTCAAGGGGGAAACTCCGGATGACTGGCGCAAGTCATTCTACTACCACTATTACGAGTATCCCGGGGCGCACAGTGTGGCGCGGCACTTCGGGGTGACCACCGGAGAGCACAAGCTCATTCACTTCTACCACAAGGATGAGTGGGAGCTCTTTGACCTGAAAAAGGATCCGGAAGAACTCAAGAGTGTCTATGGGGATTCGAGCTATTCCGATATCGAGGCGAACTTGAAGAAGGAGCTGAAGCGTCTTCGCACGAATTACAAGCTTCCCGAGCCGGAGGAGCCCTCCGGACCGCGGCGGCCCCGGAAGGACAACAGGAACAGGAAGTCGAAGCCGGCTGCCGGTTGATGGTGCGGGGACAATGGCAGGAAAGATGACCTCCTGCCATGGGGAAGGCCCGGAACCTCAATCCACAAACTTCTTCAGGGCCACCACGCAGTTCAGGCCGCCGAAGGCGAAGGCATTGCTGAGGACGGCGCCTACTTCGCGCTCCCTGGACTGGTTGGGGGTGACATCGAGATTACATTCCGGATCCGGAGTCTCGTAATTGATGGTGGGCGGAATGAGGTTGTCCTGGAGTGCCCCGAGACAGGCAATCATCTCGATAGCGCCGGCGCCGCCCAGGGCGTGACCATGCATGGACTTGGTGGAAGAGATCGACAACCGGTCGGCGTGTTCACCAAAAACGCGGCGGATGACGGTGCTCTCGATGACGTCGTTGGCCTTGGTGCCGGTACCGTGGGCGTTGAGGTAGTCGACGTCCTCGGGATTGAGTCGTGCGTTCGCGAGACAATTGCGGAGGGCCCGCTCCGGCCCTTCGGGAGTGGGAATGACCAGGTTGCCGGCATCAGCTGAGGCCCCGGCCCCGGCGAACTCGGCGTAAATGGTAGCCCCGCGTGCCCTGGCGTGTTCCAGCGTCTCGAGGACCACGGCGCCCGAGCCCTCTCCCAGCATCAGGCCCCGCCGGTTCAGGTCGAAGGGCGAGCAGCGCTCCGGGGCGACGATGCGAAGAGCTTCCCAGGCGCGGAGGATGCCGAACATGATGGGTGCTTCCGCCCCACCGGCAACCACCACCTCGGCCTCGCCGGAGCGGAGCAACTGCAGGCCGGAGCTGAAAGCGTGGTTGGATGAGGAACAGGCCGAAGTCACCCCGAAACTGGGACCCTTGAGACCGAGTTGCATGCTCACGTGACAGGCCGGTGCACTGGGCATGACGCGGGGAACATCGAAAATACGTGAGCGGCGCTTGCGTTCGACGAGTGAACGGACATACCCCTCCTCCGTTGCCTCCCAGCCGCAGTTACCGACCCCGATCACCGCACTTGCCCGGGGAGCGAGTTCCTCGGTGATTTCGAGCCCGGAGTGGTCGAGAGCCTCCCGGGCTGCACCGATGGCGAGCAGGCTGAAGCGATCGTATTGCCGCATGAGCCTGGGCTCGAACATCTCGCTGAGGTCCCGCTGGACCTGGCCGGCCCTCTTGATGCTCACCTCACCGAGTTCGGAGGGCGGAATGGGAGTGATGGCATTCCTGCCTGCCACCATTCCGTCCCAGGTTTCGGGTGCGGTGTCTCCGAGTGGGGTGAGGCAGCCGTAGCCTGTGATGACGGCGCGTGGAACGGACATCATTCAGCCTTCCGACCGAGTCCGTGTTTCCTGCCCAGTTCGAGTAAATCGCCCACGGTCTGGAGGGTGTCCCGGGCCTCGACCGCATCCACGTCAATATGCAGGTCATACTCCTCTTCGATGGCCATCAGGATCTCGACCAATTCGAGGGAAGAGATATCGAGCGACTCGAGGGTCGTTCCCTCTGATATTTCCTTCACTCGTTCTTCAGGAAGGTTGAGACTCCTGATGATGATTTTGGACAGTTCCGGGAGCAGGTTATCGGACATCAGGAGGAAAACAGCTTAATGCTGCCGGGAGGGTTTGGTCCAGCGGTATCCCCGTCCGGAATGGTTTTATGTTGACCATGGGTTCGGAGCCTGTGCCCGAGGATGGGATGGTAATCGTAGCGCCTGTGGACCGGCGGAAGGGACTTGTCCACAATCCAGGCAATGCCCGTGCTTGGATTGTGGTGGGGTTGCGGGGCAGAATCTTTCCGGGAAGCCTTCCGGGTTTCTCCCAATCCAGGTGCAAGGAAGTTTGCGCCGCGCTACGTAGATTGATCATGCGTTCACACCTCCTTCTCTTCCCAACCGCCCTTGTTCTCCTGTCTGGTGCTCTTGGCGCCCGCGACCACGTTCTCACCATCGGGGGCGGGTATTCTCCGGCCGGCAACCAGGTTTCGCTGGAGCGCAACGTGCTCTTCTTCGAGAAGTTGCGTTCCGAGAAGCTGCCGGACGGGACCCCGCACGACCTCTACTTTGCGGACGGGACTTCGCCCCACCCCGATCTCCAGTTTCGACCTGAGGGGGGAGAGGTGCCCCGGGCCCATCTCTTCATGGCCGGTCTCTTCGGGTCGGAGAAGAACCTCGCCAACCACTATCGCAACAACGTGTTGGAGGGAGTGCGGGATATTTCCAGTCCGGCGGCCCTTGAGAAATGGTTCCAGGAGGAAGGGCCCAAGCTGGCGGCGGGTGATCGGCTGGTTCTCTATGTGACGGCTCACGGGGGGCGCAGCGGAAGCAAGGGCAACAAGTATAACACGAAGATCTGGATGTGGGATCGCAAGACCTTGGAGGCTTCCCGGCTGGCGAGCCTGCTTGCCGACCTGCCGGAGGGAGTGAAGGTCATGACGGTGATGGTCCAGTGTTTCTCCGGGGGATTCTCCCATCTCATCTTCAAGGAAAACAACCAGAAGAAGGAGGGCGCCAACCGGAGCATCTGCGGGTTCTATGCAACCGTGTGCGACCGGGAGGCGGCCGGGTGCACTCCGGATGTCAATGAGGCGAACTACGATGAGTTCAGCAGCCACTTCTGGGCCGCGCTGCGTGGCAGGACGCGCATGGAAAAGGAGATCACCGACTGCGATTACGACGGAGACGGGAGGGTGTCCTTTGAAGAGGCGCACACCTACGCGATTCTGACCTCGCGCAACATCGATATCCCGGTCAGGACCAGTGGCGCCTTCCTGCGGGTTCACAGCCGCCTGCGTTCGGAGAAGAAGGAGGATCGCGAACTTCTTGGACGGGAAACTCCTTATGCTGAAATTCTGGAGCGCGCCGGGCCGGTGGACAAGGCGGTGCTGGAGGGACTTTCCGCCCGCCTTGAACTGGAAGGGGAGAAGCGCGGAACACTCGCGCATGAGAAGGCTTCCAAGCTCGGCAAGGAGATCCAGAAAGTGGAGGGGGAGAAGAAGGAACAGAAGAAGAAGCTGGATGGCGCGCGAACCGCCATCGGGCGGGCGATACGCTACCGCTGGCCTGATCTCGAGAACAGGCATAGTCCGGGTGCGGTGCGCCTGCTCAGTGAGGAGAAGCTGCAGGCCGCCTTCGTGGGCGCGGTGGAAGAGCATCCCAGGTTTGCTGAATGGTCCAAGCTGAAGCAGGAGCGGGGGAAGCTGGAGGATCGCGAGCTGGAGCTTTCGCGCGATTACGCCAGCTGGCGGCGCTTCGTGCGGGCCTTTGAGAACGTGGCCTATGCCACCAACCTGGAGAAGGTGGCCGGGGAGGATGTGGTGCAGGCCTACCAGCGTCTGCTGGAGGCGGAGCGGGAGGGGTTTTCCGGCAATTAGGGGGAGGACCTTGCGCAGCTGCGGAAGGCGGTGAAGACGTCGCGCCGTCCTGGCAGGTAGGCCTGGCGGTAGGTGTTGCGGATGAGGCAGGACGAGGTGGCACAGGATCCGCCTCTGGTGGTCTTGTGGTCGCCGAACTGGAGAGTCGACATGTAGGGATACATATCCACCTCGAAGCCGGCGTAGGGCAGGTATTGATTGCTGGTCCACTCCCAGGCCGTCCCCACCATCTGCAGGCAGCCGCATTCCGAGGCGCCCTCCGGGAGGGCATACACCGGACCGGCACCCATCTGCCCCCCATCGAGGTCGGCCTTGCCCGCATCCATGGACTCCCCCCACGGAAAAAGCCTTCCCTCAGTCCCCCGGGCTGCGGCTTCCCACTCGTACTCGGTTGGCAGCCGGCGCCCTGCCCAGAGGCACCACGCCTCTGCTTCCCAGTAACTGAGATGGATGGCCGGGGCCTCGAGGGGCAGGTCGATCCATTGGTCGAAGCGTCGAAGCTGCCACCGGTCGTCTGCCTCCCTCCAGAAGAGGGGGCATGATGCCTGTTCTTCCCGGAGCCACCACTTGCCTCCGTAACTCCACAGTTCGGGGCGCTGGTATCCGTTGTCCTCTACGAAGGCGAGAAAGTCACGATTGGAGACCAGGGTCCTGGAGATGGCAAAGGGTTCCAGCTCGATCTCGAACCCGGGCCGTTCGTTGTCGAAGCTGAACTCACTGGTTGCGGACCCGGGAGAGCCGGCCGGCATCCCGATCGGGTAAATGCCGCCCTCGAGCTCTGCGTCTCCGCCGCTCTCCGGGGCGGGAGGTGCCGGTTCGACGGGACAAACGGAGGAGGGAGCGGGATAGCCGAGGGTCTGACGAGCCCAGATGAGGGACTCGATGTGCATGTTCTGGTGCGCGATGCAGTAGTGGCACAGGTAGTGCTCCCGGGGTTCGAGGGATTCCGCCTCGAGCCGTCCGCGCACCTCATCGAGGACGCGCTGGTAGTAGTCCTGCGTGGCAGCGCGGCCGGGGATGACCTCCTTCTGCCAGCGGTTGCGATGCTGGATCTCGAAGGAGTCCCAGATCTCATCGTATCCCGGCATGCGGGGGGCGGCCCGGCCCAGTTCGCGCAGGAGGAAGTACTCGTAGAAGAAGGCGGAGTGCCCGAGTTCCCAGATGGGCGGGTTGATTCCGCGGTGATAGGGGACATCCAGTTGCTCTTCGCTCAGGTCGTCGAGGAGGGCGCGGGTCCGGCGATCGGTGTTGTCCAGTTCGCTACGGAGTTCTTTCCTGGTCTTCATTGTCCGGCAGGGGGCTGGGGAAACAGTTCATGGAGAAGAGCGCTCCAGTTCTCCCGTTCCCGTGCTGCGCTGCACGCATCCAGATGACGTTGCGCGGCTTCCAGCAGTTCGGAGTGGAAGGAGGGATCGGATTCGCAGCGATGGAGCAGGGCCGTGAGTTCCCCGGTTTCGCCAAAGGTGAAGAGTCCGGGATAGTCGTCTCCCAGCAGGCTGGTGGTGGCATCATTCCGGCTGGCCACGATGGGAGTGTTGACTGCGATCGCTTCGCGGAGGACACAACCGCCTCCTTCCTGGGAGGAGGTGAGGGCGAGGAGGTCGCTGGAGGCAATGAGCCGGCCGGCGTCGTCCTGGCCCAGGCTTCCGAGCCACCGGTAGCGTGGATTGTCCTTCTCCTCGTGTTCAACCTCCTCGGCGAACTGTTCTTCCAGGATGGCCCCGGCGTGCAGAACCCGGAGCCTGGACCCGGGGGGAAGAAGCCGCGCGGCCCGGGCGGTGCGCATGGGATCCTTCACGGTCCGGAGATGACCCACCACACAGACCGTGAAGTCGTCCTTTGGATCCTCCTTCTCCCCGGGGGAGGGACGGGGAGAAGCGGAGAGGTGGATGATCCGGGCCTTGGAGCGGCAAGCGTCCGGGATGCGTGCCAGGGCCTTGCCCTGCAGGACCACGATGCGGTCAGCCATCTCCAGGGAGGCGAGCGAGGTTGGGGAGAGCTCCGGATACAGGTCGGTCCCGGCGAGTGCAACGACGGTGCGGGCTTTCTCGTGGTTCGTGCGAAAGCGGGCCAGGGCCTCATGGCTCTTCTCGGCATGGAGGGCGATGAGGAGATCGGCGGGACCGTCGTCCGTGCCCGTTGAGATCCGCACCTCGTGCCCGAGGGCCGAGAGTTCGGAGGCCCACCACTCGGTGGTGTGCGAGTTCCCGTTCGGCACGGAGGCGGACGGGGACACGATCAGGATCTCCATGGGGGAGAGATGGTAATGCCCCCGGGGAGGGAGGCAATGGCGGAGGGCGGTTGCCCGGCGGGGGGCAGAGCGCCCTCACCCCGTTCCTGACCTGGCGGGGACAGGTTGTTTTCCGCTGAAGGGCTGGAGGAAGACTGGAGCCAAGGGGAGTCGAACCCCTGACCTCGTCATTGCGAACGACGCGCTCTACCAACTGAGCTATGACCCCGTGTCTTCGATCCAGTCTGCTTCGGACAGATCCGGGCAGCTTGGCGACGCTAGGTCCGCCCCTGATCAGGATCAAGCCGCATTTCGGTGGTCCGGGGGCACGGATCAGGCAGGGGTCGGTTCAGCAAAACGAGGTGCCCGGGAGGGATGTGGGTCGGAGAGATGATCATGGGGAGGTGGCATGATTGACGAGGAGAGAGGAATTGGTTTCGGTAGGGGGTCATGACAACCCGCAACGCTGTTTTTCCTGTCCTTCTTTGTCTCCTGAGCGTGCCGCTTCCTGTCGCCGCGCAGCTGCAGGTGACCGAGACCGACAAGGCCATCACCATCACGCGGGGTGAGGTGATGGTATTGACCTATCACAAGGCGGAGGTGCCCCCGCCGAAGCAGGCCGATCCGATCTACAAGCGGAGCGGGTTCATCCATCCCCTCTGTGCCCCGAATGGCGAGCCGGTGACCGGGATTCATCCTGCCGATCATTATCACCACCTCGGGCTCTGGCATGCCTGGGTGAAGACCAAGCACGGGAAGGACACGCCCGATTTCTGGAACCTGCGGGGCAGGACGGGGCGGGTGCGCTATGTCAAGACGATCGAATTGCACAAGGGCTCGGACAGGGACCCGTCGGTTGGATTTATCGTGGAGCAGGAGCAGGTCGCCTACAAGGGGTCGGACCGGAAGGAAACAGTGGTCCTGAGGGAGCAGTTTGAGATCAGGGCGGAGTTCGTGAACGGCGAGAATCGGGTGGGCTACCGCGTCAAGCAGACCAACGTGAGCAGGGAGAGTCTGCTCCTCCCGGCCTATCGCTACGGGGGAGGACTCGCCTACCGTGCGCCTCATCACTGGGACAAGACCAACAGCGACTATCTCACCTCGGAGGGACTGGACCGCACCAACAGTCATGCCACCCGGGCCAGGTGGGTGGCGATGTGGGGTGCAACCAGCAAGGGTCCGGCGACCCTGACCGTGATGATGCATCCGGAGAACCGGGACTTCCCCCAGCGCCTGCGGACCTGGCCCCCCAGTAGTCACAATGGTGCGATTTTCTTCAACGTGGTTCCGGCCCAGGAGAAGCCGTGGGAAATCAAGCCGGGAGAGCAAATCGTAGAGTCCTACCTGCTGACGGTGAGTAACGGGAAGCCCGACAAGGAGAGGATCGAAAAGGGGTGGAAGGCATGGGCAAAGAAATGAGGCTTTGGTCCGGATATGTGTTCAGCTTACAGGATTTCCATGATTGTTGCCTGCCTCCTGGGTGGCTTCGTGCTCTTTCCCGGGGATGCGACGGCTGTGGAGGTGGGCCTCAACAAGCAGTTGTTCGTTGATGACCATGTCATCTCGGAGAAGGAGAATGTGACCCGTGAGGCAGGCGTTGCCCGCAAGCTTGGGGTTGTGCTGAAGCCGACCCTCCCGTCCGACTTCCAGGCCGGGAGGGTGCACGATGGTCCTGACGGGGGACCGGGTTACGAGTTTGGCGAATCGACTTTCTGCTGGTTCTTTTCTCCACACTGGGACGCCGACCGGAAGATGTTCCGGCTCTGGTACCTGGCCAGCAAACGCAAGGGCAGTGGACTGGCCTACGCTGAATCAAGGGACGGGATCCGCTGGACCAAACCGCTCATCTCAAAGGATGGAAAAAGCAACCTGGTGAACTGGGCCTCGGAGGTTCCCATTCTCAGGCACAAGAAGTCAATGGACCTCCTCGATATCGGGATGGATGGCGTCACGGTGACCATCGACCCGGGTGTGCCGACAGGCTCACCGGAAAAATACAAGGTGGCCTTCTATCCCAACATGGGTGGAAGCGATGCGAAAACCCGGTTGGGCTATTCCGCGGATGGGATCCACTGGAATCTCTATAACAGGGGTCATCCGGTGACGGAGCGGGCGGCGGATACCAATAACCAGATCCACTGGGACCCGGCGGGAAAGCGTTACCTGCTGCATTGCCGTCAGGACTTTGCGGCGGGAGGTGGGGTCGGGGAGTTGCGGGGAGTCCGCATCATGGAGCATGCCGGAGGCAATGATCTTCTCAACCATCCCGGGTCCTGGAAGACGCTGACGAAATTCGTATTGAATGATCCTGACCGGTCCATGATCGAAGGGACGAAGATCCCGGTCTTCCAGATCCACACCTTTCCGATGTGGTATTACGAGGGGGTCTGGTTTGCGCTGACGGATGTGCTGGCGGCCACCAACAGGCCGGTGGCGGTGGGGCAGCAGGACTTCAAGACCCGTCATGACCGCGGGGTCTGGGAATTTTACATGGCCCCTTCACGGGATGGGGTGAACTACGATTTTTCAGCGGCCGTCTATCCCCGGAAGGCCCTCATCCCGCGTGGTCCCGACGGCAGTTATGACAAGGACTGTGTCCGGCCCCCCTCGAACATCATCACCCGGGACGATGAGCACTGGATCTATTATCTCGCGACCAACGAACGCTGGGGTGCCCGCAAATGGGATGCCCGTTTGGCCCTGGCCAAACTTCGGCTCGACGGATTCTTCTATCTCCAGGCCGGGGAAAAACCGGGCGTGGTAGAGACCAGGCCATTCGAGGTTGAGGGCGACCGGCTGCAGGTCAATGTCGACGCGACCGCAGGCCGGGTGCGGGTTGAGCTGTTGGACGCCCAGGGTCATCCGATTCCTGCCTTTTCAGGGGACGCGGCCAAGGTCTACCGCGGGGTTGACCAGTTGCGCATGGAACCGATGTGGGGCAACCAGGCCGGCCTCTCACCCTTGAAGGGTCAGCGGATCAAATTGCGCTTCCACCTGGATAACGCGAGGCTTTACTCCTTCCAGATCCTCCAGGGTCAGCGGTGATCCTGCCAATTGTCTGCAGGTTAAGGGAGTTTCTTGAGGCGTTGCGTTGCTGTTGGGATGCTCCTTAGAGGCGTTTGATGATCTCGTCCACGTCATAGACGCACCCACCCCAGGAACCGCCCGAGGCGTTCTGGAGGGCGGCCCACAGGCGCGTGTCGGCGGGGAGACGCGGATCGGGGGCGAGGTCGGGATGAGCAGGCCGGGCAAGGAATTCGTCGAGGTCGCCGACGAAATCGGCAGTGCCCACCAGTTTCCGGGTGTCAATGTGGATGCGGATGGGATCGCCATCGCGGAGCTTGCCGAGGGGACCTCCGGCGAGGGCCTCCGGTGAGGCATGTCCGAGACAGGGACCGGTGGACACTCCCGAGAAGCGCCCGTCGGTGAGGACCGCCAGGTTTTTGCCCACCGAGGCATAACGCAGGGCGGAGGTGACCTGGTAGGTCTCCGGCATGCCGGCTCCGACGGGACCCAGTCCGGCGAGGACGAGCACTTCGCCCTCCTGCACCCGGTCGCCATCCGTCGATTTCAGGGCCGCGATGGCGGCTTCCTCGGAGACGAAGACGCGGGCCGGTCCCTCGTGGAGAAAGACGCCGTCCCCGTCCAGCAGGTCGGGAGCAATGGCGGTGCTCTTCACCACCGCACCATCGGGAACGAGGTTTCCCCGGATGAAGGTGACCGTGCTGGAAAAGGAATTCTCCGGGGGACGAATGACATCGTGGGGATCGATTCCGTCGAGAGTGGTCAGCTTGTCCCGGAAGAGGCGGCGGCGCTCCGACTGTTCCCACCAGGTCAGGTTCTCTCCGATGGTTAGCCCCGACACGGTGGGCGCATCGAGTTCGAGCAGTCCGTGATCGCGGAGGTGGAGCATGACTTCGGGGACGCCTCCGGCGAGGAAGACCTGCACGGTGGCGTAGCCGTGGGGACCGTTGGGCAGGGCGTCCACGAGGCGCGGGACTTTCCGGTTGATGCGTTGCCAGTCGTCCACGTCGGGCCTGGGCAGGCCTGCGGCATGGGCAATGGCGGGAATGTGGAGGATGAGGTTGGTTGATCCACCGAAGGCGGCGTGCAGGACGAGGGCGTTGTGGAGGGAGGCCTCGGTCAGGATGGAGGATAGTGGAATCCCGTTGCGGGTCATTTCCATCAGGGCGAGGGCAGAACGGCGGGCCATGTCACGCCAGGCGTCCGATCCGCTGGGAGCGAGAGCGGTGTGGGGCAGGGTCATGCCCAGCGCTTCAGCCACCACCTGGGTGGTGGCGGCCGTTCCCAGGAACTGGCAGCCTCCACCCGGAGACCCGCACGACCGGCAGGCCGTCTCGGAGGCCGTCTGGAGCTCGATTTCGTTGTGTGCGAAGCGCGCGCCCACCGACTGCACCTTGGCAAGGTCTTCTCCTTCCTCGGAGAGCAGGGTCACCCCGCCCGGGACGAGGATTCCGGGGAGATGGCCATTGCCGGCCAGGGCCATCATCATGGCGGGCAGGCCCTTGTCGCAGGTTGCCACTCCCATCATGCCCCTGGCGGTGGGCAGCGAACGGGTGAGGCGTCGCAGAACCGTGGCGGCATCATTGCGATAGGCCAGGGAGTCGAACATGCCGGTGGTGCCCTGCGAGCGGCCGTCGCAGGGATCGCTGCAGAAGACCGCGAAGGGGACGGCCCCGTTGGCCTTGAAGACACCGGCAGCCTCTTCCATGAGAAGGGACACTTCCCAGTGTCCGGTATGAAGGCCGAGGGCGACGGGGGTGCCGTCCGGGTTGCGGATGCCTCCCGAGGTGGAGAGCATGAGAAACTCGGGACTTCCCAGCTCGGAGGGATCCCATCCCATCCCGGCGTCCTGCGTCCAACCAAAAACATCACCGCTCGGGGAGTCCTGCAGGAATGATCCGGTGAAGGGAAGAGATCCCGTAGGACCGGAGGCGGTGGTCCGGATGGTGAAAATATCCGCCGAGGCGGAATCAAGGATGGGATTGGGCATGAAAGAAAGTCGGCAAGTCGAAGGTCAGGAAGCTGCAAGCGAGAAGGCTCTGTTCCTGTCTCGCTTCGCCACGGAAAGGTCGGACTGGTGAATCCCTCCTGGGTGATGTGATGGATCTGTGGGCGGAGAATTGGTGTCCATCCACCCGGTCTTCACGGCGACGAAGCCAAGTGGTGGGGTCTCCTGCCCTAATGTGCACGAAGGGCGGGCAAATAGCCACCCAACTCTGCCCTTCATGATTAAAGGGTGCTGGCGAGGGCAACCGGGTTTTCCAGGGTCCCGATTCCGTCGATCGAGATCCGGACGACATCGCCCGTCCGGAGCGTGAAGGGATGATCGGGGACGATGCCGGTCCCGGTCATGAGGAAGGCTCCGTCGGGAAAATCGTTCTCACGGAAGAGGAAGTCAGCCAGTTCATCATAGCTGCGCTTGAGTTGCGAGAGGGCGGTTGATCCCCTGAAGACCTCGTCGCCGTCCCTCGAAATGCTGAGCGCGATCTCGTCCTCTGGTCCGGGGAGGCTGCCGACCAGAAGGCAGGGGCCGAGGGCGGTCGAGCCGGTGTAGACCTTGGCCTGGGGGAGGTAGAGGGGGTTCTCTCCTTCGATGGAGCGCGAACTCATGTCGTTTCCGACGGTGGCTCCGAAGACCTGGCCATCGCGGTTAATGGCGAGGGTGAGCTCCGGTTCGGGGACATCCCAGTCTGAATCGGAGCGGATTCCGACGGTTTCGCCGGGCCCCCGAACACGACGGGAGGTGGCCTTGAAAAAGAGCTCGGGGCGTTCGGCGTTGTAGACAAGATCGTAGAACCGGTCGCCCCCGGCCTGTTCGCTCTCCTCCATGCGGGCGCTACGGCTGCGGTAATAGGTCACTCCCGCAGCCCAGACTTCCTGGGAACCGAGGGGGGGGAGCGGTGGATCGGGAGCCGTAGTCCGTGACTCCGGGTGAACTGTGGAGTCGGTGCCGGCGTCCCAGGCCTGTTGGAGGAGGGTGACGGGTTCGGGTGCGCGGAAGACGTCGTCGAGGGAGAGGCTGGCAGCACGCTGCTCCCCTTCGTGTTCAAGGTGGATTCCGGAAGCGGTCCGGTAGAGACGGAACATGACGGCAGTCTCCCGTTTCCGGTTTCAGGTTTCAAGTTCCGGTTGGCCGCCGCGGACCGGGGGCCCGGCATTCGAATCTCCCGTGCCTCATGCCGGTTGGCTTTTTCTCCATTTTCTGGTCGCTACCAGGATGAGCAGGCCGGCCACCGCCAGGGCGAGGGCCCACCTGATCCTGGAGGGCTCCCGGATCTCCGGCATCTCGACCGCCGGCTGCAGGGGGCCACGTTGGCACAGGACAAAGCAGCCATAGCGGAGGACGGCTTCCTCCATGGCTGCATCATCGGCAGGATCGACCCCGGCCAGGCTGCGCCGCTGGGTTTCCCAGAGCGATTGTCCGATGCGGTCGGTGGCGAGGGAGAGTTGATACATGTGCTTCATGAAGTCTGGAGTGCTGTCATCCGAAACGGGCCAGAGACTGAGGAGGATGGCGGAGCTGCCCGCGAGGGTGAATCCCCGGCGCAGTCCCAGCACTCCATCGCCCCGCACGGATTCACCCAGGCCGGAATCGCAGGAGGAGAGGGTGACCAGACGGGTGTTGCGGAGGGGGAGGTTCTTCACTTCATCGGAGAAGAGGACCCCGTCCCGGTCGAAGGGGACCTCGACCCCGCGGGCGCGAGCGGAGTGGGCACGCTTGGCCTCGGTGAGGACCAGGCCGCTGCGGTAGAAGTGGTCGGGTGCCTGGTGGTAGTCCTGCAATTCGTTGGAAGCTGTTTCCTCCGCCGGGGGCAGGAGGAAAGCATGGGTGGCGAGGTGAAGGACAACGGGACTGTCTGATAATCCGCGGACATCTTTCTCGTTGGCATTAATCATTCTGGTTTCGCCGGAATGGTTCGGCATGATCTTCCTGAGAAGTTTCATTTCCTTCCGCACCCCGGGGATGTCGGCAAAGCCCTCGATGCTCTGCAGGACGATCTTGCTGAGTTCATCGGCCGTCTCCCTTTCTCTCTCCGATGCCTGCTCGTGCTCTTCGAATTCGGGCACCGCAATGACCGCCCAGGGACCGTCCTGCAGGGAGGGACGCTGGTTCGAGACCAGGAGATCCCGCGCGCTGGCGTAGTAGACCAACTGCCGGAACTTCTCGGCGAGGAATCGCCCCTGATCGTCGAGGAGGACGGCGAAGGAGATGAAGTTGAGGCCGGCATCCGGGGAGATCCCGACCGTGTCCGTTCCCTCGGGGAACTGGGCGGCGACCGGGGCCCAGAAAAGGTCGTGCAGGCGGTGGAGAGCGGAGCTCATGCGCAGGGCCGGAGGAGAGGTGGAACCGGGTGAACTGAGAAGGTAGCTGCGGTATTGCAGGCGATCCTTGAGGACGCCGAGCCAGATGGTGAGGTCCTTGTCGGTGCCGAGGGGAATCCACCTGGGCCCGCCTTCCGGCAGGATAACGATGGCTCCGTAGGAGAGGCCGCTTGTTCCGGGCTTGTTGAGGTCGGTGTAGCGCACGTAGTCAACAAAGGCGGCCCCGGGCGGCAGGGTATCCTGCACATCTTTCCAGGTGGTTCTGACGGTGGTTCCGGCTGCTCCGCTCCGGGCGCTTCGAAGCCTGCCTTCGAGGGTGGTGATCTCTTCGTGGACAGAGCTGATCTTGTCCTGGTCCTCGTTGCGAAAGAGGAGGTCGTCGAGTTCCCGCTGCTTCCTCTCGAATCTGGTGCGCAGCCGGGTGAGTTCCGGATCCCGGGAAGCGTCCTGCTGTTCGGAGAGGAGGCTGTCGATAATGCGGGCCTTGGTCCGCAGGACGGTGTCGGCAATGAAGGCGGGATCATTGCCCAGCGAGCAGGGAAGAGTGAGAAGATGGTTTTCGCGCAGCCAGTTCAGACGCTGGCGCTCGGTTCCGAAGGCGATGATGTCATCAAAGAGCTGGAGGGCCTGGGCGGTGAGCTTCCTGGTCTCGGTCGCGGTTTCTTCAGTGGAGGCGGTCGAGAGGAAGAGGCTCTCAAGATAGTTGAGTTCAGCTTCGACGTAGGCCTGGTGACGGGTGCCGACGGAAGCGCGGTAGAGATCCGCGGATTTTCGGTAGGACCTGCGGGCCTCCGGGTAGTCTCCCAGCTGCTGGTTCGCAAAGCCCAGGTTGGTGTAGTAGGGGGCCAGCGAGGGCGCGTCGTCTCCCAGCAGCTCCCGGGAGATGCTGAGTGCCTCCCGGAAGAGCCCGCGGGCTTTCTCGTTGCCTTCAGCTTCCAGTTCAAGGGAGCCGAGATTGGAGAGGTGCGAAGCGAGAGCCAGGCTGTTCACCCGCGAGTTTCGCAGCTCCCTGGTGAGATTGGCCGCTTCCAGGAGGTAGCGGCGGGCCAGATCGCGGGATTCAGGACCGAGGCGCAGGAGCGCGAGGCCGATCTGACCAGTGAGACTGACGACCTCCGGGTGTTCCTTTCTCCTGCCCTCGATGCCCAGGGCATACTCCCGGGCCTCCTCGAGATGCTCGGCGGCCTTGGCGTAGCTCCGCATCACGTAGAAGTACCTGCCGAGGCACTCGTGCTGGAAACAAAGGGCTTCCTCGTTCTCGCCAGCCTGGCCAAGGGTCTCGTGGAAGATTCGCCCGGCCTCCTCGTAGCGACCAGTGGTGAGGTAGACGAGTCCCAGGTGGTTCTGGCTGGCAGAGAGCCACGGTTCCCGGTCGGCTGGATCGAGTTTCCGGTGTTCCTCGATGGCCTGCAGGAGGGACTGCCCGGCTTCCTCGTAGGAGCCGGCCTTGCCCTCGGCTCGTCCGAGGGCGTCAAGGATTCCCGCCAGGATGGCGGGGTCGAATTGTTCCCCGATGGCCAGATCGCGTGCATGCCGGAGGTGGTCGAGAGCCTCGTCAAACCGCTGCAGGCGTTCCTCCACGCTTCCGCGGGCATGCAGGGAAAGGGCCCAGTTCAGGCGGGCCTCCTTCGAGTCGTTGTCCCGGACCTCGAGGCTCCACTCCTGTTCCCGCCGGGTGATGGTAGGCAGGGCCTCCTCGAACCGGCCCTGGGCCAGAAGCTCCTCCACGCCGGGCGGTTCCTCAGCCTGTGCGTTCAGGGGGCACGGGGTGGCAAGGACCACAACCAGCACGGGAAGTGTCCCGCGTAACGTTGCGAGGACTGCCCGTGGGCGGGGTCCTACTGGTAGACAAAAATTCGGTAGAAACATTTTGTTTTCACCATCGGGTCGATGGCGATGCCGAAACTGATGGTCACGGTCAGCCCTTCATCGCCTGCCTCCTGCAGGCCCAGGACCTCACTGGTGCAGTCGGTCCAGTCCACGAGATCGGGGCTCCGTTGGATGGACAGGGTGGAACCGTCCCGCAATTCGAAGGGACTGGCCAGGGCGGACGGTTGATAGAGAAAACAGGAGAGCGGAAACTCGAAGGAGGCCGAGGATTGGGAGCTTGTCACCATTTGCAGGATCGGGGTCCGGTATCCCGCCGGCGATGTGGGATCGGATCCCAGGAAGAAGTACTCCTCCTTGTCTGTCCAGCCGTCCCCGTCTTTGTCGGTGTCGGTTCCGTCGTGTTCCCCGTCCAAGTCCAGTTCATACCAGTAGGCCCAGTCGTCGTAGTCCATGTGATTGAGGGCATTTGCAGCGGAGGCATCCGCGGGGCTGGGGATGTAAACGATCTTCTGGTTCGGATCGCTCCCCTGTGCGCTGTCTTTCATGGCAATCTCGATCTGGGAGGGGGTGAGGACCGGATTGGCACTGAGATAGATCAGGGCTGCTCCGGTGGCGAGGGCGGTGGAGGCGCTGGTTCCGGTCATGGCGGTGGGGTTTCCGTCCACGTCCGCGGCGGCCACCATCTCGCCGGGGGCCCAGAGATCGACCCCATCGTCGCCGCGGGTATTCGCGACCTGCAGGGGAAGGTTGCTGGGATCGATGGCTCCCACGCAGAGCACACCCTTTTTACTGCTGAGATCGGATGGGGTGTAGTCCTCGGCGGAGCCGGGGCCGTTGCCCGCTGAAACGAGGACGGTGGCATAGACATTATCGAGAGTGTAGTCGATGGCGCTCTCCAGGCTGGCATCACTGGGCCCGGGCGTGTCCGCGCTGCTCGCGATGCAGAAGGCCGCGGGGTCATGGAGGTGATTGAGGTTCTTGTGGGTGTTGGCCAGATTGATCGCCTCGATGAGTGTGCTGATCTTGGTGGTGGCTCCGTCGGGATAGATATTGTAACTGACTACCTTGATGGGTGTCCCTTGGGCCGCGCCATAGGTGGGGCCTGCAATCATGCTGAGCATCTCGGTCCCGTGGGCAGCCGTAGCCGGATCATAGCCACCGAGACCAAGCCCCGAGGCAGGGGGGTCGCCGGTGCCCCGCACCAGGATGGACTCACCTATTTCGAGGTTGGGATTGCCGTTGAAAAAACCACTGGAAGGATCAATGGCCGTATCGATGAGGTAGAGAACGGTTTCCCGGCAGGTCTCGGGGTAGCAATAGAACCCGTTTAAAGGGGGGAGGTGGTTGAGAGTCTCGAGGGCCCAATTAGCGGAGAGGCCCGCGCCGGTGAGGTCTTTCTGCGGGATGTCCAGGATCAACTCACCGTTCTGCAGATCATCCCACAGGAGGCCATCCATGCCAGGAGTGACCAGCTCGCGATCCAGCGCCACCCTGGCACCCTGCTGCTGGAGGTTGCTGACTTGTTCCGTGGTGAGATAGGTGGAGATCAGGCGGATGTTGCGTTGAGGGTTGTCGATGATGCGATAGATTTCGCCTTCCAGCTGGTTGATTGCCACAACCAGAGGGCCCAGCCCCTGGTCAGGATTAAGCGGAGTGATGATATAGGACTGCTGGTCATCCGGTTTATCAAGGACCGCGAGATAGGCCTTGGAGTCCCTCGACGCAGCGACCGGGCTTTCCCCGAATAACTCGTCAGTAGTGCCCTGGACCGCACCCACGAGAACCTGGAGATCCCGACCAGCCGCGGCCACGTCGAGACCGGTTGCCCGTGCCTCACCGCGGGAATCCATGAAGCGCATGGGGACTCCCAGGGCATCCACCACGACGACCGCGGCGTCTTCCTGTCCCTCCTGAACGAGGCCTTTGAACTGGTAGGAACCCGTGAAGCCTACCGAGACGTAGGTGTTGCCAGCGTAGTCAATGTCGAGATTGTACGTTTCGAGGGTGCTCCGTAATTCGGTGGCCCTACCGAGGAGCCGGTCGTTGAGAAGTTTTCCATTCGTCGCGTCGAGAAACAGGAGGTATCCGTGGCGTGCCGGCGTGGTGGGTTTGTCACTGACCACGCTATTGGCTACCGAGAGATCGGTGCCCTCGGAGGAGACCGCCACCCGCAGGTCGCCCAGGGGGCCGACTCCGATTCCACCCGCACGTTCCTGACCGCCCCGGGAATTGATTGTGGTGTTCCAGAGTCTGTCCCCCGCGGTTTTCTCCAGCTGGACTACAAAGACGTCCTGGTCGTCGCCTTCCGGGCGGGCTAATGTCCCCTGGACATAGACGAACGGTTGTTTCCTGCCGATGCCTACGGCGATATGATCAGGGGAGAGGGTGTCCGCGCCCACCGCCGGCTGGATATCCCATACCTCCTGGAGGTCTGCATTGTAGCGGCGGGCCAGGGTGCCGGGCCCGGTCACGAAGACCTCGCCTTCGTCATCAACCGCCATGCTTCGTAACTCCATCCCGGGGACGACGATGGCGCCGATCCAGCCGCCGAAGGGGTCTGCGAGGGCGATGAAACTTGCCACGCGGTTTGGCGCGATGAGTTCCACGGAGGGCTGCTGCGGCCGGTCGAATGTGGCCCTGCCCTCAAAGGTGCCGCCTGCCAGCAACAGTCCGTCGGGCCGGATGGCGACGTCATTGATGACGGCGTTCCCCGTTTCACAGCCGACGGCGAGCACCCAATCGACGTTCCAATCCTTGTTGTCCAGATTGCGAGTGAACCCGACGAGGACCCCGTCCTGCTCATTCAGACTCGGCACCTCCATGGTGGGATCGATTCCGATTCTGAACCGCCGGGTGAATGCCCCTCCTGCAAATGCCCGGGCGGGGTTTGTTGCATCCCGGGCGGGGACGGCCTCGACCGTCCTGAAAAGCGCCGTTCCGTCGGCCAGACTCCTGATCGCAGTCCGGTAGCGCAAGAGCTCGGCCTGTGCAGCAGCGGTCAGGCCCACGACGATAATCGTGACCGGCAGGAGGGTGCGGCGAGTTGCAGCAATCATCTGTTGTCTGGTTCCAACCGGATACGGACGGGGCAAATTTCAGAAAATCTGAAATCAGTCTAAATCTGTGCGGTTGAGGAAGCGGGGCATGATTTGGCCCAGCCAAGCAGAGGATAGTGCGTCATGGGAAGAATTTTCAAGTGGCCTCTCGGGGTCGGTGAACCGTGAGGTTGCCTTTGCGCCATGAAAAGTAAGAGGAAATCTTCTCTCAGGGAATTCCCTGCTAGCCGGGGGGAAAGGTCTTTCCAAGGCGGAGGGTCAATCGCAGGATACTTGGTCTGGTCAATACGGATGAACAGAATCGTCACCATTATTGCCGCTGTCTCCCTCTGGCTGCACCTGCCGACTCCGCTTTACGGACAGGAGGGCAGCGAGTTGGCCCCCCGTGGGGTGGAAGGTGAAACGGAGGGGCGCCTGCCCTTCGGGAAGCGCGAACCGGTGGTGCGTGGGGAGGTCGACGAGTCGGCTCTGCTGATGGCCCGTCTGGGGACGATCAAATTGATCGGATCCGGGCAGGGGGCGGAATTCAACCATGACTTCCCGCAGGTCGGGCGGGTGGAGACCCTGGGTCTCACCATCAGTCACGAGGGGCTGGCCGGGACGCTGCGGCCCTTCCTGGGAGAGCCTCTCACCGAGAGCGGACTCGATCGGTTGATCGAAACCCTCCTGCGCTACTACGAATTGCGCGATCGTCCGGTTACCGACATTTATGCGCCCGGCCAGGACCTCGCCGGGGGCACCATAGAGCTCATGGTCATCGATGGGCTGGTGGGCGCGGTGGGGATGCAGGTGGGTGGGATCTTTAACGATGAGCTGCTTGCGGGAGCGGTCCGACTGCAGGGTGGGGAGGTGCTCCTGACCAGCGAACTGCAGCGTCATCTCGACTGGTTCAATCGCAACCCCTTTCGTCCGGCCGCCCTCTACGCCGCACCCGGCGCGGGTGCAGGCGAGGCCGACCTTGTCTTCGCCTTCAGCGAGCGGCGCCCCTGGCGCGTTTATGCCGGCTATGAGAACAGCGGAGCCGAGGTGTCCGGGGAAAACCGCTTCCTCGCGGGTTTCAACTGGGGAAACGCCTTTGCCCTCGACCAGTCGATCAGCTACCAGTTCACCACCGGTGATTCGCTTGATGAACTCATGGCGCATGCCGTGAGCTGGGAGATTCCCATTCACTCCAGGCATCACTTCGTACGCCTGACAGGCAGCTGGGCGGAAATCTCCACCCGGGATTACCTGGCGGGCGTCCTGGTGGATTCGGCCGGGACAAGCTGGCAGATTGGTGCGTCCTATGGCATGCAGCTCAATCGCTGGAATGACTTCCGGCAGGAAATCAGCGTGGGGATGGAGTACAAGTCCTCCGACAATTTCCTCGTCTTTGGAGGGTTTGATGGCAGTCCCGGAGCAGGAGTGGAAGTGGTCCAGTTTCGCGCCGACTACCGGGCCCGCCGTCAGTTCGTAAACCGGAACAGTCTTGAGCTGAACGCTTCGGTGATGGGCAGTCCCGGGGAACTGGGAGGGAGCAACTCGACGAGCGATTTCCAGGATTTCCGTCCGGGAGCGGAAGCCAGTTACCTTTACGGACGGGCCCGGGCGGTCTGGACGCAGCGTCTCCCCGGGGCTTGGACGTTGCGTGCGAGGGGACAATTCCAGGTCGGGAGTGGAGCACTCCTGCCCACCGAGCAACTCAGCCTCGGTGGACACGCCACCGTGCGCGGGTTTGAGGAGCGCGACTTCCTGGCCGACCGCGGCTACCTCCTTTCCGCCGAGGTCCGGACCCCGCCGGTGTCCCTGCCCACCGGGGAGCACTTTCCGGTCCAGATCCAGTTCCTCGGCTTCCTCGATCATGGCGGGGGCTGGCGGGATGAAATCACGCCGGGACGGGAGGACCAGGAGAGCCTCACCAGCGTGGGGGCCGGCCTGCGGGCGCAGGTGGGCCGCCATCTCAACCTGCGGGCGGATGTTGGCGTGCCGCTGGAAGGGGGCGACGGCCCGCGGGGTCATGTGGGTCTGACGGCCTCCTTCTAGGTGCCGGGCCCGTGATTATTCCCGTTGTCAACGGCCCCCGGGCTCAGTAGGGTCCGCCCCCCGTTCGCAATTGCGATTGCACATCAGGACAGGTGCCAGAGTGGTCGAATGGGCGCGCCTGGAAAGCGCGTGTACCTGAAAGGGTACCGTGGGTTCGAATCCCACCCTGTCCGCCAGTTGATTATCAACAAGTTACGGAGGGCGCTCGGATATTTAGACCGTAGCTAAGACCATCGCCAGCCATTTCCGGTGGCGTCCAGCTCTGTTTTTGCCGAGCACACCCAAGCCAAAGTCTCGCGATCCGCACTACTTGGTCATCGGATCTCTACCCTCCTGCCTGACTGCATCTGCTAGGCGTTCGCATGGACGGCGAGTTGCTGGTTCGAGTGACGCTGTCCTAACGGAACGGTGGTGCATCAAAGTGGGGAGGTGTGAGGGGGGCGCCACCGAACGGCTCGAACTCTTCCTGTTCCTTGGAGCGTCCCGGCATGGGCGGAAACCTCGGACGGGGGGCCACCCGGATCCGTGACGTGCGATCGTATCGAGAGGCTCCCTACACATCAAAGCCTGCTGAAAAATTTTCCAGAAATTTTCGGGGGTGGTACTCGGGGAAGGTCATGGCCTTGGCACCGATCACCTCAAGGTCGATCGACGTGATGCACGTTCTCGAAATCCACGAAAACATGGTTCATCGGAGAGGAGGCGGCGGAGTTGGTATTGGTGCTCATCATTTGTCAGTTCGGTGACGAAGGCTTCGGAGAGGATCTAGGCGAGGGACTGAGCGGGCATGGGGAAGGATCAGCCGAAGAAGCAACCGTTGGGGTCTTCGTCGATGATGTGGAGGGCGGTCGCGAGGGAATCGGCTTGTGGGTTGGGTGGGTAGGCATGCCACTTGCCGTCCGCACGCTGCCAGTAGATACGCCAGATTCTCTGGCTGCGGACATAGCGGAGCTTGGCGATGGGTTCCTCAATCTGCTCGTCCGGATGATTGAAGGCAGGACGCACGAGGAATAGCTCAATGGCTTGGTCGGTGAATCGCTGGCCCTCGCGGACCTTGTCACGCAGATGCAGGGGCGGGCGGCGGTGAACCCAGAAGGAGTCCTCCAGTACCTTCATGTGCTTGGCAATTTCGATTTCGGTAAAGGCCATGGGAGCAAGGGGAGTCTTTAGTGCCTGCCCGAGGTTGCTGCCCTCGGGGAGGGCGAGGAGGGTGGCGAAGCGGGGGAAGATGTGGAGTCTTCGGGGGCGGCTGGTTCGTTCCAGATCATTGGCGAGGGTGTGGGATCAGTGAGTTATGTGCGACCGCGGTGCCAACCCGGCCCCCCCCCCAATCATGTATGCCATGCACGAAAGGAAATCCTTACGGCGTGCCTGTCTGGCAACTATCTAAGCAAGGCCCGGGCAGGGGGACTGAAAGGAAATTGGTTTTTCTTCAAGGCTTCGGAACAGGCTGGCAGGCAGGGGTGAGTGGGGGTCTGATTCAATCTGTTTAACGGCGAAGAAAAAGGTTCCTGTGCTAAACACCCTCTGACTCGAATTGGCTGAGGCAATGGGTTTTCGGTGGTCCCTTTCAGACGCGATCCATCCACTTATCCGAATCAACCAGCGGAAGGTGAACGGTACTCGCGTTCTTTGAGGTCATTCTGGTAGGACTTGCCGAATTCACTCCCATGTTCTGCAATCCACTCGGAGAATCTGTGGACTCCCAGGGGTTCCTCGTCCGATGCCATCAGCCCCCGCTTCAGCCCCCGAATCTCTGCCCTGGTGATGACTAGATCCTGCAGAAATATTCCCAGGAACTTCCCGAAAAGCCATCCAGCGATCGAAGGAACAGGCAGGATGAGTCGACGCAGGCCCATCGATTTCGCCATCAGACCGATGTATTCCTTGTAGCGAAAAGTCTCGGGTCCGGTGACATCCAGCGTCACATTCTCACGCGCCTCGCCTTGCTCCACGGCAACTCTGGCGACGTCCTTGATGTGCACAGGTTGGATGGAATAGTTCCCCATGCCGAAGACGCCGAATACCGGGAATTTTCTCAGCATCCATGCGATGTTGTTGACCAGGACATTCCGCCCACCACCGAACAATACGGTTGGGCGAAGAATCGCATAGGAGTGATTGGAGGCATGGAGGAGTTCCTCGACAGCAACCTTACCCCGGAAGTAGGTCCAGTCAGGGGCTTTGTGCGGATGGGCGACGGAGAGATGGACGATTCTCTCAACTCCGGCTTCAGCCGCAGCTGCGAACAAACGCCTGCTGTTCTCCACCGCTATGCCATGATCGAAATTGCGACGCGGATGATTGTAACGAACCCAATAGGTGTTGTAGAGCACTTCCGCTCCTCTCAATGATTCCACGAGTGCAGTGTGGTCATTGAAGTCCAGTGAATGCACCTCCACCCCGCCGTCGAAAGGGTCGTCCCTTCCGATTGCGTTGGTCAGTGTTCTGACGCGGATTCCTTTCTCCAGAAGACGATGAGCGATCGATCGGCCAGTATAGCCGAACGCACCGGTCACGACATGCAGAACCTCGTCCACGATCAGTGATCTCATGACAGGGGATAAAGCGACTGACTGAAAGGAAATTAGATAATAATGGTGGGATGCTACTTCATCTCGTGAATGAAGGTCATGAGATCGATGATCTCCTCCTTCTTCAGGGCGTTGAGCAACTTGGCCGGCATCAATGATTGTTCCTGCGTCCTGATCGCCTTCACCTGCCCGCGCGGAAGGCGCGTGACCTGACCCTGCACATCTGTGATGGAGACAAACTCATTGGTCTGCTCGGTCACGAAGCCGCTGAGGGTCCCGGCATTGGTGGTGATCACCTCGGTCGCCTTGAAACGATCCTGAACAACTTTGGAGGGATAGACGATCGCGTCCGCCAACTCCTGCCGGTTCAGGCGCTGAGTGGCACCCGCCAACGGTGGTCCGAAAAGACTGCCGGCCTGGCCCTTGAGTCCGCCGTGACACGCGAAGCAGGTGGCCTGCAGGTAAATCTTCCGTCCCCTGGCGGCATTGCCCCTGAACCCGCTCATGCCCGCAATCAGTTCGTGCAGGTTCGCGTCGGTCAACACTTCGGTCTGGGTGATCACCTTGCGCGCAATCCAGGGATGCCCGAACTTCCCGCGGAACCAGACCTGCCAGTACTCGAGAACCTCTTCCGGGAGATGAAGGGGAGCCTTCTCAATAAAGGACGACATCGCCTCCATCACATTCGAGGTCGGGCCACTCACATCGACGGCAATCCCCCAGCTTCCAAGCTCCGCCCCTTTTTTCTCCCAGCCGTTGGGAGGACGGGAACGACTGAGCTTCCAGGTTGTGTCGGTCACCAGCGTCTGCGCTCCTTGCGCCGTAGTCCATTGCAGAATCACTGCCAGACCTGCCGGACCACTTTCGTTGCGTCCTTCGATCGCAATGAGATTGCGGCCCTCTCTCAACCCCTTGCCGACGTCAATCCGCTTCGGAGTTCCCCATTCCCGGCCCTCCCCGACTTTCCTGCCATTGAGAAACACCTCGAACTCGTTGTCGCAGGTGATCATCAACACGCCCCGGGAAGCGTCTCCGTTCACCTCGAAGGAGCGCGTAAACCAGGCCTGATCGTCCGCAAGCTGCTCCGCCGACGACCAGATCACCTGCATTGGAGTCCGAAAACTGGGACGCTGATGGGCGAGCAAGGTCTGAAGGGCGCGCTCCAGGGTGGCTCCGATCTGCGGATGCATGCTCATCAATTCAAGCAAGCGGAAGGCCACCGCCTGATCGCCGGTCCAGTTGCCAATCGAGAGCGCCTTGACCCCGTCGCCGTATTCACTGAGAGCCTTGCCATCGGCCACAATCCGGGCCGCACAACGCTCCACCGCGGTGGCTGATTCGATCTCCAGCAGTCCCTTCACGAAGAGATCCCCGCGTTCAGCAGGGAGCGGTTGGGCCGCCAGGGCAGCGAAGAGATTCTCCCGCCGCCCGGTTTCCTTCGTGGCATCGAGATCCCGGAGAAGTTGCTCCGCCACGAGAGGGCTCCTCACTTCATGCAACAACCCGATCAGGCGCCGCCGGTCAGCATCACTCCTGGCAGCCTGGAAGGCCTTGAGCAGAATCCTGTCGGCATCGGGGGCCCCGCGGATCGCCTTGTAGGCCACCTTCGCAAGATCGCTGTCAGCCCTTAATTGATCAGCGAGCACGATCAACGCGGCAGTGTGTCGGCCCGCCAACTGGTTGACCACCGTGTTCCAGAACCCGCCGAATTGCAGCCCCTTGCCATCGCGCTCAGCAAACCAGCCCTCCTGAGTTGAAAGCAGCCACCGGATCAGCCGCAGGCTCTCGGCATCAGTCCACCCCCTGGAGATCCTGGCCAGCGCACCAGCCATGTGGAACTGTGTGACGCCATCCTTTTCCTTTTCCAGCATGCCCAGGATCGGAGCAAAACCCGCCGCCACATCGTACTCTCCACCGAGCCGCACATGCTCCCAGCGAATTCCGGGATCCTCCGAAGTCATCAGCTTGAGCAGGAACTCGTGAACTTTCGCGGTCAGTTCCCTGTTCTGCTGAATCTCAGCGCGGAACAGGCCAAGGATGCGAAGCAGGTCAAGGTGTTCCTCCCGCGTGGTATCGCCATCGCCCGGTTCCACCCGATCGAGCAGGATCGCCACCAGGGCGTGAACAACCTCCGGCCCGGCTCGTTCCCGCCGAATGTTGGTGGCCACCAGGGCGCGCATGATTCCTGCCGGTTCAGTGGTCACGTTCTCCTGGATCACCTTTGTCGGGTGGTGGGCCAGCGCCGTCATCGCAGCGTAGGCCACAAAGCGATCAAGGTGACCGAGGAGGGTGGATAGCCGCGGCACGGCCGAGGGGTTCTGCAGGCGCATCTGCGCTTCAAGGGCGCGCCGGAGAACGAAGGGATCCTCGTCCTCCAGCAACTGCAGGGCCAGTCCTGCCTCCTCCGTCTTTTGCCGGATTCCCAACAACCAGGCCGCCTGACCCCGGATCTCAGGCTCTCGATCCCCGGCCATTCTCCGCAGGAACCCGCCGGGCAGTTTCTCGAATTCCGGAGCCAGGATACGGACCGCCCGCAGGCGTTGATTCAGGGGCCGCTTCGAATCGAGCACGGCAGAACGAACCCGCCCGGGCAGATCCTCATCCTGACCGAGCAGGCGCTCCTCCGCCATCCGGCCCCACTCCGCCATCGGCTGTGGCGACTCGAGCAATCGCGAGAGAAGCGGTCCATTTGAACGCTTCTCCTCAGGAATGATTCCGGGCACCACCGGCCTCTCCGACTTGTCATGAAAGATACGCCAGATCCCCTGGTTGTGATCGCTGACGACCAGGCTGCCATCAGGGGCCACATCGACATCAACCACGCCAAAATTGATCCTCTTTCCGTTTGCATCGACGGCTCCTTTCTTTGGTTGAGCCACCGTGATGAGCTCTGCCTTCCAGGTCGCTTTCTCCCGCGCCAGGGAAAACATGAGCAGGCGCCCCGGGTTGGCATAGCCGCCCGTGGTGGCTGACTTCCACTGGTAGTCGCAAGCGAGGAACGAATCGCGGAACACCTCTGGGAACTGATTGTGTTCGTAGAAGATCCCCCAGTCAGGTGAACCGCGGCCGACATCGAGCACCCCGGGCAGGTTGTCGAGATAGTACTTGGGATAAGCTCCCACTCCCTGCCATCCCTGATCACCACCTGTCGCCCAGTGATGCAGTCTGACCGGACGGTAGAACGGAACGTCGACATGAAACTCCATGTCACTGTCGAAGCTGAAGAACTCACCCAGGTAGTTCATCCCCAGGCTGGGCGGGTTTCTTCCTCCGGAACCAATGCACTCCCACTTCTCGCCGGCCGGATCGAACCGGAAGACCGAAGCGGTTCGCTCAAAGAGAACCGGCGAACTCCTGACCGTGATGTGTTTGCGGTCCCCGGTCCCGCCGCCGTCACCGGATACGAGATAGATGTAGCCATCCAGGCCACGCAGGAGCGTGTGGGCGGCGTGATCACCACCCGTATTGAACGGTTCACCCAGTCTCCCCTCGTGCTTCAGTTTCCCCCCTGCGAGATAGCCGCTGAAAAGCTGAACCCCGTCTCCGCCCACGGCGTAGACCTTGTCGCCATAGACCACCAGTCCCTGGGGGCCACGTCCTCCGAGTCCTTCCGCGATAACCTCCGACTGATCATAAACCTGATCTCCATCGGTGTCAGCCAGGCGTCGCAGATTCTGCCCATCCCCGATCAACAACCGCCCCTGACCATCGAAGACCAGGTCGTAGGATCCCCCGGTGAGGCTGGACTCGGCCACTTTGTAGATGTGACATCCCCTGAAGAGGGAGAACTGGTCGTCGAGGAGGGTGGGAGCTCCCATGACGGGCAGCGCCATGAGAACAGAGAGAGAAGCGGAGAGTCTCATGGGACAAAACAAGCAGGCGGACCCCACGTTGGCCAGCCCGGGCTGGGTCACTCAGTCAGGCCGGTCATGAAAAGACCAGGACCGAGAAAATAACAAGGTGTGCGGGTCCTTGATTTCCGTTCCAGGTTTCGCGAGCCCGGAAGAGTGCGCCCTATTCCAGCTTTGGGCCGGCAATCCGTTCACCCCGCTGCTGGCGCCGCTGGTCTGCCGGATCGAAAGTTCCGTAGAACAAGGCGTTGGTGTCCATCCAGGTGATCAACCGCCTGTATTCCTTCTCACTCAGCTGAACGCGCTCGTGTCCCGCAGACAGCAGTTGCATCAGCCGGCTGGCCCGCGAACCGAATTGATTCGGATAGGTCACGGGCTCGTGATTTGCCTGAGGGGTTCCTTTCCACTCGGAATACGGCACCAGGGGTGCCAGCGCATTGTAGGATCGCGTGAACTGCCCCGCCGCGGCACTGGTCAGGTCGATTCCGCCGTCGGGTTTTCTGCCGCCATGACATTTGATGCAATGCTTGTCCAGGATCGGCTGCACCAGGATCGCGTAGTTGAGCGGTTTCGAGCCGTCCGGCCCGGGAGTGATTCGGGACGGTTTGCGGCGGCTGGCCAGTGTCAGTTTCGCCATCGGAGGCGCCGCATTGTGATGCGCGTGACAACCAACGCAACGCGCCTGTTCGCCGGGCTGCAGATACGTCAGGCTCCGCATCGTCTGGATGGCCATCCCGCGCTCGTCGAGCGCCTGAAAGCTCAGCGGAATCCTCGCCGGCGCCCGGAAGTAGGCCGATCCGTCCGACTCGACCGGAACCGTCCCCAGCACCTGCTTGCCCGGCGACGCATTCGCCAGCCCCACGCGGGGTGTGTTTGCGTGCGGCGTTGTCTTGGGAAGCACCTGCACGATGCGCAGATGTTTGACAACGCCCTCGGTTTTCCTGATCCGTGGCCAGCTCGTGTAGACGTTCTGCATGAAGAAGGTGCCTTCATTTGGCTGATTCTTCGCCAGCAGCGATGCCAGCGCGGGTGGCCGTTGGCGGGGTCGCAACGGAGTCGGCCAGAGACTGCCGATGCTGACGTCGCGATAGATCAGTTCCTTGTTCCCAAAGCGGTCGACCAGATAGAGGCCGAACATGTTCGCTGCATTGGCCAACGGTTCGCCAATCAGCGGATCGAAGCTGTAGGCGGCCAGGAAGAAATCCTCCGACAGCGGATACGGCGTGCGATAGGAATGTCCCGGCCAGCGTTTTTCTTCGACAGGCACTTCCGGTGGCACTGGAACACCCGCTTTGGCGTGCCAGTGCCCGACCGGAAATTCGCTCTCGGGGAAGAGGGCGTCGGGAGTCAGCCGCGTGATCGGTTGCAGACCATCCCGGTTCTGCGTGACGTCCAGCAGGATGATGGAACCGGACGTCATCGCGTGGTGGGCGGCCGCGGTCGCCATCACGCGTTGCGAACCCGGGACCGCGCGGGCCTCCCAGACGCCGACTGGATTGAGGGTATTGTTCCCGTAAAATGACTCGACCGCGCTGCCGTCCGGCCGCATGGCCCACAGCTGCTGATAGTGCACGGCATGGCGGTCCACATAATCCCAGCGCGTGTAGATGATGCGCCCGTCGTTCAGCACCGAGGGATCCCATTCGTGCGTTTCGTGAAACGAAATCACGCGGGGATCCGAGCCGTCCGCGTTGGCCGAAGCCAGCGTGTGGGTGGGACACGGACCCCGGCCGCAGCGGTGAAATCCGCCGCGTCGTGTCGAGATGAACATGATCTTCCCGTTCGGGAGATACCGCGCCGAGAAATCGTCGAAGGGTCCTTCGGTCAGTTGCCGCAGGTTCGAACCGTCGGCCGACATTTCGAACAGGTGATAATGCTGGTTCGTCCGGGCGGTCGGCTTGACGTCGTCCGGATCCGTCTCGCAGAAGGCGACCAGCACGCGCTTTCCGTCCCAGGAAACTTCCGGATGCAGGAAACTGCCCGACGGCAGCGAATCGATCCGGCGGGTCTGCATGGATCGTCCCGGGGCATCGAGGACAAACACTCCCCCGCCCGCGCGGGCATGCTGCCCGGCATACTGCGTCAGCTGATGGCTGAATCCGCTGGGAACCCGTTTAACGAACAGCAGCGGCCCCACCTTCGCCAATGGATTCGCCAACGCAATCTGACGCCGGAGGGTGTGAACCTCGCGCCACAACACCTCCCACTCCAATTCGCTCCCTCCATCGGCTCGGGACATCGACAGATGACGCTGGCGCGCCGCCGCCCACCGGGCTGCGGGTTTCTCCAATGATACGCCCGCCGATACGAGATGCGCGATAAGCCGATCACCGCGCTGGAAGACCGTCTCGATCGCCTCTTGCCAGCTGCGGGATTCCTGAACGGTGCCGATCCCGTCCTGCATCCGCCAGTCCCACTCGACCAGTTCCTGCTCGATCGCCTGTCGCAGGTCGGGCAGGACCGGAAGGGGAAAGCTCCCGGCTGCCTGCGGGAGCACCATGGGAATGGGTAAGACCTGATCGCCCAGGGCATAGCGCAAATTGCTCCAGCGAACGCCCGTTTCTTCATCTCCGCCCCGCGTCACCACAACGATTTCACTCGTCGCGCCGGCACCAACCGGTTCGGTTGCCAGCACCACACGTTGGCCGTGGCGAACCGAACGAGTCACATGTTCCGGGCCCAGCGACAATTCCACCTCGGCCTGCCCGTCCCCGACGACGTGGACATCCGCCATGATGCGTGCGGGCTTCACCACGTTCCTGACCTGGATCGTCCAACGGACCTGCTCGCCCTTCCCGACACCGACGGTCACCATCCTCGCCGTTTCCATGACGGCCACCTGCGGCCCGCTCTTGCGGCCGATCAGGGCAAAGCCACCGGCCGGGGCGGTTCGTGCCGGGGCCGCTTCGCCGTTGAAGGTGACCGCCTGCCTGCCGAAAAACGGAATCCGGGGATCCTGGACCAGGCCAGCCTCGATCCAGTTGGCCATGTCGCAGCCGAAGCCGTCGCCGGCATCGTCGGCGGTCAGACGCAACTGCCGCGCTCCAACCAGTGACAGGTCCACTCGCCGGATGGGATCGCTGTCGGACATCGGGCCTGTCTGGAACCTGGGCTTCCCGTCGACAAAGACGCGGAAGATAACGCTGCCCTTCTTTCCTCCCTGCCACTGCACGCCCACGCCCGAACGAAAGCGGCTGTATCGTCCGCTCAGATCGATTACGATCTCGCCGTTGGCATGATGTCCCATGCCCTTCGCATAGGTCTTCTCGCCGATCTGCAACGGAGTGCCCGTGCCACGGCTCCGAGCCGCCGCGGTGTCGAAGCCGAGCTCCCCCCACTGCTGGTGATGTCGTATTTGAAGGCCGGCGTTCCGGTCGCTGAGAAAGTCGACCTCCTGCGCAGCCCATCCCTGGATCGATGATGACCCAGCGAGCAGGAGAACGAGCGCAAGTCTCCGCCTGGTGCTGGTGATTTCCTTTTGCTGTCCGGGATGGAGGGCAGCCCGGGAGGCGGGGGCGGAAGGGGTTGAAGTGTCGTCCTGAACCCTCATTTGAATGGAGTCTGGCGGGGCGTGGCGGGCGGGGTCAAGGTGGAAGGAGGGATCATTGACGGGCGAGGAGATGGTATTCGGGGGCTTCCTCCGAATCGGGATAGACGAAGGGGCCTTTTCGCAGTCGACCCCATCTCCTCTTCGCTTCAGGGTTCATGGATGCAGGGAACGAATCGGCGACAGTTTCTCAAGGCCGGGGCAGCCTGTTCCGGGGTGATGGCTGCAGGAGTGGCAACCTCTCCTGGCGCCGGGGCTCAATCCGCCCCCGGCGGCTACGACTACCGCAGGCCGTCCTTCCCCGGGGGAAGCCGCCTCCTCTTCATCGGGGACTCCATCACCGACATGAAGTGGGGCCGGAACGAGAAGGATCGCAACCATTACCTCGGGCACAGCTACGTCTACCTCATCGCCGCCCGGCTCGGGGTGGACCTGCCGGAAGCGGGGCTGGAGTTCTTCAACCGCGGGATCAGTGGCAACCGGATGCGAAACCTCAAGGACCGGTGGCAGAAGGATGTCATCGAGATGAAACCCGACCTCCTCAGCGTCCTCGTCGGGGTCAATGACCGGGTGGTGGACAAGGAGAAGACCTTTGACGCCAAGCAGTGGGAGGCGGACTACCGGGAAGTGCTGAAGCGCAGCCGGGAGTCCAATCCGGACCTGCGGATCGTGTTGATTGACCCCTTCGTCCTGCAGTCGGGATGGCGGATGACCAAGGGGGGGCAATGGGAGATCAGCCGGGCCCAGATCGACCGGATGGGTGCCACCGTGACCCGCCTGGCAAAGGAATTCGGGGCGGTGCAGGTCAGGATGCAGGAGGTCTTTGATGCCGCAGCCAAGGCGGTGAATCCCGGGCAGTGGATCTGGGACGGGGTGCATCCCCTCCCGCAGGGACACGAGTTGATCGCCCGCCAGTGGCTGGAGGAGGTGAGCGGACGCTGGAAGGGAGGCTAGGGCCGGGGGCGTTGCCCCGGGGGGATTGCTCAGAGTTCCACCCTCTCGCCTTGTTCCGCAACGTGGTGGCCGGCCTTTTCGATGGCCCTGGTCGCCTCGCTCTCCGGGTCGAGGGCGGGGTTGGTGTGGTTGAGATGGAGGAAGCGCACCTTGGAGCGCTCGGTGGCGTCGAGGCCGGCAAACCGTTCCATGCTCTCGGCAATGAACGGGTGGGGGATCCTGGACATGTCACGGCCGGGGAGTTCCCCGTCCGCGAAAAAGGTGCCATCGAGGTAGGCGACCTCAACGGTCTGGAGGACCTCCTCGATGTCGGTTTCCCAGCGGGTCCACTTGTCGATGTCCGGGAGGTAGAGGATGGAACACGAGGGTCCGGTCACGCGGAAGCCCACCGTTTCGGAATACTCATCGCGGTGGGGAACGAGCAGGGGGGTGAGGCTGAGGCGCTCGTTGAGTTTGACGGTCTCCCCGGCGGCGAGATTCCGCAGGGTGATGTTGCCGAGTTCGACCAGCTGGTCCCAGGGTCCGTTGGTCTCAAGAAACTTTCTCATGCGGGGCATGGTATGGACGGGAACGCCCTGCGTGCCCATCACCTCGCGGCCGAGGTAAAGCAGTCCGGTGTAATGTCCGATGTGGGCGTGGGTGGGGAAGATGCCGTCGATGCCGGGGAAGGTTTCCGGGGGCGCGAGGCGGTTGAGTTCGCGCAGTTGGGCGGGAAAGTCCGGCGAGCAATCGAGGAACCAGCGCTCCCGGGTCCGGGGGTCGACAATAGCGACCGTCACCGCATGGCGGCGTTTTCCCGGGTCGGCCCACGCTCTGGCACAGCACTCCTTCCGGCATCCGGCCTGCGGGTAGCCGGCGTCCTGGGCGATTCCCAGGACGACGAGAAAGGGGGCATCCCCGGGAGTAGCTTCTTCTTCATTCACCGCCCCGGAACGAAACATCGGAAGGAGGGCTGCTGCCAAGAAGAGAATCGAAACAAGGACAGGGAGATGCAGTCGTGTCCGGCACATGTCCCGAGCCTATCGGGGGCTGGTGGTTCGGAAAGGGAGAAGAGTCGGGGGGGAAGGGGGTTTCCCCACGCTGACTAGAGGCTCTCCACCACGATGTCCTGTGAAACGGTCAGGCCGGTTTCGGAGTCGGTGAGGGTGATCTCATGTCGACCGGGAACGAGGGAGGCAGCGTTTCCATCAATGGAGAGGGTAGGGCTGGACCAGTGGGCACCCCGGGGGAGGTTGCTGAGGAGTTGGAGGCGCCGCCCCCCACTCGGGAGCTCCGGGTCGAGGAGGTAGGAGGCGGTGGCCATGGGTGAAATGATGCGCGGGGAGAGATCGAGTGGGCGCTCCGCGGTCAGCACGAGGTCGTCCCGGCGGTGGTTGTCGGCGCTGGAAAACCACTCGCGGTAGCGTTGGTCGATGAAGGCGCGGCCGTCTCGATCATAGTCGGCCCGGCTCACGGGATCGGGAAGGCGCCGGGTGAGGGAGAGTTCGGGGGTGGTGAAGGGTTGCCCGGGCAGGGGGGCGGAGAGGTAGCGATGACCGTTACGACTGTCGATGGTGATCCCGGTGATGCCGGCTGGTCGCTGGAGCCACCGGGGATCGCGTTTCTCGTGGAGGGTGAGCATGGTGCGATTGAAGATGGGACCGGCTCCGCTCACTCCCGAGACGCCGCGCAGGGGCGTGTTGTCGAAGTTTCCCACCCACACCCCGACGGTGAGATCCCTGGTGAAACCCACACACCAGTTGTCGCGGAAGTCGGATGAGGTGCCGGTCTTGACCGCGGCCCTGAAGGGAAGGCGGAGCGCGGACCGGGCGCCGAAGGCAGAGGAGCGCGCGGCATTGTCGCTGAGAATGTCAGCGATGAGGTAGGAGGCCTGGGGTGTAGCGATGCGGGAACCTGAATGGGGGACGGGAGAGTGGACAGGGTCATAGGTCAGGGAGGTTGGCTTGAAGGTGCCGAGACGGGCCAGGGTGGCGTAGGCGTTGGTCAGTTCGAGGAGCCTGACTTCGGCATTTCCGATGGTGAGACCGAGACCATATTCGGCGGCAGGCTTGTCGAGGGTGCGAATGCCGGCCCGGACGAGAAGATCATGCAGGGGGGCCGGTCCCCCGATATCGTTCAGGGTGCGCATGGCGGAGACGTTGAGCGAATTGGCGAGGGCGTAACGGATCGTGACCGGGCCGTAGTGCTTGTGGTCGTAGTTGACCGGCAGGTCGAGGCCCTCTTCGGTGCGGTAGGGGGTGGGAATATCCGCAATGATGCTGCCGGGGGAGAGGCCGCGCCGCTCGAAGGCGAGGAGGTAGGTGAAGGGCTTGAGGGTGGATCCTGCGGAGCGGGGCGAACGTGTTCCGTCGATCTGGCCTCCCCGCGGATCGTGGAAATCCCCCGAGCCGACCAGGGAGAGAACCTCGCCGGAGGCATTATCGATCACGACCACGGCAGCGTGGTGCGCGTTGGATGCCCGCAGCCGGTCCAGTTCCTCGCGCACGATTCCGGTGACCCTGCCCTGCAGGTTGGCATCGAGGGTGGTGCGGATCGACTGGTGCCGACCGCGCAGGGAAGAGGTCACGTGGGGGGCCATTTCCTCGTGGTGTGCGCGGTGGAGGTTGAGGGGTTCCCGCTTGGCGATCTCGATCTGCCGGGGGTCGTAGTCCCGTTCCTCCGCAAGGCGGTCGAGGATCCAGTTGCGGCGTTGCAGGGCGGAGTCCGCATTCTGGACGGGATTGTGCAGGCTGGGAGACTGGGGAAGACCGGCGAGGAGGGCGCACTCGGCAAGGGAGAGGTCGCTGAGTGGCTTGCCAAAGTAGAATCGGGCCGCCTCCCGGCATCCCTGTCGGTGGTTGCCGTAATCAAGCCGGTTGAAGTAGGCGGTAAGGATTTCCTGCTTGGACCAGCGGTATTCAAGATGGCGGGCGGTCAGGCTTTCGCGGATCTTGGTGAGAATGTTGCGCTCGGCCGGGGGGGAACTGATCTTCACCAGCTGCTGGGTGATGGTGGAGGCTCCCGAAACGATCCGGCGATTGTGAAGGAGATCGCGCGTGGCCCGTGCGGTGGCGAGGTAGTCCATGCCGTCGTGGGTGAAGAAGCGCTTGTCCTCCGCGACCAGGGTGGCGTCGAGAAGAGCGGACGGGACGGCTTCCGGGGAGACCGGTTGATGACGGAAGAAGTCTGCGCGCGGGACATCATCGAGCACCACCCCGCGGCGGTCGAGAATCCGGGGGGAGTGCCCCGGATCGGATTCCAGAGCCGCCGGGAGTTCGAAGCCGAGGGGGAGAAGGCTCCAGGCAATCAATCCCAGGGAGGCCACCAGGAAACCGTGGCGTCCTTTTCTTCCCGTCTGTCGGATCCCTGCCCACCACGAGGCGCAGGGTGGGCAGGGGCGGGACCATGGAAGAAAAACCATCATGACGACAATCGTCCGCAGGTTAACGGGCAGCGGTGTGGAGCGGGTTGGGGGTGGTGAACTTGTGACTTGCCGAGAGGGCGAAGAATTCCGGTTCATACATGGCCTCCACCTTGGCGGGCGGAGCGACCACGGAGCCCGCGGAGGTCACGCGGGCATGGTAGGAGACGGTGTAGCTTCCCGAGCGCGGGAGGTAGTCGATAAAGAAGAGGACGCGATCGTCGCGAAGTTCCTCATGCGAAACCTCCCAGTCGTTCTCCTCTTCCAGACGACCGGCCTGGCTGGCGAAGGCCGTGTTGACCGCTTCGAAAATGGAGGGAAGCGGATCATCGATGACAAGGTAGACGGTCTCGTCGCGGGGCATGGTGACCTGTAGTTCCACGCGCACGAGGTCTCCCACCGCGGGCTGGCCCAGTCGTTCTTCCTTGCCGTCGGGGAGCACGCGGTGGTAGCGGCGCAGGACCCGCAGGCCGTTGCTGGAGACGGCCTGTTGCGGGGCAAGCGCGGGCTTGGAAGCAAGGCTGACCCGTGCAAAACCGCCTGTGGAAGTTGTTGCCCGGGCCTTGAAGCCTTCATGCAGGGGGACGCGCAGGGCCTTGGAGGGAGACTTGTCGTCGAGGGTGAACTGCTGGCGGCCTTCGTCGGTTTCAAGGGTGATGACCGGGGGCGCGCCCACGGTTTCCACCCGGCGGGCATACTCGCCCAGGGCGAAAACGGTCCAGGCATTGCTCCAGGTGTTCCCCCAGTGGCCCGAGCGTCGTCCCCGGGATTTGATGATTTTGGAGATTGCTTCATCACAATCAGGGGATTCGGGGTCAATGTTGACGAGGGCGAGCAGCCGATGGGCTGCGGTTGGCTCGGAGCTCATGAAATGGCGGTCGCCTTTTCTGGCCTGTCCCTTCAGGGCGAGGATTTCCCGGGCCTGCCCGGCGGCGTTCTCAGCACCTGATCTGGCCACCGCGAGCGCGAGGAAGTTGAGGGCATTGAGCGTGAGGCGCTCCGGATTCTCGAGGAGCTTGTTGTGGTAGGCCACCTGGGGCTTTCCGGCGAGTGCGAGGGTGAAGCAGCTCTGGCAGGCAGTCTCGATCTCCCACCAGTGCTCCGCCTCACCGATTCCGCGGAGTTCATCGGCGAGGTATTGGCGTAGTCCTTCCAGGACGCTTTCCGGGACGTTGGCCCCGGCCTCCTTGCAGAGGAGGAGGGCCATCCCTCCATAGGCGGAGGCCCAGAATTCAGAGTAGTCACTGCTGGCCCAGTAGGCAAAGCCGCCGTCGTCGCATTGCATCGAGATGAGCCTGGTCGCCCCGGCCTGAATGTTGCGGCGGATCTCCTCCTCGGTCTTGTTCCGGAAGGCGGGGGCGATATTGCGCAGATTGAGGGCGGCAATCCAGGGGATGGTGCTGGAGGTGGTTTGCTCCAGGCAGCCGTAGGGGTAGCGGAGGAGGAAATCGAGTGCCCCACTGGCCTCGAGGAGGACAGAGCGGCCGAACTCCAGTTCGATTTCACCGCGACCCTCAAGCAGTTCCCTGGAGAGGCCTTCCAGCATGTTGTATCCGGCGCTCGGTTCCTCGAACTTGATGAACCGGTTCTCTCTCAGCAGGGGCATGGGATACTCGATCGCGAAGTTGCTGGCCACCGCGTCGGAGAGTTCCCGTCGCAGCTTTTCATCGAGAGCGGCTCCGTCGAGGGAGCGCGGGGTGGCGGTCCACTGCCAGTCCGTCTGCCCGGTTTCACCAAAGGACAGGTCAAAGGTGACGGTGGCGTCGCTGTCGGCGGGGATGGTAATGGACTTCGTCTCGGTTTTTTCACCGTGCTCCACGAATTGTGTGATACTTCCGATCTTGAGGGAAATGTCCCAGGTTCCCGTGTAGGAGGTGGCGTTCTGCACGAGGACCTTGGGCTGCAGGCGGTCTCCCTGGTGGGCGAAGCGTGGAGTGGAGGGCTCCAGCATGAGGGGTTTTTTCACGGTGAACTCGGAAATCTCCCGGCCGAAGTGAGTCGATCCGTGGTGGGCCACGGCGATGACCCGGTAGCGGGTGAGGGTGTCCGGGGAAGTGAACTGCACCTTGAAGCGACCATCTCCGGTGGTCGCCAGGACGGGCATCCAGACTGCACAGGGACTGAAGTCCTTGCGCAGTTTCGGTTCCCCCAAGCCGCCAAACTCGTCGGCCCCGCCGCCCCCGATGAAGAATCCCTTGTTGAAGGTGTGGTGTTGCCCGGGATCCTCGGAGAGGATCTTTCCGAGGGAGGTGCCTGCTTCGGTGCGAAGACTGCGGGGTGCGTAGAAGTGTGCGACGGGATCGGGATTGGGGTAGCCGGCCACCGCGAGAGTTCCTTCGTCTTCGGCATAAACCGTGATTTCGGCCCCGCTGACGGGATTGCCCGCATGGTCACGGACCAGTCCTTCGATGGTAACCTCCTCGCCGGGGCGGTGGTAGTCACCCGGAATCTTGAGAGCGACCTGCAGGCGCTCCTTCACGACCTCGACGGCGAGTTCACAGTAGCCGAGACGCAGGATGGGTTCCTTGTGTGCGCGCAGGTTGTCCTGCGAGCCCTTGATCACCAGGACCGACACAAACGCGTTGGGTGCGTCCTCGTCAGTGAGGGGAATCTCCACCACCGGATTTTCAGCAGTGATCTTTTTCAGCATATGGCGATGCACTCCTTCACGTTCAAGGGTCACCAGGGCGGTCCCCTCGATGGGCGACTGCACGAGGATGCGTGCGGTTTCACCCGGGCGGTAGCGCTTCTTCTCGGGCACCAGTTTGATGAGCATTCCGTTCTCGTAGGCCCAGGGGTATTCCTTGGAACCGTAGACGCGCTGGGTGACGGCGGTACGGATGGGGCGCCCCTTGGGGTCGCTTCCGGAGAGGGTGAGGATGTACTTCCCGGCGTGCTCAGGTTTGAAGGGCAGGATAGAGCCGCCGCCGGCAGCCTCTGCAGGATTGATCCGGAAGGGCTGGTTCTCGATGATGGTTTCGATCCTCTTTTCGTTGCGTACCGCGATCGTTCCGCTGGCGGTCCTGGTCTTGATCTGCTCGTGGATTTCGCGCTCGATCCTGAGAGTGAACTCAACCGGATCACCGGTGAGCGGTTTTCCGTCGGCGCTCACCGCCACGGCACGCAGTCCGGTCTCGTCGCCCACCCGCACAAGCTTGTCGAGGCGGGAAAGCCCCACGTAGTAATCCGAGCTGTGCACGGTAGTGTTGGCATCGGCGGAGAGGGTCTGATTGCGTTGATCGCGTATTTCACTCGTCACGCTCACCGTGCGCGGGGAGGGAAAATCGATCTCCGCGAGGTCGAAGGTGAGGCTCGCGAAACCATCCTGATCAAGGTTGGCGGTTCCATTCCTGGTGCCGAAGGACCGGCGATAGGATCCTTCGCCGTAGCCGAAGTAGTGAGACCAGTAGTAGGCGTCGTAGGAGCGGTGGTCACAGAACAGGTAGTCGCGGAACTGGGTGGGGTAGAATCCCGCTTCCCGGCTGCGATAAAACCACTCCACGGCAGCTTCGGCGACCGGTTGTCCCTGGAAGTAGTTGGCCTTGAGTGAAAGGGTCACCTTGTCGTTGCTCCCGGAGTCCACGAATCCGGCCTTGGTCTCGAAGGCGTTGCGGCGAAACTCCTGCACCGCGATGTTGTGGACGAAACGGGCACTGTTGCGGTGAGCTGCCCTGGTGTGCCAGTTGTCCATTTCCTCGGTCGCCGCGATCTCATCGGGCCAGAGCAGTTCCAGGCTGAAATATCCCACGGTCTGTGCCGGCAGGGTGAAGCTGTGATCGAAGCTGCCCTTGTCGGAGAGCGTGATGTCCCGTTCCTCGAGGGTGCGGCCGGATGAATCCTGGATCACGAGTTGGGCCCCTTTGCCGGTATCGAATATACTGCGGTTGTTCTTGATGCGGCGCACGATGCCCTTGAGATGGACCTCCTCGCCGGGACGATAGAGCGTGCGATCAGTGAAGAGGAGGGCCGTGCGCTTGTCGGGGAGTTGAGGATCCCACTCGGTGTTGACGGGGAAGCGCCACATGGAAACGGTGGGGATACTGCTGTCGAAGTCGATGATCATGCTGTCCTGGCCAAGGGAGGCCCGCAGATGGCGCTGGGTCATGCTACGGGGGAGGAGTGCCACCCCGGACTCGTTGGTCTGGGCGGATTGCAGGGCCCCGGCATCCTCGCCGAAGACGTCGAGGTTCACGTTGGCGAGGGGTTGACCGGTGTTGCAGGAGTAGGCGTAGATGAAGGCGCTGTCCTCGTTGATCTTCCAGGCCAGGCCGATATCGGTGAGTTGCATGAAGACCTGGGTGAGTTTCTTCTTCAGGAACGGACTCTCCATTCCTTCCTTGGAATCGGCTTCGATGGAGACGAAGAGGAGGCCGTTCGCCTTGCCAGCTCCAAGGACTTCATCCCATTTGATCTCGATGGGTGCAGTGGTGTCGTGAGCGTTGGTGAGCGTGACGGTCTCGTCGTAGATCGCTTCGCCTGCCACCAGGGACCAGGGGATGGTATGACGTTCCTTGATGCGCTCTTTACCGGGGCCATCTCCGCTGTAATGGCGGTAGCCCTGGAAAGCCCGCACCGCATCCTCGCCCGTCAGGCGCTTGACCCGGATGCGGGCCTGCGCGATGTTGACGGTCTTCATCCTGTAGGTGCGGCTTCCGATGGCCAGCTGAGCGGCGGCGTAGCTGGGGGCGGTCAGGATGGGAGGAAGATGCCGGAAGCGGATCGCTTCACTCTTGGACTCGAGCATGGCCAATCCGTCAAAGGCGGTCATGCCGTGTTTGATGGTGACCTTCCATTTCGAGCGGTTGGGAAAATCGCCCTTGATGGAGATCAGGCTGCGGCTGGCCTCCAGTTCCATGTTGGCGGGAATCGGATCGATCTGGATGAACCCGGCGAGGTCAGAGGCCTTGACGTCCTCGGGGAGCTTCTTGGAGAGCCCGATGCTGATATAGGGTTTGGCATCGACGCGGGTGACGGCCTGGATGGAGGCGACCTCGAACTTGGTCACCGAGCCGATCCAGCGCTCGATGGCTTTCACGGTGGATGCCCCGGTGGACTTGTTCGTGATTCCGCGTTCAATCACCAGCTTCCAGCTTTCGCCCACCGGCAGGGGGTGGACCGGGGATGCGGTGATGGCGACAGGAATTTCGGTTTCCGGATCCAGGTTGGTGATATCCGGGGCCTTCCAGGACTGGAAACTTTGCTCCCAGGTGGGACCGAGGGCCCCCCTTGCCTTGACGTCCCGGTAGATGCCCTGACGGACCGTGGCGGCCACGGTGTTGCCCTTCTTGTCGACGAAATGCAGTTTGCCGGTGACCGCGGCAGGATCGATGGCGTCGTTGAACCGCAGGAAGTAATCGGGCTGTCGCGTGGTGCCGCGCCAGTAGCCGGTCTGGTAGTGGAACGGGGCGGTTTGGACGGTCCGGAGGTTGGTTTCCGGGAGGGCGGTTCCATCAAGGTGCTTGAAGCCGGAGGGCAGGGAGAATCGATAAGTGGTGGCGAGGGCCGGAATGCCCTTGCACTCGAAGAGGGCCACGTTGGGTTCGATCCATTTCAAGTCGCCCGCCAGGGGAGGATCAATCTTCATCATCGCGTTGGGCCCGGTGGAGCCCACCTGGTCGTCAGCTACCATCGCCTTCTCGAAACTGAGCTTGAGGGTGGTGGTGGGAGTGAGGGTGGAGGTGCTGAGGTGGAGGGCCGGTTCCGCCGGAAGTGGAGCGGAGGTGAGGGCCAGAAGGGCGGAGAGAGGGAGCAGCTTCTTCATGTTGTTGCTGAGTTCTGTTCGATTTGAGCGAGAATTAACACCTCAATGGAGCCAAGAGGAGATTGCTTTTCGCTTTCTGCGGGTTATGGGCTACGAGGTAAATGCTATTTTTGTAGCGGATCGGTTACGATTTTTTGTGTAGAAAATTGACCATGTCCTCATGACGGCGGGAAGATCCCCTGGATGTCTGGGGCCGGGCAGGCGGAATGCATGTGAATAAGTTGCCGAGGGATGGGTAATCGGGTTCTTGGTTCCGGGGCACTTTCGGACCTTTTTTCAGTGTGATCCTGCACGGTCACAGTAAAAGGGCAGGGAAAGCTGTCGTTTTGCCAGATGATCCGTCTTTCTTTCCTATTCCTCCTCACGTTCTGCTGCAGCCTGCCCCTCCCCGCGCCGGGCCAGGCGGGTAACCCCGGAAATCCCACCTTTGCTCATGGCCCCGACTCAAAGCGCCAGGCTGGCGCGCCCCGGGGCAAGGTCACCCGTCACGAGTGGAAGAGCAGAATCCTCCCGGGGACGCTGCGGCAGTGGTATCTTTACGTGCCCGCCCAATACGACGGAAGCAAGGCGGCCGCGGTGATGATCTTCCAGGATGGCCATGCCTACGTGGATGAGGCGGGTGACATCCGTGTGCCGATCGTCTTTGATAATCTGATCCACAAGGGCGAGATGCCGGTCACGATCGGGATTTTTCTCAATCCGGGGCTCTTTACCGACAAGCTCGACGGGCGGCAGGGGTGGAAAGCCCCCCCGGGCGTGAAGAGAAATCGCAGCGTGGAATACGATTCGCTGAGCGCCGACTACGTGACCTTTCTCGAGAAGGAGATCCTTGCGGAGGTGGGGAAATCCCACCAGCTCACCGATGATCCCGCCATGCGGGCGATCTGCGGGATGAGTTCGGGTGGAATCTGTGCCTTTACCGCCGCCTGGGAACGTCCCGATCTCTTTCGCAAGGTGGTCAGTCATATTGGAAGTTTTACCAACATCCGGGGGGGACACATCTATCCGGCCCTTATCCGCAAGACGGAGAACAAACCGCTGCGTGTCTTCCTGCAGGATGGTTCCAACGACCTGGACAACGCCCACGGCAACTGGTGGCTGGGCAATCTGCAGATGGAGAAGGCTCTCCGGTTCAGGAAATACGACCACCGGACGGTCTGGGGCGAGGGTGGCCACAATGGAAAGCACGGGGGTGCAATCTTCCCCGACACCATGCGGTGGTTGTGGCGGGACTGGAAGGAGACGAAGTAGGCCTCCGCCAGATCAGCGCGGTAGGTTCACCCTGGAGTTCGCCTTGAGGGCGTGCCTGGGGAGAGGGTGCTTTTCGGTGAACACCTGCAGGGTCTGGTGGGATTCGATAATGACTTTCGATTCGTCTATCTTTGTTCCGTCCGCGGTTTTCCACCTGCTGCGATCGAGTTTCAGGTGTCTGGCGAAGAAGTCATACATGGGTTGCCGCTTGGACGCGCCATAGTCGTGGTTCTCCTTGGGGAGGTGTGCATTTTCCACCAGGTTTCTCCTGCCATAGAATTCGTAGATGCGCTGCACGAAGGGGAACTCGATCCCGGGCGTGTTGGCAGTCCAGTCGCCACCACAGGAGATGAGCATCATGGGACGGGGGGCGCAGAGGGCTGCGATCTCGGTATTGTTGGTGATGTGACGGGGGCGCACGTGAATGGGCAGGCCACTCTCGCATCCGCAGCCGCCGTAGAAGTGGGCAGAGACCATGACGCATGGAGCGGCTGCTGCGATGCGATCATCGAGGGCGGTGAGAAGGAAGGTCTGGGTGCCGCCGCCGGAGGCCCCCGTTACGCCTACTCGATCGGGGTCGACCCTGGGCAGGGAGAGCATGAAGTCGACGGCCCGGATGCTGTTCCAGCACTGCAGACGCAGAACCTGATCTCCGTGATTGTGATTCCAGCCCTGCTTGCGGGAATCGGAATAGCCGACCATGTCGTAAGAGAAAACAGCAGCCCCCATGCGGGCGAGGGTGGCGCAGCGGTACTGCATTTCCGGTCGGAGGCGTCCTTCCTTGGTGTAGTTGGGATCGCGGGCGTGGCCGTGGGGGCAGAGGATGGCAGGCATGCTCCCGGGCGGGTCAGAGGGCAGGTAGAGATTTCCGCAGAGGAAGAGGCCGGGAGCAGTTTCAAGGGCGACGTTCTCGACTGTGTATCCAGAGTGGCTGCGCTTTGAGTGGCGGAGCGGATTGAGGGGTGTCCGGCTCGGGAGGGGGTGAAGACCGGCCCCCTCCAGGATACCTTGCCGAATTGCGGCGCGCCGATTTTTCCACGCCTTGAGGTCGGGGATCTTTTTGGCGATGCGGTCCAGTTCGGCCTTCCCCTGTTCGGGCTTGAAATAACCGCCCCGGCGCAGGGAGGGCTTGTTTTCCGCCTGAGCGAGAGAGCAGAGAACAGAGGTGGCGAGCAAGGTGACGAGCGGACGAGACATGCGGTCACTCTGGGGGGCGCCGAATGAAGCGGAAGGGAAAAGAGGATGGGGCTGGCCGGGTTCCCCCGGGACCGGAGGAGGGGAGATCCTGGAGATGCAGGAGAGGGGGAGGATGCCGAGGATGGTTCGGGGCACCGCAATTCGGCAACTGAACCTGGGTATCGAGGAAGAGAAAGAGGAGTTTCCCTCCTGATTAGGGCACAAGATATTTGTTATAAGCAGCTTACGAAAAAAAGGAATTGAACTGAAAAACTTCTTGCTGTTGAGACTCAGTCGCGATAAAGAATACCAAGCCTTTGAGGGAATTGTGATTATCACCGCTCTTCAAGGCGACTAACTCGAATACCTTAGAATGAGAACTACTAAGATCCGGCGGGCCTCTGGGCCCCTTATCCTTGGCCTTGGAATCCTGGCATCTGCCGCGCAGGTGACTGCGAAAGGGGAAGAGGCCATTGACGAAGCCTATAACAATGGCAGCACCAACTATGGTGGTAACAACTGGTTTGAGGGCACCACTTTGGGTGGCTACGGCGAGTTGCACCTCAACCTGAATAGCGACAAGGACAACGCGGTCGACTTCCACCGCTGGGTACTTTTCCTCAACCATCGTTTCAACGACCGCATCACCTTCAACTCGGAATTGGAGCTGGAGCACTCCCTTTCGGGAGATGGCAAGCCCGGCGAAGTGGAGCTGGAGCAGGCCTACATCGACATGGCCTTTGATGGTGGGATGCACCTGAAGGTCGGTCTTTTCCTCGTTCCCGTGGGGACTCTCAATGAGAGGCATGAGCCGGACACCTTCTACGGAGTTGAGCGCAACCCGGTGGAGAAGAACATTATTCCGTCAACCTGGTGGGAGGCCGGTCTGGCCCTGTCCAGAAGCACCGAGGGCGGTCTCTCCTGGGATCTTGCAGTGCACTCCGGACTGAAGACGGATACCTTCAACATCCGCAGTGGACGTCAGAAGGTTGCCAAGGCAGTGGCCGAAGACGCCGCCGCTACGGCCCGCGTCACCTACAGTGGTATTTCCGGGGTTAATGTCTCCGCTTTCGCCAACTATCAGTCTGATATCACACAGGGTGGTGGGGCCGATGCATCGGCTCTACTTCTTGGAGCGACGGCCGATGTCCAGATGGGTGCGTTCCGCCTGCGCGGGTTGGTTGCAAGCTGGGATATTGATGGAGCCGCCGCCGCCGCCGCCGGCAAGGATGATCAGTGGGGATACTACATCGAGCCTTCCTACGGCTTTGATTTTGGTAATGGCAAGATGGGCGTCTTCGCACGCTATCATGAATGGGACACTGGTGGCGGTGCGATCGATTCGGTTTCGGTGGGGGTCAATTACTGGCCTGTCGATAATGTCGTCTTCAAGGGCGACTACACCGACGAGGAGGGAAATGATTCCTTCAACCTTGGAGTGGGTTACAGCTTTTAATTGTTGAGCACAGCGTGTTGCTACGCGTTTTGACATTCATAACCCTGGTTGCCGCCTCCCTTTCCGGGCAGGCGGCGACTACGGTTTATCAGAAACCCTCTGAATTCATCCGTTCAGCCTGCGGGGGGCGGATCCCCTCGACCAGGATGCTCACCCTGACGGCGGCTCACCAGGACCGCATCAAGCGTCTGCTGGGCCATGCCTACCGGCCTTCGCGGGTGCGCTACTGGACTTCCGGGAGCAGGATGGTGGTGATCCTGGATGAAATCGGTAAGACCCAGCCAATAACCACGGGATTCGTGTTGAGAGAGGGAAAGATCGAGCAGGTCAAGCTCCTGATCTACCGTGAGACAATCGGAGCGGAGACGCGGGGCACATCCTTCACGAACCAGTTCAAGGGCGTGACGCTGGGATCAAATGGAAAACTGAGCCGTCGCATCAACAACATTGCGGGAGCCACCTTGTCGGTGAGGGCCTTGACCGAGCTGGGGCGGGTTGCTATTTATCTCGAACAGATTCGGCCCAGATGAATTGAGATGTGCGGGGAGCGGCCCAGGAAGAAGCGTCGGAAGTGGAGTCCGCGCCAATGGCATCGTTATCTGGGTGCGATACTCGCGCTTCCACTGCTCTGGCTTGCCGTGACCGGGCTGCTCCTGCACCACCAGGAGGCACTGGGGTTCGACCGGAAAATGGTGAAATCCACCGGGCTTCTGAGGCGCTACGACCAGATTCCTGATGGCAATCCGACCGTGACCTCCGCCGGGCGCTTTACGATCTCGGGGTGGGGCGGGATGCTTTTCGTGGACAACAGGATCCTGGAGGAGAGTGGAGTGCTGGTCGGGGCGGTTGCCCGGCCGAAGGAACTGGTCATTGCCACTACCAGCGAGGTGTTTGTCTACGATTCACAGGGAGGCTATCTGGATCGCCTTGGGGAGGAGTCTCTCCCGGCCGTGCCCATCGAGAGGATAGGCCTTGATGATTCCCACCGGGTGCACCTGCAGAGCAGTGCCGATCATCATGTTCTGGGCCAGAATCTCCTCGATTTCGAGACTGCGCCCGTGGAGAGCACGGTGGAATGGAATGCATTGCAGGCGGGCCCGGAGGAGAAGGCCACCTTGCAGCAGGTCCTGATGGAGAATGCCGAGTTCACCTGGTCGCGGGTGATCACGGACCTGCATAGCGGAAGCCTGATGGGAAAGATTGGCCGTTTCCTCGTTGATCTGACCGGGATCGCGGTGATTATTCTCACCCTCTTTGGCGTTTGCCTCCTCTTCAAACGGAACTGACATGAAACGACGACGTTCCCTTTCGATCCTGGCCGGGGTCACCGCCGCCTCCCTTGCGGGCACCAGTTGCCGGACACGGCAGAATTTCCAGATAACGCGGTGGCGGGGCGTCCTCTTCAGTGCCGAGGTGGATCTGGCCGTTCACGACCTGCCCGTGGGTGAAGCGGAGGAGTTGATCGCCCGCTGTGTCTCGGAAATGCAGCGGTTGGAGGCGCTGTTTTCACTCTACCTTCCGGACTCCTCCCTCTGCCAGCTCAACCGCGAGGGGCGGCTGGGAAATCCGCCGGGAGAACTGGTGAACCTTGTGAGGAAATCGTTGGTTGTAGCGGAACGGTCGGGGGGCATCTTTGATCCCACCGTGCAACCCTACTGGCAGTGGCTGCGCGAGGTGGTGGAGGCTGGAGACGGGATTGATCCTGCCGAGCAGGTCCGTCAGTTGTCCCGGGTTGATTACCGGCAGGTCCGCTGTGCGGCGGAGGAGGTGAGTTTCGGGAAGAGTGGCATGGCGATGACCTTCAATGGCATCGCCCAGGGCTGGATTACGGACCGGGCCTGTGAACTGCTGCGGGAGTCGGGAGCTCGACACTGCCTGGTGAATCTGGGCGAATTCTATGCCCTGGGAGGGCAATGCTCCGGGCAGGATTGGCTGGTGGGTTTGCGTGGACTGGCGGGGGAGGAGGTGTCCCTGCGAAATCGCGCTCTGGCCGTCTCCTCGGGTTCGGGATTTTATTTTGGCACGGGAGCCGGCAGGAACCATCTCATTGATCCGAGAAGCGGAGCCTGCGCGGAAGATCGACGAGTGGTGGCGGTGACAGCCGGGGAGGCCTGCCTCGCCGATGCGCTCTCCACGGCGTGTGCCGTGATGGGTGATGAGGAAGCCCGAGCTCTCATTGCGAAATGGGAGGGCGTGGATCTGGCCATTCACCGGTCTCCGGCCTGAGCGGCCAGGGTCTGGATGGAAGCGCGCCCGTGCTGGGATTCCTGACGGGCGGCACGAGAAACGCAGGCAGGTGAGCCTGCCTGCGCGATTGAGGGAAATACAGGGCTGGGGCCTAGTCGCTGCCCCGGAGGATGATGAGAATACGCAGGACGTACCAGAAGAGCAGAGCCACGCTGGCAAAGAGGCCGAGAGCGGCTGCCACATACTGTTCCGTGCCGTAGTGGTGGATGATGTTACTGGTGCTGTAGAGGATCGAGATGGAGGCGAGAAGGACCATGGCACCGGAGAAGAGGAGGCCGAGATTGAAGCCCATGAAGATGGAGACCACGATGATGCCGAGGGCCACCAGGAAACCGACCTTGAGAATGCCTCCGAGGAAGGAGAAGTCCTTTTTGGTGGTGAAGGCGATGAGGGTCAGTCCGGCAAACATGGTGCCGGTAATGATGGCGGCCTGCCCGATGATTTCGGGGGCATTGAGGAATCTGGGACTGGCAGCGATGAGCAGAAGCGGAAGAAAGATCACGGCCTGGGCGACCACGTAGAGGCCGAGTCCCGCATATTGCATTCCCTTGCTGGCCGAGGTGAGCGCCCACTTGTTGGCCAGCCAGGAGACCACCATGAAGCCGCCGAGGACGATGAGCCAGCTGTAGGGGCTGCGGGCCAGGAGGCTCATGACCTTGTTATCGATCCCGGGAATCTGGAAGAGGAGGAACTCGATTGCGACGAACGCACCGATTGCGGCGGCCAGGTGTCCGTAGGTCCGGCGGATGAAGGTGGCCCGCACATCCTCGGGCGCGGCGGCCACGACGTAGGGATTCTGATAACTTTCAAACATGGTATTGGTGATGGGTTGCTACCCGGAGCGCATCTTAGTGCTCCTTTCATGAGAGTGCAAGAGGCAGCAAATGCGGGTGAGGGTTCTTTTTACGTTAAAAGGGCCGTTTAGACCACCATGAGCAGCTGGCGTTGAAAATTCACGAATTTTTGACGGAGAGGGGGGAGGGCTGGGAATCCTGGTCTTCTTCATATCGTTCACACCCGGATGCCGGGGCTGTGACTGCTGTGCTCATGGGTGGCAAGGCTGGCTCCGCATTCGCCGGAATATTGGACCGTCGGTCTTGCCGCCCTCCCTTACTCCATGCCGGGGCCCGGGAGAAATTTTTGCCTGGTTTCATATTCCACTTTCCCCGGTGCGTTGGCTCCGTCAGCTTCTCCATCAGGACCAGATGGGCAGGGGACCGGGCAAGGGATCGTTGAGGGCGGGGTTGAATGAGGCCCAGGCCGAAGCGGTGCAGAGTACCGAGGGCCCGGTCCTTATCCTGGCCGGGGCGGGAACGGGCAAGACCCGCACCGTGATCTTCCGCATCGCCAACCTGCTGGAGAAAGGGGCTGAACCCCGCAACATCCTGGCGGTGACCTTCACCAACAAGGCGGCCTGCGAGATGCGGGAGCGGGTGGGTGGAATGGTGCGCCGCGAAGCGGCGGAGGAAATGACGGTGTCCACCTTTCATTCCCTCTGTGTGCGCATTCTGCGGGTGCACGCGGGGCTGCTGGGTTACAACACGAATTTCAGCATCGCGGCGGGGAGTGACCGGGACGGCCTGATCAAACAGCTCATCGTCCGGCACGGAGGGGCGAAACAGAAGATCCAGGCCTGGGATGTTGCCTCGGCGGTGTCCCGGCAGAAGAATTCCGGGATGCCGGTGGGGGAGATTCCCGACGATCTCATCCGGACGGTGGCAATGAGTTACCAGCGCGAGTTGCGTGCGCGCAATGCGCTCGATTTCGATGACCTGCTCGTCCTGGCGGAGCAGGCGCTGCGCGAATTCAAGGAGGCGCGTGACTACTGGCGGGAGCGCTACCACTACGTGACGGTGGATGAGTTCCAGGATACCAACGGATTGCAGATGGACCTGCTCATGCAGCTCGTCGGGCCGCCCCACAACTTGTGCGTGGTGGGTGACGACGACCAGAGTATCTATGGCTGGCGGGGGGCGCAGGTGAGCAACATCCTGCAGTTTGGGCATTTTTTCCCGGACCCGAAGGTTGTGCGACTTGAGAACAACTACCGGAGTACGGAGGCCATTCTGAGCGTTGCCAATGAGTTGATCCGGAACAGTCCCTCCCGGCACGAGAAGACCCTGCGGGCCACCATCAGGGGTGGGGAGAAGGTGGCGCTCATGGCTCTCCCGGGTGATGAGGAGGAGGCCTTCTGGGTGGCCGGGGAAATCCGGCGCGCCCTGGCCGGGAAGAACGGGCGCTGGGAGGACTTTGCGGTCCTCTTCCGGACCAATACCCACATCCGGAAGGTGGAGCAGATTTTCCGACAGGAGGAGATCCCCTACCGCCTGGTTGGTGCGCAGAGTTTCTTCGACCGGCGGGAGGTGCGTGATGTGCTGGCCTACCTGCAGGTGCTCGCCAATCCGCGGGCGGATGTGGCTCTCCTGCGGATCCTGAACACGCCGCCGCGGGGGATCGGAGCCAACACCGCGATGCTGCTGCTGGAGCACTGCCGTGAACATGGCGTGCAGAGCTGGGCAGCGATGAAGGACGAGTCCTTCACCGGGCAGCTGTCCGCCAGGGGGGCGGGAGCGGTGCGGTCCTTCGTGGAGTTGATCGAGGGATTTTCCTCGCGGTTCAGGGGCGCCGGGGATCGGGTGGGGGAAGCCCTGCACGAACTGCTCCAGGAGATCGACTACCTCTCATGGCTCATGCGTTCCTGCCGGACGGAGGAAGAACGGGAGCAGCGTCGGGAGGCGGTGGGCGAGGTGGGGGTGGCTCTGACCGACGCCATGAAAAGGGGCAGGAGCCTGCAGGAGTTTCTCGACGAGGCTGCCCTTGACGCAGAGCCGGAGGAGGAACTTGAGCAGAAATCGGGGGTTACCCTGATCACCCTGCACGCCTCGAAGGGACTGGAGTTTCCGGTGGTGTTCCTGGTGGGACTGGAGGAGGGGGTGCTGCCACACTGGCGAAGTACGGAAGAGGGAACGAGGGACGAGGAGCGCCGCTTGTTGTACGTGGGGATTACAAGGGCGCAGAAGCAGCTCTTCCTGAGTTATTGTGCTTTGCGCAGGAAGTATGGCGAACTGGTGCGATGCGATCCAAGCTCCTTCCTGGAGGAACTGGGTGAGGAGTGGATCGTGGAGCGCGATTACGTGGAAGAGATGAATGCCCTCGCCGACGATGATGACGTAAATGATTTCTTCGGCAACATGAGGGCGCTCCTGGACTGACACCCGGATCCCGGATAAAGTGGGCTTCTTGCTGCGTCAGAGGCAACAGTTCGGCTTGCCGCCTGCGTATGGTAGTGGTGTCCAGGGGGGCTCGCCTGAGAAGAGAGGAGACCCAGATTTAAGTTGCTGATATTAAGGAGGGCGCTAGCCTTCGGGCTCGTGGCTCAGCTCCCACCACCAACTGGCCCACCGGAAGATTCCGGGCCTCGCAAGTCGGCCCTTCCCCAACCGGATGAGTCTTCGGGCAAGTTGCAGCGGCATGTGCCGATGTGGGATGCTGCTCGTCGTCTCCGGGATAAGAAATCCTCTCGGAAGGGGGATCTCCCTTCCGGTGACGATCCGCTGAGCGAGAAGGAGCTTTTTGACGAAGAACTTGAGGATCTGAATCTCTCCGGCGCAAAGCCGGAAGCTTCCGGGAGGGCCGTGAGCAGTTCATCCCCGATCGAGCCTGCCAAGATTAAACCGGAGCCCCGTGTGCTTGGAGCGCAGGGCAGTCGGGGGGGGAGCACCCCTCCGGATGGGTCTGCCCCGGACGATCTTCCGGTCTCGTCGCGATCAGTGAGTGTTCCGAGGCGCATTCCCGAATCAGGTCTGCAACGGCACTACAGAGGTGAGGCGAAGCAGGAAGCCGACTGGATGGGAAGCCAGGTGTTGTCCTTGTGGTGGGTACTGGCCGGAGCGTTATGCATTGTTGTCCTCTGGGTGTTCCTGAGTGGTAGTTTCAATATTCCAGTCAAGCCAACCTTGCTGGAGGAACCGGAACGGTTGACGATGAATGACGATCTGAGCGATGTTCCAATTGCGGACTTCGTTGCCAGGGCCGATGAGATCCTGCCCGAGGTCGCAGATCTTCTGGAGAAGGTGAATTCCGCAGAGGGTCCGGAGCTGGCCAAGCTCATTCGCGGGGGTGAAGAGTCCCGGCTACGAAGACTGGCATGGTTGGAACGTGAGCCGGTTCCCACTCGTCATCACCCACTCACCACTCGTCAACTTCACGCAGCCTCGGCCAGGAAGCATGCGTATCTCATCATGGTGGGACAGGATCTGGAGTGGCTGCGGGCGGTGGCCTATTTCACCAAGGAGGGCGACTCCTTCAAGTATGACTGGGAGGCCAGCGAGGGCTACAGTGAGATCCTCCCCAGCGAAACAGATCAACTGACCGGTGAGGAGTCGAAGTTGATGCGCTGCATAATCCTGCCTTCGAATTTCTACACGCCTGGTTTCCCGGAAGAAGAATTCCAGGGTTATACCCTTCATCACAGTGATCCGGGGGAATTCGTATGGGCTTTTGCCCTGCGCAGCAGCGAGGGCAACAAGGGAATAGCGAGTCACTTTTCCGGCCCTTTATTTCAGGGCACCGAAGGCCGGGTCACGATCCGGGTCAGAAAGGGCCCTGAAGGGGCACGTTCAAATCAGGTGGAAATTGTGGAATTCGTTCACGGGGATTGGTTTACCCCCACGGTCACTCCGGAGCCTTAGGCCGCCTCAAGGCTTGAATGTCATGGGGGAATAGGTGATCGTGAATCTCTCTTTTTCGCTAGGTCCCATCCCCAAGATTCATGCCTGAAACCTCGCAGGAAGTTTATCACTGCCCATCCTGTGGTGCTCTGGTCTCGGTGGAACTTGATGTTGATCGGGTTTGCGGGAAGTGCGGGTATGAATTGGGTAAGTCGTTAGCCATCGCACCCCGCATGGCCGAACAGACGACCGCTACCGCCAAGGGAGCGGTGGTTCAGCGAAATGCAACCACCCGCCCCCGTCCCGTAGGCCTCGCACCAGCGCCCTCTGATGTGATGGCGGTTGAGGAGGCCAAGGCTGAGAGAAAAACAGAATCTCTGCGGCCCACTGACGAGATTGTTTCCGACGAGGGATACAAGAAGATGGCACGGCTTCGCAAGAAGCCCCCCGAATCAGCTCGGCAACGGCACCGCAGAGGTGAGGCGAAGCAGGAGGATGCCTGGACGGGAAACCAGATGTTGTCCTTGTGGTGGGTGCTGGCCGGAGCGTTATGCATTGTTGTCCTCTGGGTATTCCTGAGTGGTAGTTTCAATATTCCAGTCAAGCCGGCCTCGCTGGAGGAACCGGATCGGCTGACGATGAACGAGAATCTGAGGGACGTTCCAATTACGGACTTCGTTGCCAGGGCCGATGAGATTCTGCCCGAACTCATGGATCTTCTGGATAAGGCGAATTCCGTGGAGGGGCCGGAGTTGGCCAAGTTCATTCGTGGAGGCGAAGAGTCCCGGCTGCGGCGATTGGCATGGGCGGAGCGTAAGCCGGTGCCCGTCCGTCATTATCCGCTCAGCAAGCGTCAACTTCACGCAGCCTCGGCCAGGAAGTATGCGTATCTCATCATGGTGGGACTGGACTCGAATCACCTGCGGGCGGTGGCCTACTTCACCAAGGAGGGCGATTCCTTCAAGTACGACTGGGAGGCCAGCGAGGGCTACAGCGAGATTCTGCCAGGCGAAGTAGATCAACTTACGGGCGAGGAGTCGAAGTTGATGCGTTGCATAGTCAAGCCTTCGAATTTCTACACTCCCAGTTTTCCGGAAGAAGAATTCCAGGGTTATACGCTTCATCACAGTGATCCGGGGGAATTTGTGTGGGCTTTTGCCCGGCGCAGCAGCGAGAGCAACAAGAGCATAATGAGTCACTTTAACGGCCGTGTATTCATGGACACCGTAGGACGGGTCACGGTCCGGGTCGCAAAGGGGCCTGAAGGGGCGCGTTCAAATCAGTTGGAGATTGTGGAATTCGTTCACATCGACTGGTTTGCACCCACGGTCACCCCGGAGCCTTAGCCTACCTCAAGGCTTGAATGTCGCGGGGTAATAGGTGATTGTGAATATCTCCCTTGGCCGTAGGCCCGTCCCCAAGATTCATGCCTGAAACCTCGCAGGAATTTTATCACTGCCCGTCCTGTGGTGCGCTGGTCTCGGTGGAGGCCGATGCTGAGCGGGTTTGCGGGGAGTGCGGGTATGAATTGGGTAAGTCGTTAGCCATCACACCTCGCATGGCCGACCAGGCGGCCGCTACTGCCAAGGGAGCGATGGTTCAGCGGAATGTGAGCACCCGCCGCCATTCCACAGGCCGGGTCGCATTAGTGCCCTCTGATGTGATGACGGTTGACGAGGTCAAGGCTGAGAGCAAAACAGACTCTCTGCGGCCCACTGACGAGCTTGTTTCCGACGACGGGCACAAGAAGGTGGTGCGGCGTCGCAAGAAGCGCAAGAGGATCGCCTTCGGTCCCCTGCTCTTCCTCGGTGGATGGGCTGTCCTGGTGATGCTGGTGGTGATCTTCGTGAAGTTTCGTGAAGGTGCTGAGGGTGCTGAGGGTGCTGAGGGTGACGGTGAGGAGAAGGAGGAGGAGGTTGGGCGACGGGCCTCCCTGCAGGCAGGAATGGAGGAGTTGCTGATCAAGGAGCTGCCCGTCTGTCACGCCACCCTGCTTGAATTCCTCAAGGAGCCGATCTGGACTGGACGGGCACAGTTTGTCTGGGATTCGGCGAAGGTTGCTCCGAAGATGGCGAAATATTACGAACGAAACCAGATGTGGAAGTTGCCTGCCGGAAGTAGCGTCACGGTATCGAAGGCCAACCTCATTCTTCATTCGCCTGATGACCCCGTGATCGAGGCTGTCTTCCAGGTGGACTTTGCGCCGGTGGAGGATGAAGACGGTCAACCCGTGGCGGAGCAGCCGGAACCCTACTTCCGGGAGGTGACCTTCATGCGTGATGAAAACAAGTGGAGGATCGACTGGGAGGCACTGGTGAGGTATTCGCCGAACTCCTGGCAACTCTTTCGATCCGACGTCGATGGAAACAATGTCCCCGGTGAGTTCCGCCTTTTTGTGCGCCGCACGACCGTGAGGTTCCAGGGGGGACAACCCGTGATGGTCCTGAAGTTCTTCGAACCCCGGGAGGATCGCAGTGAAATATGGCGGCAGGATTCTCCCCCAGTGGTGGTAGCGCGGGATTCCGAGAGCGGCCTGCGGTTGCAGGAGATTCTGGAGCGTGATCCGGAGAGTTGGGAACCGGGTAAGCCTGGGCTCTGGCACGACGATCCCGAGGGATTGCGGCGGGTCCGGGTCAAGCTCTACTGGGAGAGCACAGCCGACAACCGGCGCCTCCTGAAGGTTGGTGAAGTGTTGGCCGGAAACTGGTGGACGGATGGCTACGAGGAGGATTTCAGCCAGGTATTACCTGTTGAAAGCGATGAGGAGAGTCTTTCGAAACCGGATGCGGACACGGGAGACGGGAGCTGAATTGCCTTTGCGCTGAAAGACATTATCCTGTTTCTCCCACCCCGACACCCCATGGCCGATAACGCATCCAGTTCGAATGACTCCTCAAAGGGCCTGCCGGAAGGCATGAGGGTCGTCCGGAAACGCCGTAAGCGACGCGGCGAATCCCGCAAGACGCTTTTCCTGAAGAAGCGGGAGATCCTGCGGGATATGCACGCTGACGAGGAGATGGGTGCGATCGGCCTGAAGGATCAGCTGGCTCGCCTGAAGTCCGCCAAGGACGCACAGCAGGAGGGCAAACCGGTGGAGGAGCGTTGGGGGGACGCCGGGAGTGGACAGCGGGGTTTGTCCCGGATCCTGCTATGGATCTTCGCCCTTCTCATACCCGTGCTCGCCATCGTTACGGCTTTCCTTCTCACCAGAGGGGAGAAAGGAAATTCTCGTTATGAAAACCAGCTCAATTTCAGCTTCAACGTCTCTGAAGAGGAAGGCAAGTTTGAGCCGATGGGACCGAGGGCCTGGTTCGAGAACAATCCGCACGATTCCTTCGTCGGCTCGATCGAAATCCTCAATAAACTGAATCAGTCCCCCGAGGGGACTGTCCCTGATGCTGTTTTTCGCCGGAAAGACTTTTCCCGCAGTCAGATTTCCGCCCGGGGTCTGGGGTGGTCATCACCATTTCAAACAGCGGATCCCCGGAAATTCGAATGGACCATTGGAGATGCCAACAACGTTGGATTTCTTGTGCTGAAGGGATCGCGGGAAGATCAGAGCCTTTTCCGTTCCTACTTCGTCAAATCGGAAGAGGGTCTCCGGATGGACTGGGCCGCCTCAACCGCCTGGTCCGAAGTGCCGATCAGCGAAGTGTCCACGGTGGAGGCGGAGCGAAACGTCATGCTGCGCTGCGTTCTTCACAAGGAACCGCATTTTGACAGCAGACCAGACCAGGAGCGGTCCTGGTATCTCATTACCATGCCCGGGGTGGATCTGCAGCTCTGGGGGTTTGTTCCGGCGGGATCTTCCCTCGACGAGAAACTTCTCGATCTCTTCCAATTCGGGAGATTCATCCTGGAACGGAAAGAGAAAGTCCGCGCTATTGTCCGCGTGTCGAAACCGGCGGGAGGGGGGAAGGTGAACCAGTTGGAAATCATGGAACTGGTCACGAAGGAGTGGGTGCTTCCCTGAGGGGCCTGGATGCCAGCTTGGATCAACTCCGGGATGGTTTCTGATCTCTGTTGCGACAGGTCCGCTCTTTTCGGATGTTCTGATGCCCCGGTTCAGGGTTGGCCGAGCGCGGCCTGGAGGGCGGAATGCATGGTTGCGAGCGGGTGCCGACCGGGAAACCAGAGTTCAAAGGAAAGCACTCCCTGGTAGAGAAGGAGGGAAAGGCCATTGGCGCCCCGGGCACCCACCTGGGAGGCCTCTCCCAGCAGGCGGGTCTGGGGCGGATTGTAGATGGTGTCGAAGACAAGATGGTGAGGCTGGAGGCAGGCGGGAGGCAGGGGCGATGGATCGGTTCGACTGAGACCCACCGAGGTGGTGTTGACGATGAGGTCGATATGATCGGATTCAGACACCAGTTGTGGAGAGTCGAGGGGGAAGACCTTGAGGCGTTCCCCTGGTCCCTCCAGACGCTCGCTCTCGAAACAGGAAGAGAGGCGCAAAGCCAGTTCCTCGGCCTTCTCTACCGTCCGGTTGACCAATACGAGCCGTTCGCATCCTTCCCGTGCGCACTGGGCGGCGATGGCTTGCCCGGCACCCCCCCCCGCGCCAACCACCATGATGCGCAGGTCCTTCACATCCACCAGGAACTCCTCGTGAATGGCGCGCACGAATCCGGGTCCGTCCGTATTGAAGGCGAGCTTGCGTCCACGCTCAAAGAGAATGGTGTTCACGGCCCCGAGCATGGTGGCCGCGCCATCCACCTCGTCGGCAGCGGAGAGGGCCTCGAACTTGTGAGGGACCGTGATGTTGGCTCCGATGAATTCGAGTTCCTGCAGGCGGTTGAGGGTTCCGCTCACTTCCCCGGCAGGCACCTCAAGACGGATGTAGCGTCCTCCGGTTCCGGTTTCATCCAGGGCAGCCTGATGGAGTTGAGGGGAGAGAGAGTGAGCGACCGGGGACCCGAGCACAGCGAGGCGCGCGGGTTGTTCTGCTCCCTCGTCCAACCGTGAACGGCTTACCAGGTCATCGAGAGTATAGACATCCTTCATGTGCGTCCTCGTTCTCAGGAGAGATCCCCGGTCAGGAGTTCGATACGGCGAATGGACTCCTCTTTTCCCAGAATGGCAAGCATGTCGTTCAGTGCCGGACCTGCAGCCCGCCGGGAAAGGGCGACCCGCAGGGGGAACATGAGCCTGCCTGGCTTGACGCCGTGCGCCCCGGCAGTGGCGGCGATTGCCTCCGTGGCCAGCGACCAGTCGGTGATCTCCCGCATTCGCGCGGCAAGGTCGCCGAGGAGGGCGGCAGCATCACTGTTTTTGCGCACCTTGCCCATGGTCTCTTCGTCTGGAGGAGGCAATTCGAGATAGAAGTCGATCATGCCGGCCACCTCGGAGAGGGTCTGGACCTTCTCCTGCACGCTGGCCGCCATCGCTTCGTAGTCCCCGGTCATGGTGAAACCCGAGCGCTCCACATGGGGTTTCGCCGCGGCCGCAAATTCATCGGGCGGGAGGGCCATGAGGTGTTGCTGGTTGAGCCACTGGCACTTGTCCCAGTCGAAGCGTGAGGGGGAGCGGTTGACAGCCTCCAGAGAGAAACGTTCCACCAGCTCCGGAGCCGAAAAGATCTCGTCGTCGTCTTTCGGCGACCATCCGAGAAGGGCAATGAAATTATTCACGGCGGCCGGGAGGAAGCCGCGCTCCTGGTATTCGTGGACCGCTGCTCCCTGATCCCGCTTGGACATCTTACTGCCATCCGCATTCATGATCAACGGGATGTGCGCGTAGGCGGGCGGCTTCTGGTCCAGCGCCTCGAAGAGTTGGAGGTGCTTGGGGGTATTCATGAGGTGATCCTCACCACGGATGACGTGGCTTATCTCCATTTCGAGGTCGTCCACCACGTTGACGAAATGAAAGACGAAGGATCCATCCGAGCGTCGCACCACCATGTCGGGCGTGTTGGACTCTTCACGATAGTCAATAGTGACCTCCCCGCAAATCAGGTCATGCATGGTGACCGGTTTGCGTTCAAAGCGGAAGCGCCAGGCTCCTTCGTCCTGGTAGACACGGTCAGCGGTGCGCAGTTGCTCAAACCATTTCTCGTAGATTTCCGATCGCTGCGACTGGAAATACGGGCCGCACGCGCCTCCGGCGTCGTGTCCCTCATCCCAGTCGAGACCAAGCCAGCGCATCCCCTCGAAGATGGCCTCCCGCGCCTCGGTGGTGTTGCGGGCCTCGTCGGTGTCTTCCACCCGGAGAATGAAGGCACCCCCGTGCTGGCGGGCAAAGAGCCAGTTGAAAAGCGCGGTTCGAGCCCCTCCCACATGGAGATAGCCGGTGGGTGAGGGGGCGAAGCGGGTGCGGACCGGGCGTGACATCGACTCCGTATAGCGCCGGATTGCCAAGCCCGCAATGGCGGCACGGCTGAAAGAACAGATTCGGGAAACTTCCCAGTCAGCCCGGAGTGGGCGACCGGCGCGCGAAGACGATGGCTTCCAAGGTCCGCTCCACCGAAGCGCTGGCCGGGGGAGGGATTTCGATTCCCGGCGACAAGAGGTTGATTCCTGATCGTGGTGACAACGCGGATCTGACGGGAGAATTTGACCGCAGGGCCCGGATTTGGGTAGGATGCCGAGGATGACGAAGATCAAGCCGCACTGGCAAATCCTCGCGGCGCTGGTCCTGGCGACGCTGACCGCCTTCCTGTTTCGTGGCCTCGATGGTGAGGACGGGTCGGGGGCTTCGGGATTCATCTCAGGTGCGGTGAAGACCTTTGAATTCCTCGGCAAGGACATCTTCATGAACCTGTTGAAGATGATCATCGTGCCCCTGATTGTCTCCTCGGTAGTGGCGGGCATTGCGAGCCTGCACGGGATGGAGGGATTTGGGCGCATGCTCGGGAAGACAGCCGGCTTCTACGCGTTCACCGGTCTCTTCGCGATCCTGGTGGGGTTGTCCATGGTCAATCTCATCAAGCCGGGACTCACTGACGGTGAGCCGAATGAGACCATCGAGAAAGCATTCAAGAATCAATTCGAGGGTGCTTCGGAGAGCGACAAGGAGAAGGTCGCGGCCGCAAAGGCCGAGGCCGAAGGCATCGGCCCTGGATCGGGCGGATTCTTCAAGCTGATGGCCAATTTCGTCAAGGGGATGATTCCCACCAATGTGATGAAGGCGGCCTCGGACAACCGTGCGATGCTGGGGTTGATCTTCTTCAGCATTCTCTTTGCGGTGGCCACCACGCGATTGCCCGTGGACAGCATGGGGACCATGCGGGAGTTCTTTCAATCGCTGAATGATGTCATGATCCTGCTGACGCGTTGGATCATGGCGCTCGCTCCGATCGGGGTCTACGCGCTGTTACTTCCCGTGGTATACAAGTCGGGCGGCGAGATCTTCGTGGTTCTTGGCAAGTATTTCTTCACGGTGCTGGCGTCCCTCCTCATTCACTTTGTGGTGATCATGCCACTCATCCTGCGCTACGTGGGAAAGGTCAATCCGCTGGCGCACTTCAAGGCCATGCGGACCGCCCTTCTGACCGCTTTTTCCACCGCCTCCTCTTCCGCTACTCTGCCGGTGACCATGCGTTGTGTTCAGGACAATGCCGGTGTTTCCAAGAAAATCGCCAGTTTCACCCTTCCGCTTGGCGCGACGGTCAACATGAACGGCACTGCGCTCTACGAGTGCGTGGCGGTCATCTTCGTGGCCCAGGTAATGGGCATTGAGATGGGCTTCGGGCAGCAATTCATCGTGGTGCTGGCGGCCCTGCTCACCAGTATCGGGGTGGCAGGAATTCCTTCGGCCAGCCTGGTGGCGATCTTCATCATTCTCCTGAACTCCGGGATCCCGGGAGCGGAGATCGCGATCATGACCCTGCTCGCTGTCGATCGCCTGCTCGACATGAGTCGGACCGCAGTCAATGTGCTGGGCGATTCCTGCGCGGCGGTGGTGGTGGCCAGGAGCGAGGGCGAGACGGGAATCCTGGAGGAGACGGCGACACTTCCCGCGGGTGGAAATCCCAGCGGGGAGGACAAGGGTGAGGCGGCGGATGACGAGCGCTAGCTCGCTGTCCAGACGCGAAAAAGGGGGAGCCTTGGCGGCCCCCCCTTTTTAAAGGTTAGAGATCTAACGATTCCGGAGTTCCTAGAATCCGAAGTTGAGCTTCACCCCTGCGGTGATCTCGTCGTCATCGGTCGAGGTGTCGCCGAGAGTCGCGGTGACGTGGGGGGTAACGGTGACGCTGTCGGAGACCGCGATGTCGAGGCCCGCCGCGACACCGTAGACCGCTGCACCATCCGCAGCCCCTCCTTCGTAGGCAGCGTAGAATCCTGTCACGCTGAGCGTGGCGTTGCCGGAGACGGCAAACCCCTTGCCCGCGGTGACCTGCCAGAAGAGGTCGTCATAGATATTCGTATCGCTCTCGTCGAAATGGGCAGAAGCACCAAGAGAGAATCCAGCGAGCTCCGTGCTCAGGCCGACATAGGGCTCGAGACGGTCCGCGTCTGGTGCCCCACCACCCCAACCATAGAAGGAGCGGTTGAGAACCCCGAGCGCCAGGTCGAAGTTGCCCACGGACTTTGACACTTGCCCGTAAATGCGCATCTCGTTGCCTGTTGT
>DLRK01000014.1:69893-71546 GCA_002501065.1 Akkermansiaceae bacterium UBA7890
GCATACATTTTTGTGCCACTCCAGGTTCCGAGCCAGAGTCCAGCGGACCAGTTGAGATCGCAACCAGCCAACACTCCGTCGCCGGAGACGTCGATGCTGGCCTCGAAGAGGTCGTCACCCCAATTAATGCCTCGGTAGACATATTCGGTGGTATAGCCCACCCCGATATTGACTTCGATGTCAGAGGGAGGAGGGGCAATGGCTGCTTTAGGGGCGGGGTCGCCAGCAAAGGCGAATCCCGCAAAGAGGGCCGATCCAGCAAGGACGGCAGGCTTGATGAATACGTTTCGTTTCATGACGGCGCAGCTTCTATCTTCTCTTGGGCTCTTTGACAACCTGCAGGATCATGGGAGATCACATGATAAGGTGACAGAATCCAAGGCTATCCCCATTTTTAATGACTTAAGCTAACTCCCCGGCGAGACCCGGGGGAGGGTCAAAAAGACGGATTTGGCTGATACTCACGAAAAGGGGGAGCCTGATGGCTCCCCCTCACGGTTAGAGATCCTACGATTCCGGAGTTCTTAGAACCCGAAGTCGAGCTTCACGCCAGCGGTGAACTCGTCGTCGTCGCTGGTGGTGTCTCCGAAGATGGCCGAGACGTGGGGAGTGACGGTGATACGGTCGGAAGCTGAAATGGGCAGGCTGACCGAGACACCGTAAAAGGTATCATCGAATTCGTTCAAGGTGCCAACCACTCCGTCTACGCTGAGTGCAAGACCGCCAAGGTCGACGGATCGGCCCACGGTGATTTCCCAGTAGGGATCGTCAGCGTCCTCGGTGTCATAGAGGCCGATACCCACGGCGAGGCCGGCCAGGTCGGTGCTGAGGGCGACGTAGGGTTCGAGGTTGTCCGCCCTACTTGTCTGACCATAGTAGGAATAATTGGTGACCCCGACCGCGAGGTCGAAACACCCCAGTGACCTTGATGCCTCCATGTTGATGCGCATCTCATTGAGGTTAAGGGAGCTTGTGCGTGATTGGCCAGGAGCCGTGTATGTTCCGAGCCAGAGCCCTGCCGATAAATCGAGATCTCCAAGCCCGAGGAGGGATCCGCTACCGGAGACGCCGATGCTGGCCTCGAAGAGATCGTCTCCGCGGTTATCACCGCGGAAGACATACTCATTAGTATATCCCACCCCAAAACTGGCCTCGATGTCAGAGGGAGGGGCAATGGTTGCTTTGGGAGCAGGATCGCCGGCAAAGGCGAATCCCGCGAAGAGAGCCGAACCAGCAAGGACGGCGGGCTTGATCAACGCGTATCGTTTCATAACTCCGGGGATACTACCTGATTCTGTCTTATTTGGCAATCCGTAGAATCAGGCGAAAAGGATTTGTTTTCCTGTAGAGTCTCATGCCCATGAATTCAGGCTCTTCCGAGGACAACGGTTGTCCGGAAAGCGTTCTATTAGCAGGTCCTGGCTCCGCCGGGAACAGTTGAAAAGAACCACCTCGCAGCCCTCGATCCACCAGGATTTTCTATGATTCCGGCGGATATTGAACGTTCAATGGTCCCGCAGGAGGTGGCGTCCGTTCCGGACGTAGTGGAGACCGGAGATGATGGTAAGGGCGAGGGAGAGCCAGAGGAAGGAGGGCATGAGCCAGGAGTCGGGGTGGGCCAGTTGGGCGAGGAAAAATCCCTCCAGTCCGAGG
>DLRK01000014.1:71870-83805 GCA_002501065.1 Akkermansiaceae bacterium UBA7890
CCTCCAGTCCGAGGGACTCCAGGAAGAGCCAGACCAGGGCGGTGATACAGAATCCGATCTGGAATCCGGTCTTCCATTTGCCGCTCCAGTCCGCGGCAATAACCTGTCCCTTTTCGACTGCAATCTGGCGCAGGCCGGTCACCAGGAACTCGCGGGCAAGGATGACGACGACGACCCAGGCCGGACAGAGTATTTCCTCGTGGTCGCAGAGGAAGATGAAGGCGGAGGCGGTGAGGACCTTGTCGGCGATGGGGTCCAGGAGTTTGCCGAGGGAGGTGACGAGGTTGAGTTTGCGCGCGAAGTAACCATCCAGGAAATCAGTGATGGCAGCCACGACGAAGGCCACCAGGGCGATGCCGTAGCCGATGGGCCCCCGGCTACCCAGCATGAAGCCGATCACGAAGATGGCCGTGAGAACGAGGCGGGAGACAGTGAGCGAGTTGGGCAGGTTCAACAGACTCACTGTGGGTTGAAGAGCCCGAGTAGTCCAACAACTTTGCATGAAGTTCGGGACAGGGAGTGGCGAAGGTCAGTTCGCGCCGCACCTTGCGCGGAGCGGGTCATCGTCCGGAGGTGCAGTGCTAATTCCCCGTCTTCGCCGCCGGCAGGAACTGGGGATCGGTGAGCGTTTTGAGGAAAGCAACGAGGGCGTTCCTGTCTTCCATGCCGAGGCCAAGCCCCTCCGGGGGATGCTTGGCCAGGTTGGGATCGAGGGTCGAACTGCGGTGGAGTCCTGAGTCGTAGTGCTCGATGACCGCTTCCAGGGTCTGGAAGCGGCCGTCATGCATGTAGGGCGCAGTGAGGGCGATGTTGCGGAGAGAGGGCGTGATGAAGCGATTGCGGTCGGTGGACCTGCCGGTCACCGATTCCAGTCCACGATCATCATCATCGCGGAGGCCATTGTTGTGGAAGCGGTGATCGGTGAAGAAAGCACCACCGTGGCAGTGGAAGCAATCGGCTCCCTTGAGACCGCGGCGGGGATCGTATTCCGTCATGAACAGTTCGAAGCCGCGTTTCTCCTGGTCGGTCAGTCCGCCCTCACCTCTGGCCGCCTGATCGAAGCGGGAGTGGTAGGAGGTCCTGGTCAGCAGGAACTGTTCAAGGGCGATTCCGAGGCGCTCCTTCGTGATCCCGGCACTACCGAAGGCCGCCTGGAAGAGGGGGCCGTAATTAGAGGCTTTCAGCTTGGCGATGGCATTGGGAAGAGACTCGTGCATCTCGATGGGATTCTGGATCGGTTGCAGGGCCTGGACCCGTAGCGAGGGGGCGCGACCATCCCAGAAAAACGAGTCTTTCCAGGCGAGGTTGAAGAGAGGCATGGCGTTGCGCGTTCCCAGGGATCCACTTGCGCCCTCGCTGAAGCGGCGTGAATCGGAAAGAGCGTGCGCGATCTGGTGGCAGGAGGAGCAGGACTGCTTGCTGGTGCCGGAAAGCAGGGGGTCGTGAAAGAGGCGTTTGCCCAGGGCGACGCCCTCGTTGGTGAGCGGGGGGGCGGTGGGCAACTTTGGAATGGGGAAGCCCCGGGCCAGCCGGAAACGATAGGGCGTGCCGATCAGATTTCCGGGAGCGGGAGACTCTGGCCTGGCACGCAGGTGCGTCTGTCGGATTTCACGGATCGCGAAGGCGGAGGGAAGTCGGCTCTTCAGCAGTTGCGCGATCCCGTCGCCCTTACGCGAATGAGTGGAAGGATTGGCAGCAATCTGGAGCGGTTCGTCGCCATTGAAGAGGCGATCGAGATGAACATCGATGGCAATGGTGACGGGATCGGTGAATTCGAGCGAGAGGGGGAGGGAGATGACGGTCCGGTTCCAGGAATTGCCCAGGTGGTAGGCAAAGCCGCCGGTATTGCCGCCATTGCGAAGGTGGCCTTCCATGGCGAGGAAGATGTAGCCACCCTGGGGAGTCCAATGGAGATTGTTGAGGTTGGGGTTGAGGGGATGATCCGCCGGGTGGAGGCTGGGATCGGCCTCGTTGGTTTCCTGGTCGAGGCCGACCTGAAACTGCAGGACGGTGTAGGTCCGGCGGGGAAGGTCGCCCAGATGGAGACGGCTGATACCGCCCGGTCTGGAGGCGTCCACATGGGCGAACCAGTTGTTGCGGGACAACCAGGTGCCGGAGGAGGTACTGTTGCCGCGACCGAGGAGGCGGAGATCGGAGAGAAGGTAGGCGAGGCGGGAAAGTTCGATCGTTTCCCCGGACCTGGTGACGAAGGCTCTGCTGGGCGTGGCCAGGGGTTTGTCCTCCCAGAGGTGTCTCAACTCAAGAGAGACGGTGGCCTGCAGGTGGGGGGTGACGGTCAGCAGACCGCAAATGCAGAGGAGGCGCCCGATCATGAATCCTGGAGTGAGAGGATAGTCGTTTGACGGGGTCCTGCCAATGGGGAAGCGGACCGCAGGCGGAGTGTCGAGAGCCGGCGGCCACCCTCAGGGGGAGAACCGGTTGGTGGAGGTCAGGGTGAGCCGGGGCCGTGCGGGCGGGGTGAAAATCACATAGACCGCGTGATTCCCGGGGGGCAGTGCCGTGGCATCGAAGGCAACAGTGAGCTGGAAGTTCGAATCCCGGCTTACCAGAGTGGCCGGGATGCCGGGGGAGCCGATCCGCAAATCCTCGATGAGATTGGCCGGAGGAAGGGGAGGTCCGGTGAAGGTGGCGACGAAGTTGTCCGCGCCGCCCCCGCCCGTGCTGGGCTGGGAGTCAAAGCCCCTTGGATCGAAGGACGCGATGCTTATGCGGGTGAGGCGGTAGAAGAAGTTTCCTCCGGGATCGCGGATATCGGTCATGGTCACCTGATTGGCCTCCACGCTGAGCTCCGCGCCTTCCTCGGTCCATGCCTGGAGATCAGGAGAGGATTCGACCTGATAGGTGCCGCCTTCAACCGTGGACCAGGTGAGGACGATTTCATCAGCATCGCGATCGTGGCGGACGGTTTCGATCCTGTCTTCCATGTTGGGTCCGCCCAGGAAGTGAACGGTGGTGTCTTCCGTGACGGCATTCACGGTTCCACCCGTCGGGGCTCCAAAGTACTGGCGGCCGATGTTGTAGGGAAAGACCGGGACGCCATCGGGATCGATGCAGGTGAAGTAGGCCCAGGTGCCCCCGGGAAACTCCGGGGTTACGCAGAAGCGGGTGTTCTGCCCGTTGAGGTCGAAATCCTCTCCAAGGGTCAGGCCGAGATCTCCCATGTAATCATAGTCTTCCATGTAGCGACCGAGGGAATAGGTTTCGCCGCCGATCCTGGCATTGACGCGGGGACCGAGTTGAGTGCCGGAGAGGGCGGGACCAACGCCATGGAACCGGACCGCCCAGGCGGGATAACTGGCTCGGAGCGCACCGTTGGCGAGGTCGGTTCGCAGTTGATAGCCGGGGATCATGCGGCGGACCGGACTGGAAGGGTCCTCGGGATCAGAGTAGCCGTAGGGTCCGTAAATCGGATAGCCGTCGGAGACCCAGCCGATGATGGGCGAGTGTCGGCCGTTGAAGTTTTCAGTGTAGGTGTTTGCGGAGATGTTGCGATCCACGCTGTCCCCGAGGACATGACGGAGGGCTGGGGGATTGACATGATAGTGATGATTGCCGCCGGCCTGGTGCGCCATGGCGTTGTCGAAGGTGACTCCCTCGTTGACGTAGGCATCGCGGGTCCAGTAGCCGTCCCCGCGGCCGAGCCCATTGACGGGAGTGGCGTCCTGGCCCCCGGAGTTGGAGTAGGAAAAGCTGTCCTGACCGTCGAACTGGGCCACCCCGTCTACAAAGTATCCAATGGAACCCAGCGAGGTGGCGGTGCGGTTGGTGGGAATGGTCGGGTTCCTCGGGATACGGTAGATGACGGCCTGGTTGGACGGATAGTTGGGGAAGATCTGGGTCTTGGCCTCGTTGAGATACCAGGGGCCCATCACGTGGCTGGCGGCCAGTCCCGTGGTGTGGATGTAGACCCAGTCGGCAGAGGATTCGATCCTGTGGACTCCGACGTAGGTGGGCTGGTTCTGGCTGCCCTGGCCCCGGCTCCAGGTGGTGACCGCATTTCCGGTGCTTTCGTCGGCCAGGGTGCGGTAGATCCGGGCGTAGCTTCCAGACTTCTCGGTGTACCAGGAGGAGATGCACGGATCGGCCTGGGCGTAGAGGGATGCCGAGGCGAGGAGGAGGAGTGCTTTCATCGAATGGGTTTGATTGTATGCGGAGAAATGAGATATTACAGCATAGGGGTCAACCGTGGACGAATAACTGATGGGCCACACTGTGGGAAGTGATTGGCGATTAAGCTCACCTGCTGCGTCCCGCGATCTTGAAGTGGATTGCGAAGGACTGGACGTCATCGACTGCTTCCAGTTCCTTTTCAATCGCAATGCCCTGGGCGAACTGGCGTTCGCGCTGCGCTTTCGCAAGGATGATTCCCAGTTGTTGAACGTAGGTCTTGCGGGCGGTTTCCAGCACCTCGGCGTATTCCTGGTCAAGTTCGCGCTGCTCACGGAGGTGGGCATTGCACACTGAGGCGATTCCGGCGGGAAGGGGCGGGAACCGGCCTTCTTCGTTGATGCGTCCATCCTGTGCAACCTTTGCCCGGGCCTGCTGGAACGCGATGGAGTGGCGTCCTCGATCCTGGAGGGCGAGACCGTTGTGCCAGTTCCCGAGGGCTGTGTTCATGGCGGTGCCGTTGTCCTTGAGAAGTTTCAGGAACCTTTCCTGCTTGCTGGTGAGATTGACCGTGCACTGGTTGCGCAGCTTCGTCCAGGACCCGGGGTCTCCGGGCGGAGGGGTCTCTCCTGCGAACTGGTCCTTGCTCCACTCAATCACGAAGGCGGGTAGTTCAAGGGCGGGATCCACGTTATCCCATCCGGCTTCCTCTCCGGTCTTGAAGCAGAGCGAAGTGGCGTCGGGATCAAAGCCCCGCGCAGGCTGTGGTGACCAGGCGGTGAAAGCCCAGGGTTCCTTGGTGATCCATCGCCAGGAGGCGCCTGCGTAGTAGCCCCCGAGCCAGGCCGCCGCGTTTTCCTTCAGGCAGGTGGTGAGCACGCGCCCGAGGTAGTCGTGTTCGTCCTGGTTTCCAGGAATAGCCAGGTGGCCATTAGCCTCCCTGGCCAGGTCGCGGGCCTTTTCCCATCCCAGCCTTCGCTCCACTACGAGGTAGTGACGCTCTCCACTTGTGACCGTGCCTGGTGGGAAGGCTGGCAGGCGCTGATCAATCGACAAATTGAAGCGCTCAAGCTGTGCATTGAAGGATCCCGGGTTCCTTCCATCCAGATGCCATTGGAGGAAAAAGGGATGCCTGGTCTTTCCGGCAAGGGCACGAATCGTTCCGCTCCCACTCATATTGAGGTAGCGGCCGGTCGCCTCGACGGGTTTGCTGAGTGCGGAGGTGGTTCCATCCACCCATCCCCAGCTTTTCGCCCCGGTCATCCCTCCTCCCAGCCAGATGGTCCTGCCCTCGGGGAGCCGGGAGATCAGGGCGAGCCGCTCTTCCTCGTTGCGGATGGTGGCGAGATGAGCGTCATGGGCTTCCGCGAACTTGCTGGCGTCGCCCCAGCTCATGGCTGACCCGACGAAATAGACCTTGCGGTCGGCCAGATCCCAGGTGCCTTCCGGGAACCGGCTCCGCTCCCCGCGAAGGAGCTGGTCCTGGAGATTGCCGAGGGTCCATTCGCGTGGTTGCGAGGGTGCGGGTTGTTGCGGCTTGTCCGGGGGCGGATTGTTGGTGAGGTCGGCCCAGGGGTTTTTCCGGCCTTTCGAGTCATTTGCACCCTTCAGTCTTTCAGCCATGTCGGCCCGGCGTTCCGATTCCTCTTTTCTCTGGTTGTAGCGGGACCACACGTAGAGGAGAGCCATCAGGAGGATGGCGATTATCAGGATCTTGGCTGCGATCAGGCGGTCGTAACGTCTGGACTCGGTGGCCGCCATCGCCGCGAGAGTCTCATTTTGCTGGACCGCCCGTTCGTGGGATTCCTCCACTTCGTCGGCAGTCTGCAGCTCGGCTGCGGATTCGTTGCTCCTGCCACCCAGCAGGCTGCTTCCGCCCTCGTCGTCCAGGTGATCGAGGAGGGGTTCGAGTTCCCTGGCCATCGCTTCGGCGTTGGCAAAGCGCATGCCCGGGGCGGGATGCAGGGCCCGACGCACGATCTTGTCAAACCGGGCGTCTACTTTCTGAGCCTTGGACCGGGAGGGAGGAGCGTAGTTCTCGCCGGGGAGTTCACCGGTGAGCAACTCGTAGAGGATCACGCCCACGGAGTAGACATCGGATCGTTCGTTGGCCTTGGGAGGATCCTGCATTGCCTCCGGGCTGGCATACTGCGGGGAGACGCAGTCCTCCGTTCCGTTGGCATGATCGACCAGGCCGAAATCACCAATGCGTGGTTTCCGGTTGGAGCCGATCAGGATGTTCGAGGGTTTGAGGTTGCGATGAGCGATTCCGGCCTTGTGGGCCTGGGCAAGCCCTTCGCAGATGGACAACACTACTTGAGCAGCGGTTTTCTGTGCGATGGCCCGGCCGCGCGTCGAGTTGCGAAGGGACTTCCCGTCCACGAAGTCCATGATGAGGTAGAGGTAGCCTTTGATTTCGCCGAAGTCGTGCACCCCGATCAGGTTGGGGTGGCGCAGCCTGGCCATGGTTCTGGCCTCCTCCTCGAAACTATCACGGAAAACAGGGTCGCGGCCGAACTTCCTGGGGAGGACCTTGAGTGCAATATCACGGTCGAGGGATTTCTGCCGGGCGAGGTAGACTGCTCCCATGCTGCCCCGGGCCACCAGTTGTTTGACCTCGTAGGCAGGCAGGAGGGCATTGAGTTCCTCCGGTTTCGGAGTCCCGAAGGCGTCATCGGCTGCCCTGTGTTGATCTGCCATCGGTGTTAAGGGGGGGTGCAACAGATCCACCTTCTGTGGAAGGGCTCCGTACGCTTGCGCCAGATTACGGTTTTTGCGGCCGAAAATCGATCACGGGATTGTCGAAAAGGGAGGGAAGGGGGGTAGATGGAACCTTGTGATTGGAGGACTTCAGCCTCCGGCGGGGGGATGGCGTTCTCCGGCAGGGGTAGTCCCGTAGACAGGAAACGCTCCCGGGCGCATGACCGGGGAGCGTTCCAGAGAATGATGTTCGACTTGCGCGACCTTCAGATTCCGACTTGGGAAGGTCTGGCCACACCTAGTCGAGGGGCTTGACCTTGACACTGCGGATATGAACCTCGCTGCCGGGGTCGTGGCACTGGATAGCGAAGGTGCCGCTGTCGAGGAAGCGGTCGAAGCCGCCGCGCTCCGCCTTGGTGGGGCCTTCCTTGGGTTCGGTATACTCGATCGTAGTCTTGCCGTTGACCTTGATGGTGATGGTCTTGCCCCTCACCGCGATGTGGTAGTCAAACCACTCCTCGTCCTTGTGGGGAGCAGTGTTCATGACATTGCGCACCCCGTAGAGACTGCCCGTCTTCTTGGGGTCGCCCTGGGTGGCATTGATCTGGGCCTCGAATCCCTTCCTGGGCCAGCCGTTCTTCTGGAACTTGGTGTGGAAGTAGAAACCGGCATTGGCGCCCTTCTTGGTGAGGACCTGGAGCCTGGCCTCAAAGTTCTTGAAATTGGCCTTGTTCACCTTGCCGCTGTAGAAGAGGTGGGAGCGGGGTCCCTTCACTATGATCTTGCCATCGTCGACCTTCCAGGAGGCGGGTGATTCGTTGATGGTCCAGCCATCGAGGTTCTTGCCGTTGAAGAGTTCGTAGAATCCGTCCTTGTCCTTGGACTTGTGATGGTCAGCCAGGGCAAGGCCTGACAACGTGAGCATGAGCGCGAGAGTGCTGAGCAGTTTCATGGTGGCGCTGTGATAGGGGGCAGGGGGGTGGTTGGCAATGCGAATAGGCGGGTGCTGCCCGCTCCCCGGGGAAAGGGAATGGGGGGAGCCTCGTCAGGGAGCAGAGTAATGCGGGATTACCGGAGGCTTACTTCCCCAGTCCCTCGCGCCTGCGCCGGGCTTCCTCCGCCTTCTTGCGCTCCCGTTCCGCCGCCTGTTCCGCCTTTCGCTTCTGCAATTCCCGGTCCGCCCGCTGGAACGGGGATTCGCCCGCTGACCCGGGAGCTGTCTTGTGAGAGTCGTTTCCTCCCGGCAGGGAAGTCCCTAGGCTGATGCCCAGGATGAATGGCCCGGCAGCGTTGTGCCCTGATTCGATGCTGATCGACTTGATGGCTTTCTTCGGATCGGGATTGGGGATCTCGATCTCGTAGACGGCCGTCTGGTTTCCGCTGTCGCGCCGCTTGCCCCGCCAGATACGATTGGCTCCGGGAATATCGCGGGAGGAATACCAGTCCGCAATGTGATGGCGGTAGAGCAGGGGGAAGGGCTTGGAACTGCTATCGTCGAGATAGTTGAGGGTGACCTGGGCCACCTTGGTCCCGGTCTCTTCCCAGTAACTCCAGATCAGCCCTCCCACCAGATAGAGCGCTCCGGCCTTCTGGTAGATCGGGATGTCCACGGCGAGGGGCCACTTCCGGCCATAGTAGGCATTCATGTCCCTACCCCGGAGGCGGGAATTGGACTCGGGGTAAATGCCGGAGTTGAGCTGCAGGATCCCGCCGATATCGTATTTCACGCCGCGGGGCGAGTGGTAGCCGGTAAAGGCAGGAGCGATCTGGCTGGCAGTGCTTCCGATCCAGGTCTTGCTGTCCGGCTGGGCGTTGTAGACGTCTTCGAGGTTGACCTTTCGAAGGGTCAGGAAGGGCGCCAGTTCCTTGTCGATTTCATCGGTGTTGGCATTGGCATTGAGACGGTTGCGCTGGAGTTTCAGGAGGAAGGTGCGGTAGGTCTCCTGGATCTCGATCAGGGTGGAGACGACCTGGGCCTGCAGCTGGGTCTTGGGGCTCCTCAGTTCAGGAGGCACGAAGTTGTTGCTGATAATGGAGTGGGGGGCGAGGTAGCCATGCGTCCACTCGAGTGCAGCGATGCGTTCTCGTTCTTCTTCGAGATGTTTGACCGTGGGGTTGTCGGAGCCTTTTCCGGCCTGCTCAAGGAGCTGCCCGATGCGTTTGTCATAAGAGCTGAACCAGGTAGCCAGCCGGGTTTGGAGGGTTTTGCGATACTGTTGCTGAAGGCGGGCAAGTTGCGGATCCCTGGGGGCAACATCAACGGGGGGAGGATCTTGTGGGTCGGGATGGGTGGTGTTCCGGGGGTTGCTCAGCCCTTCCACTTCAAAGGCGAAGTTTTGTCGTCGGAAGCGCACCTTCCGTCCTTTCTGGTCCCGTCCCTCAAGCCACGGTTCGCGCCAGCGAAGGGTCCAGCTTCCCGCATCTTCCGGGCGGACGATGTGCAGTTCGCCATCCCCGGTGAGGGAGAGGGTTCCACTCGTCTGCTCCGCGCCATCGATCACCCGCGCAGTCGACCCTCCCTCGAAGAAGAGGTGAACGGCGCTGGCGCCCACGGGACCGAAGCGCAGGACCCACTCACCGTCGGGGGGACGGGCCAGCGCCTTGAAGGGACTGGCGCCCAACCATTCAATCCAGTGGATCTCGCTTTCGAAGAGCCTGTTCCCGGGAAGGGCGTTTTCCCGGCGCAGGGTGTCGACACCCTCCTTGTGGAGTTGTTTCACCATGTTTGTATGCCGGTATTCGAGTTGTCCCTGGTGGTCGAAGGCGTAGCGGTTGAGGAGATCCACCATGGTGGTATCCAGGGTGATCTTCGCTTCCGGAGAAAGGTAGCGGGGCAGCAGGCCGCGTCCCTGATCGATCAGGGAGAGGTAGGGTTGCCAGAGGGTTTCCTTGCCAACGATCTCGCGCTGGAACGCAACCACATTGCGTTGCCGGGCCACAACCAGGTCGTTTGCTGCGCTGATGAGGGAATTGCGCATCTCGGACTTGTGCGCTTCAAGAGGGAAAGACGAATGGGGAGAGGAATCACCCGGGACGGGTGCGGGGGGGGTAGTGGTGTTGCGGGATGAACCACTGGCTCCTGGTTTCCCGGTTTCATTTTGTGTCAGGTCAGTGCGGCCCTTGCCTCCGGTGAGCGCGAAGACGATCGCAGCCACGATGATCAGCCCCACCAGAGCAAGGAGGGGTGAGAGGCCCGGGCGGGATCTGGAGGAGGTGATTGCCGGAGCATTGAGGAGGGAGGGAGACGGCCTGCCCGGGGTGGCTGCGGTGAGAAGGGGAGGGTGGGTCTGGCGGGCGGCTTCCAGCCAGGTTTCCAGTTCGCAGGCAAAGGCCTTTCCGTCCGCCGGTCGTTGCGCGGGATCGGGTGCGAGGGCACGGCCTGCCAGTTGCGATAGTCCGCGCAGGTCGGGCAGGAGGGAGAGATCGGCAGTCGTCTCCGGGGCGGGTGCGATTCCAGTCACCAGTTCATGCAGGATCATGCCGAGGGAGTAGACATCGGAAGCAGGGCTGGCAGATGCGAAATCGTGCAGGGCTTCAGGGGCCACGTAACCGGGGGTTCCCATTTTCAGGCCGGGGCCCATGTCGTCGGACCGCCCGGCCAGTCCGAAGTCACCCAGGACCGGTTTGAGTTTGCGGGTGATGAGGATGCTGGCCGGCTTGATGTCGCGGTGCAGGAGGCCGTGTTGATGTGCTTCCCCGAGTCCGCGGGCCACCCCCTCCACGATTTCGACGGCTTGGACAGGTTCGATTTTCCTGCCCTTGATGGAGCGATGGAGGACGTTGCCGTCGATGAACTCCATCACGAGGTAGAGCATGCCGGCCACCTCCCCGAAGTCATAGATCCCGATCAGGTTGGGGTGGATGAGTTTGGCCATGGCGCGGGCTTCCACCTTGAAACTCCGGGCGAAGGCTTCGACAGCGGAGAGTTCGGGAGGGAGCACCTTGATGGCGACGTCCCGGCTGAGGGAAATCTGTTGGGCACGGTAGACGGCCCCCCTGTCCCCGCAGCCGATCAGTTCGTGGAACATGAAGGTCGGCAGGAGCGCATTGAGCGTGGGGCAATCCGGCGCGACGAAGGAGCCGTGTAGCGGAAAATCCTGTCCTGTGTGCTCCTCCATTCGGCCAAATACTACAATGTTGCCGGGCTCTGTTCAATTTCCCCCGCCGCGTATTTGGGGAATCCTGTTGGATTGCCGGGGGGAGGGGCCGGGGCCAGCGATTGCGAAGAACTGGAGGGAAGGATTGGGAGGGAGTATTGGGGCGAGCAATCGCAAGGGGGCGGATGGGTTGTGGAGCTGGAGATCGACGTGGAGTTGAAATGCAGGGAAGGATAGCCGAACCCGCGTTGCAGGCAGGTGGCGGCCCGGGTTGAGCTTTAAATACAAGGGAAATTGACTAACCTGCGGAGGCCTCGAAAAAACATCCAAAAAAACGCGGAAACCAGTTGACGCCCTAATTCTTGCGGCTATGGTCCCGCCCGCCGCGCGAAGCGGCACGTGAGAGACAACCAAAAAGGTCGATCGCGACGAAAGTCCGGTCGGCTTTTTCGTCCCCACGGAAGAAAGCTCTTTTACAGTGTTGGTCCCGCGCGTCTGCGCACATCGTTGGTTGCACATTCCGTGCCACCCTCGGTCAGATTCGCGGGATGGGAAGATAAAGCTAAATTGTGTGCTGCGTGATTGGTTTCACCGACGCGCAGAGCCGGGGAGTTTCACGACTCCACGGCAGGTCAATTTTGGCAATTGCTTTGAACAGCGATCAAGCCGATCAAAATTTCTACGGAGAGTTTGATTCTGGCTCAGAACGAACGCTGGCGGCGTGGATAAGACATGCAAGTCGAACGAGATCTCCGGATAGCTTGCTAACTGGAGTGAAAGTGGCGGACGGGTGCGTAACACGTGAGCAACCTGCCCTGAAGTGGGGGATAGCTCTCCGAAAGGAGGATTAATACCGCATGTGGTCTTCGGATCAAAGGTGGCTTCGGCTGCCGCTTCAGGATGGGCTCGCGGCCTATCAGCTTGTTGGTGAGGTAACGGCTCACCAAGGCGATGACGGGTAGCTGGTCTGAGAGGACGATCAGCCTCACTGGAACTGAGACACGGTCCAG
>DLRK01000077.1:0-363 GCA_002501065.1 Akkermansiaceae bacterium UBA7890
TGCTGGCCACGCTCTTCGCTGGGCAGGGCCAAATCGGCCAGCGATTCAGCAGTTTCGTTCGCGATCTCTGCCGCGGCCTCTCCCAGATCCTCTTCGATTGACTCCAGCGTGTCCTGCGCTTGGGCAACTGCCTCCGGAAGAAGATTGGCCCGCTCCTCCAGATTGTCCCGGGCCTCCGCAAGCTGTTCCTGTGCCGCCTCCACAATCGCAGCCTGCTCGGCCTGCAGTTGCTGCCGGATCTGCTCCGCCAGCTCTTGTTGTGCTTCGTTGAGCTGGGGCTGGCCTTCCTGAGGTTGACCCTCCTGGGGCTGGCCTTCCTGGGGCTGACCCTCCTGGGGCTGACCTTCCTGGGGTTGACCTTCC
>DLRK01000077.1:716-34553 GCA_002501065.1 Akkermansiaceae bacterium UBA7890
CTGGGGCTGACCCTCCTGGGGCTGGTCCTCCTGCGCTCCCAATTGCGCTTCGGCGGCATCGGCCAGGTTCTCCTGGCGTTCCGACAACTCGGCGGCCTGCTCGGCAAGCTCGGCGGCAGCATCGGCTTGGTCCTGGAGAACCTCCGCCTGCGCTTCCGGGTTCTGGTTGATCTGCTGTTCGAGGGCCGCCTGTACCTGTTCCTGAGCCTGCTGGATCTGCTGATTCGCCTCGGCTTCCGCTCCCTGCTGCTGCTCGTTGTTGGCTGCCTGACGCGCAATCTCGTTCTCCCGCTGCGCCAGTTCGTTCAGTTTAGCCAGTTGCTCGAGGCGGCCTTCGTCCTGCTGGACGGCCTGCTGAATAGCCTGCAACTGCTCAATGGCCTCCTCGGCCGCCTCTCGTGCCTCGTTCAACTCCTCCGCGCGTCCCTCGGGAGTATCCTGCAACGGGGTGTCCTCCAGGCTCTCCCGTGACTCAGTGACCTCCTGTGCGGCCTCACGCACATCGTCCGCCCGGGCCGCCTGCACCCCATTTTTCATCCGTTCGGCAAGCTCTTCCAGTTGTTCCTCGACACCAGCAAGTTTATCCCTTGCCTCGGCAAGCTTCTTCTCAGCCTGTTCCGAGAGCTCGTCCTTCTTCACAGCCTCCTTGTGAGATTCCATGGCGTTTTTGGCCTCCCTTGTCTCCCGGATGGCCTCCGCAATGGTCTCACGCACGTCGCTCTGTTGCGCCCGGATCTCCTGGCGGGCCAGCGACTCCGCATTGCGATCGATCTTGATGATGAGCCACTCTGAACGTCCCACATTGGGCCCCCCCAGGGACTCCGGCAGGTTGTCAGTCACCACCACCGCCATGCGCAGTTCGTCGGCGTTCTTGTACTTTTCGGTGAGAGCACCGAGCGAGACCAGTTCCTCACCCCGCCAGATTGGCTTGGCGCTCAGGGCATCCTGTTCCGGCACCGCAGCCGGCAAAGGGTCCACCGTGCTCCCGTTGACCAGCAGCTCCACCGCCGCAGACTCCACCCCGAAGTCTTCCGAGACTTCGTATTCCAGGCGCACCTGTTCCTCCGGCCGCAGGCGCAATTCCGCCTGGGTGGGAGCCAGCAGCACCACCTTGGGAGCGACATCCTGCTCCACCTTGACCGGGAAACGCAATCCCTCGATCTCGCGGCCCAGCTCGTGATGGAGCATGACCTGGCCGAGGCCGCCCTTTTCCGGTTCAAGCGTCCAGTTGACGGACACCCTGGTTCCGTCCGCTCCGGAGACGAGGCCCACGGTTCCCACTTCCCTGCCATCCAGGAGGAATCGTCCACGCTCCACTCCCGTGGTGGTGGTGCCCTTCACCGTGATCGTCGATCCGCCCAGGGCGGAAACGCCGCCTTCGAGCGGACGTTCCTGCCGGGATTGATTGGTGTATTCCGGGAAGTCGACTACAACCTTCACCTTCTGGATTCGTGGCAGGGGCGCCACCGTGACGTCGTATCCATCGCTCCGGGCTTTTGCGACCTGTGCAAAGTAGTGAAAACTGTCCTTGGCTGCGGGCAGGCGATACTCAAACCGGCTGACACCGTCTTCCACCCCGGCCCGCCTGAGGGTTTCGGTGAGCGTCTCCTCCCCCTCACGTTCCATGATGAGGGAAAGCTCCTCCGCCTCGGAATCGGCGTATTTGATGATGATCTTTACCTCGTCTCCTTCCAGGACCTCAATGTTCTCGGGCTCAATGGTGAAGCGTACCGCTCCGGCATTTCCAAGATCGCTGAAGGGCGCAACCGTCCGGACCAGGAGACGTTGGGCCTCCCCGGGATAAATCACGAAGACCAGGATGAAGACGGTCGCCAACCCGGTCGCCGGCCAGAGCCAGCGCTTGGCTCGGCGGGCCCGCACCTCGACGGTGGGATCCACTTCCCTGACATCCCCCTGTGCCTCCAGCACGAGTTCCTGGAGAAGCCCTTCCGAGACTCCTCCCCTGGAATCGCTCGACAGTTCCAAGGCGGTGCTGACCCGCTCCTGGATTTCCGGGTGCCGGGTCTCCAGCCATCGCGCGATCTGCACCAGGGTGATGCGATCCCTGAGGGGCTTTACAAACCAGGTCCTGATCGCCCAGAGCGCCCCCACCACGATGGATCCCAGCAGGACCCAGCTCACCATCACCGGCATCAAACCAAAGACCCGGTGAGCGGCCATGGAGAGGAGGAGCCCCCCCAGCACGACAGTTGCCACCGCGGCCAGACCTCGGAGAACCTGCATGCGGCGCACCCGTCCCAAGAGGGCTTGCAGGGGCTTGATAATCTCCCGGGGAAGTTTCTTACTCATCGGATGGTAGTGGTTGAGGGGCTGAAGGCAGACGCCGGACACGTCCGCATCTCTGGAAGGTCGAATATACTACGGAAGTCCACTCCGTCTTCTAATAACCCATTCTGAAGTTAATAGCGCACAAAACAAGACCAAGAGGGCCCAATGGTCCCAGAGCCGGGTCTCCCGGAGCTCCTCGCGGGTCTCCTCTCCCGTCAAAAACAGACCCGCCAGCTGCCCGGCCTCCTCCGGGGCCACCACGCGCCCGCCCGAGAGCTCGGCCAGGGTGTCCAGCAGCGGCCGGTTCAGCGTGGTCTCGGAAAGCTCCACCGGGCTCATGGCCCCCACCACCCGGAAGGCCGTGGAAACTCCGCCCTCCCCGTCCGCTTCCAGAAGATCGCTGGCCTTCTTGCCCACCAGCTTGATCTGGTAATCCCCCGATCCGGGGAACGGTCCCGCCTGCGCCTTGTGGAGCCCCGGGGAGCCCTCGACGTAACGCATCTGGACGGTGGCCAGCTTCTCGCCGTCCCGCCATACCTCGGCCTTCAGGGATTCGTCCTTCACCGGGTTTTTCTCCGCATCCCAGAGCCGGGCCGTGATCTGTAACTTGTCGTCGCCGGTGTAGCTCAGGTGGTCGGTCCCGAGTCGCACCGAGGCGGTGCCCGAACGCAGGTTGGGACCGGCCCCCCAGCGCACGAGCTGACCCCAGAACCGGTGGTGATAGATATCGCCCACACCCTCCCGCAGCCGCCACGACCGGTCGGTGAGCAACATGGCCACCTTGCCATTGCCGACCTGCTGGGCGACCAGAAGAGCATTCCTGGCCTCCCGCTCCTTCCGTTGCGCCAGACGTGAGAGCGCATTGCTGAGATCTTCCACGTTGTTCACCGAGACCTCCCCGTCCTCTTCGCTGGAGGCCACCACCAGGACGCTGGCGCCCTCCTTCACACCTTCCACCGGGTGTCGCCAGCGGAACTCCGGGAACTCTCCCCACAAACGCTCGTTCTCAAGACGGCTGTCCGACTGCGCGGTGATCGGGTGGTTGCGCCCCTCGGCGGTGAGGATGAGGCGATAGGGCGGCTCTTTCGTTCCGAAGAAGGTCCGGCGGCTCGGGGTGTAATTAACCGGGAATAGCTCCCGCGCGATCTCCGACTCGATGGCGTGCGGCATGTGCCGGGGACCCGCAATGGCGACAAGGAAGGCGGCCCGCTCGGTCACGCAGCTCTGAATGGTCTGCCAGGTGCTTTCTCCGATGGCCTCCGGCGGCACGTCCCCGATGATGATGACGTCAAACTTGCGCCATTCTTCCTCGCTCTCGGGCAACCCGGTGGCCTGGGCGTCGCCGAACTTCCGTGCGGCCGAGGCGGGAACGGGGGCCACCTGCTGCCCCTGGATCGTATCCGGCTCCAGGAGGACGTATTGCAGGTGGATCGACTTGTCCCGACCATAGAAGAGGTTGCGCAGGTAGCGGAACTCCCAGCGCGGATGGGAATCCACGATGAGCACATTGGTGCGGGCATCGGTGATCGCGGTCTCGAACTGCCAGCTGTTGTTCCTGTCAAAGAACTCCTCCCCGAGGTTCTCCAGTTCCACCGTGTAGGCGTTGATTCCGTCCTCCTCCGGAACATCGTTGAAGCGCACCTCCTCGCGGTGGTGGTCCTGGGGAATGGAGATCACCTGCTCCTGGACAATCTCGTCCCCTTTTTTCAGGAGCACCTTGGCGCGGCGTCCCCGGTATCCGTCGAACTTCAGGACGGTGGCCACCCGCAGGCGGTCCCCGAGGTAAATGGCATCAGGCGAACGCACCTCCAGGATGGCGGCATCCCGGGGCGGGGTCTCACTGCCGATTCCCACCACCCCGATGGGGGCATCCAGGATTCCGAAACGCCGCGCGATGTCTTCGACCCGGCCCGGGCGGTTGTGCCGGCCATCGGTCACCATCACGAGGCCCGCCAGGTTGTCCGGTGGAACCTGTTCCAGCACGGTGGTCATGGCCTTGGCCAGGTCCGTGGCCTGGTCCCATCCTTCCGCGGCTTCCTCGCCCTCGCTCAGGGTCTTGCGCGCCGCCCGGACAATGCGCACGCCCACCTTGCCCTTGAGTTCCTCGAAGAGGCCGCTCGCATTGATGGCATCCTTCGAAATATCATAGCGCGATGCCGTCTGGCCCGGGTCAACCAGGTCCATGGAGGCCGAGTCGTCCATCACCACGATGACTTCCTGCTCCAGTTCACGGTTCACCTTCCGGCTGAAGACCGGCTGGAGGAGCATCCAGACCAGGGCGACCAGGGCCAGCAGGCGCAGGGCGGTCAGCCAACGCCCCTTGGTCCGTCCCACCGCACTCTGCTCGTAGCGGTAGAGAAAGATAATGAACTCGACCGCCACCGCCGTGATCAGCGCGATGGTCCAGAGCGGCCAGCCGGTACCGAGATGGAACACCTTGCGCAGCAACTCCATCAGTCCCCAGGCCGCCGCAAAGACGAGCGATCCACGGATCATCATCAATCCTGCACTCATTCCGCCTTCCCGAGTCCTTTCATTTTTTCCAGCATTCCCGGATCGGGTCCGATCTTCTCTTCAAACTCCACCTTCACATCCTCCGCAGTCCGGCGCGACTTCGAGATCCATCGGGCGAGGGCCACTTCCAGCAGGAGGAGGAAGAAGGCCGCCACCGCCAGGATTTTCCACAACTCCTTCCCGAAACCCTTGCCACTGAGGACCGCCAGCACGTCTTTCACGGACTGGGCCTCCACCAGGTCGATATTCTTGCGAATGAGCTCCTTGTCTTCTTCCTCAAGCCGCTCAAGGCGGCTCTCCCGCACATCCCGCCGGACCACCAGGGGCACTTCCCCACTCTCCAGTTCCTCGATCTCCTTGCGCAGCTGTTCCGGCACGGTCACCTTGTAGAGACCGGGAATGGCAGCCCCATCGAGTTCCAGCACCCGTCCACGCCGGCCCACCGAAAGGCTGGCCATCCGCTCCTGGCCCCGCGGATCGACTGCGGTGCTCCTCGCGATCACCTCATTCTCCCGTTCGCCGGTCAGAGGGAGTAACGCCTGGGCCGGGATGATCTCCATCTTGCTGCCACCCGGCACCTGCCAGTGAAGCTTGATACTGGCGTGGGAAGACTCCTCCTGGTAATCGAGCTCGATCCGCGCGGGGGTGCCCGCTTCCAGCTTGATCTCGCCGCTTTCCCTCTGGCCCGTTGACGCCACTCGCATGACCGTCCGACCGTTGATCTTGAGAATGGCCTTGTCGTCCACCACCATGCGGAACCGGTAGCTTCCGGTCACGGGCGGCACGAGATGACCCTCCCAGCGGATCTTGAAACGGTCCCGGTTCATCCCCGGGTAGGGCTGCTGGTCCTTCCAGTCAAACTGGATGGTGGGATCGACCCGCTCAACCGCAATCCCCCGGTCCTCATCGAAGGAACGGTAATAGGTGCCCTTCAGGCCCCCACCACCCGGCAGGGCCAGGGCGGGCCGCCAGGTCGCCTCCACATTGAGCTTCACCCCACCCGCCCCGGCGAGCCAGGTGACCAGCTCGTGGACCAGCGGCACAAAGGACTGCCGGGTGGTCAGGTTTCCGGTGCGAACATCGAAGCCCGACGTGGCCAGAAGAATGCGGCCCTTCCCGTAGTTGCGTCCCGCCAGGAAAGGCTTCCCGTTCGTGTAACGGGCCGCCACCACCCCCCCCTTGCGGCCCTCGGTCACCTCGCGGAAACCCGACACCCGGGCCTTGCCCAGGTCGCTGCTGCGCTCATCCTTGAAGAGAACCAGCGTTTCATGATCGAAGGTGGCGGGCGCGGGGTGAATGCCCTCCGCGTCAGCCTGCAGGGTTCCCAGGTCCACCGGGCACACCGCACCGCCGGGCCCCTCCCAGCCGTTGTAGAATCCTTCGTCGGCTCTCGGTCCGGCCAGGATGAGAAGCCCCCCGCCATTCGCCACGTAAGCCGCCATCCGCTCGGCCATGCTCCCGGGCAGGCGCACCACATCGGCCAGCACCACCACCCGGTAGTTTTCCAGGTCCTTGAGGGTCGTGATCTCCGGAGCCGGTATCACGGTGGGCTCCATCAGGTAATTTTCCTCCGGCTTGTTCCCCTCCACCAGCTCGGTCGAGGGCGCCAGGGCAAGGGCGGTGAACCCGGCCGCCCGCTCGAAGAACCCCCCGCTCGGATTGCCATCCACCAGGAGGACCGGAAGCCGCTTCTTCACTGCCACCACCAGTTCCTGCACATCATCCACCGGCAGATCGTCCCCGGCATCGAGGAGGGCCTCCACCACCGTCGGTCCGGCCAGCTTGAAGAGATGGCGCAGTTCGACGGTCTCTTCCTGTCCCGGGGCCAGCTGACCGATCGCCATCGGCTCCAGGGGCTCTTCGCCCACCGTCACCTGCAGGGGATTGGGCGTCACCGCTTCCGTGCCCGTGTTCTCAATTGTCACCCGGATCGTGGCCTCGCGGTCGGTCCCCACCACTTCCCGGGAAAGATCAATCCGGGAAACCGCCACGTTGCGCAGGGACTCCGGGGGCGGAAAGCTCCGGACCATCAGCTTGGGCGGACGCGGCAGGCCTTCGACCGCCTCCCCGAAAGACGTCCAGGCCGAGGGACTGTCCAGACGCCATCCCAGCCGCTGGCTGTCGGTAAAGACCACGATCTCCTTGGCCGCGTGATAACCCTTGGCCAGGTTGAGCAGGCTCACCCCCAGGGCATCGTGTGCGCGAAAGGGGCCCCCCACCGGGCTCAATTCCTCCAGAACCTCGATCACGTCGGCCCGGTGCGTGAGGGGCGCACCCGTCACCGCATCGGGAGCCGGCCCTCCCAGGATGACTGAGAAGGCCGTGCCGCGCGGAGCTCCCTTTACCAGCTCGACCGCCTCCTCGATGGCCTGTTGAAACGCGCTGCGTCCATCCGGCCCGGGAATCTCCATGGACGTGGAAGCATCTATGACGAGGGCGATATCCCGGCTCCCCGTGTTCTGGAACCGGGCCAGGTTGAGTTGGCGTTCAAAGAGAATGAGAGCCACCCCGGAGAGCAGCAGCAACAGGGCCACCCCCCGCGTGAGCCAGCGCGTCGCGGCCCTGCTCAGCACGAAGGAGGCTCCCAGGGCCGCCACGCCAAGGAGCCCCAGGGGCAGCACGAAGATCCACGGCACGTTGGAATCGGGCGGCACGAAGGGACGGGCCAGGGCCAGGGCCAGCAGGGCGATGAGGAGGCAACGGGCCGCCATCAGCAGCATGTCCTCCCATTCCATCCGCCGCCGGCGCATCGCCACCGTATCGAAAAGAAATCGCATCGCTCCCCAGTCCAGCGGCCGGGCCGACTGCCGCCGCATCATGTGCAGGATGATGGGCACCAGGACTCCCGCGAGTCCGATCAGCAACCATGGATTGAGAAAGAGCATCTGTCTTACTTGTCGGCTCTCAGCTGCCGGTTGTCGGTGGAAGCAACTGCCCCCTCTCTTCCTGGTAACGAATTCCACATAACGGCTCTACCGCTTGGCATGCATTCTCCGGCCCAGATAACGCACGAGCGTATCGCGCAACGGCGTTTTGGTGTTCACCGGCACATAGTCGGCCTGCAGTTTCCCGCTGGCCGTCTCCATCGACTTTACAAAATCACGCACCTTCTCCAGGTAGGCTGCCCGCACCGCCTGGGGATCGATCCGAAGCATGGGCTCCACCCCTTCCAGATCCCGGAAGCGCTGGAAAGCCTTGAAGGGGAAGGTCAGTTCCTCATCGGCCAGGACGTGCAGAAGAACGAGTTCATGCTGGCGGAAATCAAAGTGGTGGAGCGATTCGATGATATCCTGCGGTTCGTCAAAAAGGTCGCTGATGAGGATGACCAGCCCGCGCTTGTGGACCCGCTCGGCCACCTCATGCAGGACATCCGCCACCTTGGTCTCCTCCCCCGGCTCGGACTGGTGCAGGGTTTCCACAATGCGGCGCAGGTGGCTGGGCCGGCTCCCCGCGCGGAGGTAGGAGCGCACCCGGGAGTCGAAGGTCACCAACCCGGCGGCATCTCCCTGCTTGATGAAGAGATAGCTCAACGCCGCCGCCAGATAACGGGCATAGGCGAACTTGGACATCGCCTCGCCGTCCACCAGGGCCGCCTCCTCTCCGCGGAAGGCCATTGAGCCCGAAATATCGACCGCCACCGTGACCCGCAGGTTGGTTTCCTCGATATACTGCTTGATGACGTTGCGATCGCTCTTGGCCATTACCCGCCAGTCGAGATTGCGCGGATCATCGCCGGGAGTGTACTCGCGGTGTTCCGCGAACTCGACCGAGAATCCCTTGTCCGGACTGGTATGCTTCCCGGTCAGGGTCCCCTGCATCCGCTTGCGGGCCAGCCACTCGAGCCGCCGCATCACACCCATGGTCTCCTCCGGCAGGAGCTTCATGGACTCGGGCACTTCTATCGAGGGCATACAGCAGGCACCAATAAACAGATAAACCAGTTCGGCTTCGTCCAAACACGAAAACGAGCTCTAAATCTTGATCTCTTCCTTGGGCTGCAGATGTTCCAGCAGCATTTCCACGATGCTGTCGCTGGTCACTCCTGAAGCCTCGGCATTGAAGGTGGTGAGCACACGGTGGCGCAGCACCGGATGGGCCACCGCGGTCACGTCTCCGGTGGTGGCGTGGAAGCGGCCCCGCAGCACGGCGTGAGCCTTGGCCGCCGAAATCAGGGCAATCCCGGCCCGGGGCCCGGCGCCCCATCCCACCATCTCTTTCACGAACTCGGGAGCCTCGCCCGAGTTGGGACGGGTTGCCCGTACGATGTCCGCCGCAAAATCGATCACGTGATCGCCCACCGGCACACGCTTCACGATCTCCTGCAGTTGCAGGATCTCCTCCGCGTTCATGAGGGCCTTGACCTCGCCCTCACCGGGACTGGTCACTCTCCGGATGATCTCGCGCTCTTCCTGATCGTCGGGATAGTCCACCACGATATTGAAAAGGAAACGGTCCAGCTGCGCCTCGGGGAGTGGATAGGTTCCCTCCTGTTCGATGGGGTTCTGGGTGGCCAGCACGAAGAAGGGCTTGGGCAGGTGGCAGGTCTTCTCTCCCACCGTAACGTGGTGCTCCTGCATCGCCTCAAGGAGGGCCGCCTGTGTCTTGGGCGGGGTCCGGTTGATCTCGTCCGCCAGAATCATGTTGGCGAACACTGGCCCTTCCACGAAGCGAAAGCTGCGGCGACCGGACTCCTGGTTCATCTCCAGCACATCGGTTCCCGTGATGTCGGCCGGCATCAGGTCAGGGGTGAACTGGATCCTCTTGAAACTGAGATCCAGGGCCCGGGCCACGGTGGAAACCAGGAGAGTCTTGGCCAGGCCCGGAACGCCCACCAGAAGGGCATGACCCCGGCAGAAAATGGCCATGAGCACCTGCTCGACCACCTCTTCCTGTCCCACAATGACCTGCGAGAGCTCCTCCTTCATCTGGCCATAGACCGAATGGAGCTTCTCGACGGCTTCTTTTTCGTCCATACTCATAGATTCAATGGTGTTTACCTGAAAACCTGCGGATTTTTCCCGCGGGTTCCGCAGAGGTTTTCCTCATGCGATATTCAAACCCACTACGCACTCCCAAACGGGTTTTTCTCAAGGCGAATTCATTACTCTCTGACTATCTTCCTCGCGAAGCGTCCAAATTCGGAATTTTTCATCTTCCTGGTTTCCTGGAAAAGACGAATATCGGTCCCGGGACAAGCGGAGAAGAGGAATTGCTTCAGCTTGCTGAACTGTTCCGGGGTCGACCCCAACGAGCCTCCGGCTTCGGGCCGGTCAGACCCCCACCGGGTGCCAGGTCGTCTTGATCTCCTGGAGATCGAGGATGTGATAGGGACTTTCCGCCAGCGGGGCATCAGCGTGGGGAATGACCCGCTTGACGTTCTCCGCCGCCCGTTCCTGCGCCAGCCTGGTTTCCCCGGCCTCATCGGAACAGACCAGGAGGGCATTGACATCCATGTGTTCCGCAAACTGCGGGAGAAGTTCGTCGCGCAATCCGGTGAGGATGTTGACCGTCCCACCGGGCACGTCCGAGCTGTTGAGAACCTCCGCCAGGGTAATGGCACAGAGTGGCCTGGCGTGCGAGGCCAGGATCACGCTCGTGTTCCCGCCCACCAGGATGGGTGCCACCACCGAAGACAACCCCAGCAGGCCACTGCCTTCCGGGGCCACCGCAGCCACCACTCCGGTGGACTCGGGCATGGAAAAGTTGAAGTGTGGAGTCGCCACCGGGTTCACACTCGAGAAGAGGGACTGGTACTTGTCGCTCCAGCCGGCATAGTGCACGAACAGATCGACGGAAGCAGTCACTTCCTTCCTCGCCGCCACCGGGGTGGCGCCCTGGGCGCGCAGTTCCTCTTCAAACTGCCCGGCGCGACCTTCCAGCATCTCCGCCACCCGGTAGAGAATCTGTCCCCGCAGGCAGGCGGTGGTTGCCGCCCAGCCCGACCAGGCCTTCCGCGCCGCCACCACCGCATTGCGGAAATCCTTGCGGCTGGCCCGCGAGACGTTGGCGAGGAGGGTATCCTTCCGGCCCTTCAATTCGTAGTAGCGCCCCGACTCGGTCCGCGGGAACTTGCCTCCGAGGTAGAGCTTGTAGGTCTTGCTGACGGCTAATCTCTTTTTCGTGGACATCGCTTGGGACTATGCAAATTGAAAACCTGGAACTACCTCAGCTCCACATAGGGAGCGAGGCCCTGCAGCCCTCCCTCCCGGCCGATTCCGCTCTCCTTGTATCCGCCGAAGGGCGAAGCAGGATCGAACTTGTTGAATGTGTTGGCCCAGAGCACCCCGGCCCGGATCTGGCTCGTGATCTTGAAGATCTTCGATCCCTTGTCGGTCCACACCCCGCCACTCAGTCCGTAGGGCGTGTTGTTGGCTTTTTCGACCGCCTCTTCCGGGGTGCGGAAGGTCTGGATCGCCAGCACCGGCCCGAAGATCTCCTTCTGCACGATGCCGTGACTCTGCGCGCACTCCGTAAAAATGGTGGGCTTGAACCAGAACCCCTTGCGCGGAAGCTTCTGCCCGCTCTGCCAGCACCTGGCACCCTCCTCCCTGCCGGAGTCCACCAGCACCCTGATGCGCTCCAGCTGCTCCTGCGAGTTGATCGCGCCCACGTCGGTGTTCTTGTCCAGGGGATCACCCAGCACGAGGGTTTCCATCCGGCGCTTGAGCTTGCGCACCACCGTGTCCGCAATGCCCTCCTGCACGAAGAGCCGTGATCCCGCACAGCAGACGTGGCCCTGGTTGAAGAAGATCCCATTGACAATTCCCTCCACGGCCTGGTTCACCGGGGCATCGTCGAAGATGATGTTGGCGGCCTTCCCTCCCAGCTCGAGGGTGAAGCGCCGGCCGGTTCCGGCCAGGTCCTTCTGGATCAGTTTTCCCACCGCGGTCGACCCGGTGAAGGCCACCTTGTCGACATCCGGATGCCGCACCAGGTTCTGCCCCGTCTTCCCGGCCCCGGTGATGACATTGACCACTCCGGGCGGGAACCCCGCCTCTTCGATCAGCTCCGCCAGCTTCAGGGCCGTCAGCGGCGTGGTCTCCGCGGGCTTGAGCACCACCGTATTGCCACACGCGAGGGCGGGAGCCAGTTTCCAGGCCGCCATCAGGAGGGGAAAATTCCAGGGAATGACCTGGCCCACCACCCCCAGGGGACGCGCCCGGCGCCCGGGAAAGGCGTAGTCCAGCTTGTCCGCCCATCCCGCGTAGTAAAAGAAGTGCGCCGCCACCAGGGGCAGATCGATGTCGCGGCTCTCCCGGATGGGCTTGCCCCCATCCATGGTTTCCACCACCGCGAATTCGCGCGCCCGTTCCTGGATGAGCCGCGCCAGCCGGAAGAGATACTTTCCGCGCTCCCGTCCCGGCATCTCCGACCAGGTTTTCTCATAGGCCTGCCGGGCCGCGGCAACGGCCCGGTCCACCATCCTCGGCCCGGCCTCTCCCACTTCCGCCAGAACCTCCCCGGTGGCCGGATTGATGGTCTCGATCCGCCTGGGCGCCCGCACCCACTCCCCTCCGATGAAAAGCTGGTAGCTGTCCCTGAGGGAAACATGATCGCTGCTCTCCGGGGCGGGCGCATAACGATCCCCCTCCACGAAGTCGTAGCGACTCTTCCCGGCCCCATCCGCACTCTTGGCTCTGGCACTTTTGGGCTTCGCTCCGGCCGCGCCCTCTTTCTGTCCTTCTGGCATCAGAATTCAGTCCTTGGTAAAGTAGTCAGCCGACTGGTAGCGGCCCGTTTGCTGTTTGCGGATCTGCATGAGCAGATCGTTGGTCAGGGAACTGACCCCGAAGCGGAACCACTCATTGGTCAGCCAGGCCCTGCCCAGGGTCTCCTTGAGCATGACGAGGTAGTGGATCGCGGTCTTGGCCTCACTGATCCCTCCCGCCGGCTTCATCCCGACCATGCGGCCCGTCCGGTCATGATAGTCCTGGATCGCCTCCAGCATGACAAGGGTCACCGGCAGGGTGGCGGCCGGCTGCACCTTGCCGGTGGAGGTCTTGATGAAATCCGCCCCTGCCGCCATCGCGATTTCACTGGCAATGCGCACCGTATCGTAAGTCTGCAGTTCCCCGGTCTCCAGGATGACCTTGAGGTGGGCCTCACCACAGGCCTCCTTGCAGCGCACGATCTCGTCGAAAATGCTGCGAAATTCCCCGTGCAGCAGCTTCCCCCGGGAGATCACCATGTCAATTTCATCGGCCCCCGCTCCCACCGCGTAGCGGATCTCGGAGAGGCGCTCCTTCAGCCGGCTCTGTCCGCTCGGAAACCCGGTGGCCACGCTGGCCACCCGCACTCCGCTCCGGCCCACGGCCTCCCTTGCCACCCGCACGAGGCGGGGATAGACACACACAGCCGCAGCCGGCCCAATGCCCGGATCACCGGGCAGCGGCCGCATGGCCTTGACGCACATCTGCTTGACCTTCCCCGGGCTGTCCTTCCCCTCCAGGGTGGTCACGTCCAGCATGGTCACTGCCAGCTTGAGGGCCGAGAGCTTGCTCTCCTTCTTGATGCTTCGCGCCTGAAAACGCCTCGCACGCTCCTCCACCCCGACCTGGTCTATGGTCGATAGCGTTCGGAGGTCCGGAAAACTGGGGTCGGGGGCGGACATGCGTGGAGGGGGAATCTAGATACGGGTTGGCGGAAGGACAAGGTGTTAGAACAATTGGGAAAATCACAACAAATCGATTTCCGGGCCGGTTCCACCCGCCAATTCCAGCGAAACAGGATACCGGGGCCCGGACCATGCCCCCGGTTCAACCGATGGGATTCCCCCTCAAACGAAAAAGAGGGCAGTCCGAAGACCACCCTCTTTTTATCGCACAACGCACTCGCCTCAGAAATCAGTTCCCCGGCTTGGACTGGCCCGGCCTTCGCCCGGGGCGAGCCCCTCAACCAAGCCTGGGGCCAGAAAGTTCGACCGGTTCTCAACCCGCACTACCTGTCCCCTCTCCCCAGAGAGTCGGGGCCTGTCAGGACATGTGACTTGATATTTCACCTTTCTTAATAATTTGCACTGCCCCCCCCCCAGCACAAGAAAAAACTCGGTAATTCTTTCCGGACCGGCCGACGGATCGGGAAATTTATTCAGGAATCCACGAGCGGTCGCGGGAAGGAGCCTGAGCAGGGCGGCGCCCAGGCCGGCATCCGGCCTCACCAGGCATTCGTAGCCACCAGAAAGACGCCACCTTGCGGTGGCGTCTGAAAAAAACCTTTCCCTGTTTCCCCGTCTCCCGCCCCTAGGCGAAGATACTCTTTATGGGATTTCCGAGGTCCTTCTCGGCACCGGCCATGCGGAAGGGTCGACCACTTGGCGAGTGCAGGATTTTCTGGGCGTCGGCACCCACGGCGTAGCCGATGGTGGCGTTGAAGTCCTGTACGCTGACGGCCTCCTCCTCGGGTCGGCGCGCTTCGCGGTCCGATTTGCCGTAGGTGGTCCCGCCCTTGATCCCGGCACCGGCCATGACCGCCGAGAAACAGGCCGGGTGATGGTCCCGCCCGTTGTTGTGCTCGGTCACGATGTTCGGGGTCCGGCCGAACTCGCTTCCGATCACCACCAGGGTGCTCTCCAGGAGACCCTTCGCTTCGAGATCCCGCACCAGGGTGGAGAAACCCTTGTCGAGCACCGCAGCCCTGGCTTCCACCGAGTTGAAGTTGTCATAGTGAGTGTCCCAGCCGCCAAGACCGACCTCCACGAAGCGCACCCCGACTTCCACCAGCCGTCGAGCAAGCAGGCAACCCTGGCCGAAACTGTCATTCCCGTATTTCGCGCGGTTCGCGCTGGGCTCGCGTTTGATGTCAAAGGCCTTGAGGTCCTCGCTCTTCATGAGGTTGATCGCCTCGTCGTAGAGACTGTCAAAGGACTTCACGTCCGGGGACTTGTAGGTCTCGTGGAACTTCTTGTTGAGCACGTCCGCGATGGCGAGACGCTTGTTGAAGTCCTCCTCACTGACGGTATTCGAGCGCTTGGAATCCTTGAGGCCCTCGTCAGGACGCCCGAGGGGGACACCCTGGAACTCCCCTCCGAAAAAGCCGGCGGAGGCATTCTTGGGGTTGGAGCCCACCGTCACGAACCCGGGGAGGGTGGTATTCTTGCGCCCCTTGTGGCGCACGACCCACGCCCCGATCGCGGGGTGCACGATGGTGCCCCGGGGGGCGTAGCTGCGGTGCAGAAGGTACTGCCCCTGTTCGTGAGCGCCCTGCCGGGACGTCATGGAGCGAATGACACAGGCGCGATCCGCCAGTTTGGCGAATTCGGGAAGATACTGGGAGACCTCGTAGTCGCCACTGGTTGGAATGGCCTCCACCGGTCCCTGGACCTCCTTGTTCCTGGGCTTGGGGTCGAAGGTGTCCAGGTGACTCATCCCTCCCTGCATGTTGAGGAAGATGACATGCTCGGCGAGCTGGCTCGGCCCCTTGGCCTTCCTGGTGGCCCCAATGGCGCCGGTCGCGAGGGAGCCCCCCAGCATGGGGGCAATCGTCACACCGAGGTAGGCGCGCGAGGCGTTCACCATGATCTGACGCCGGGTCAGCTCATCCTGTTTGTTAAACTCTTGTTTGTTCATCGGTCGTGGGGGGGGTGGGGGGGGAATGCGGGTTACTGGACAAAGATAAATTCGTGGGTGGAGATCAGGGCCGAGGTAAGATTCTCGTAGCTCTCCTTGCTGCCATCGATCACGTCACGCATGAGCAGGGCCATCTCTTCCGGAGTAGGAGAACGGCTCAGGATGGAGTAGTAGAGGAAGCGAACCTTGTCCCGATCGGAGGTGCCGGCCTCGAGGGCCTTGTAGGCCGCCGAACTGCGGTTGCTGACCACCATCTTCTCGACGTGGCCGTTCATGATGGAAAGGACCTGGGCCATGTTGGGCTCCCGCGTGGCGGAATCAATCAGATCGCGGTCAGAGGACCCGAACATCCGCAGGAGGTGCCCGTTGGGAGCGGGGGCGGAGAGCTCGGAAGCACGAGCCATTCCGCTGGCCGCACCAGGGCGCCCGGCCCGCTGCATCGACATCATGGCCTCCTTGCTGGCTCCGGAGTTGCCCGCCTTGATGTCGGAGAGCAACTGGGTGACAAAGGACTTGTATTCGCCGGGATTACCGATGGCGAGGAGCTCCTCGCTGAGCTGCGACATCGTCTTCCTGCCCACCAGCACGGGTTTGCCGCGGTAGTAGATGGTGTCACTGAAGCGCCGCTTGGGAAGATTGTCCGGATTACCGGCGGTGAGGGTGACGAGGGAATCCCAGACCTGTTCCGCGCTCATGCGCTCGATCTGGCGACCATTGAAGGCCTGCGGCATCCCGGCCCTGAAGGCCTCCGGGTTGGCCGCGAACTGAAAGTTCCGGGTCAGCAGGAGGACGTGCTGAAAGGCCCGCAGGTCGTATTTGAGATCGTCGCGCATGAGCGTCATGAGGTAGTCCAGGAGCTCGGGCGTGATGGTCTTATCGGCCTTGGTGTAGCCATCCACCGGCTCATAGATCCCCTTGCCCATGATGCGCTTCCACATCCGGTTCACGATGATGGAGGTGAAATTGTCATTGGCGGTGACCATCCACTTGGCGAAGTCCTGGCGGGCGTTCTCGTCGTCCCGGCGATCGGAGGAGCGGATGCGCTTCCCGAAGTGCGTCTTCCCACCGACCACCTCGCCGGGATCACCGTCGCGGTACTGGTAATCACTGGGCAGCTTGATGCGGCCCTTGCCGCCGTCGGCGAGAGTGAAGTAATGCACGTTGTCGCCCAGCCATTCAACGAGGCGGCCGAACTCCGTGCGCTCCTCCTCGGCATCGCGCACCTCGCGCCACACGCTGCTCCAGGGGCCGCGGTTGATCTCCTTCTGGCCATTGGTGAAGGCGGCCAGCTCGTAGAATTGCATGCGCTCCCACTTGTGGAAGGGGGCGTCATGACACTGCGCACATTCCATGCGCTCTCCGGTGAAGATCCGCATGGTATTGGAGAGGTTATCGAGCGGCATGCCCTTGTCCCGGACGAAGTAGCCCACTGCGCCGTTGCCCTCGCTCCACCCGCTTCCCTTCGCACTGAGCAACTGCTGCGCGAATTTGTCCCAGGGCATGTTGTTGCCCATGGCCTCGTGAACGAACTGCACGTAGGGGGCCGCCTGGCCCTCGTTGAAATTGTCGGTGAGACGCAGAAGGTCGCTCACCCAGTTGACCATCGTACTGCGATACCCGTCATTCTTGTCGCTCATCAGGTAGCTGGCGAGCATCTCCCGACTATTCTCGTCCTCGATCTCGAGGAACATGCGGGCTTCCTCCAGGGTGGGAATCCGGCCGGCCGCCACCAGGAAACTCCGCCGCAGGAAGGTCGCATCGTCGACCACCTCGGGCACTTTCAGCTTCTTCCGCTTGTAGAGGGTGGCGACGTGCTTATCGATGTTGTAGGCCGCTTTCTTGAGAGTGGCCAGATCGGGCCCTTTCTTCTGGGCCTGCTGGGCGAACGCTGGAAACGCGAGGCTCAGGGCCCCCAGCCCAGCCGCCAGGAAACGGAAGGTGATAGTCATATGGATTTTCATGCGTGGGGATAGGTTTGATTCTTGGGAACCCCCAGAAAGCGGAAGTACATATTTTCCCGCCCCAAAAGTCAATATACTAGAATAGAACAGGTTACAAGCTCCCGAAGATCCCTCTCCCGGGCCCTACTACCCGTATCGGGGGAGGATTCCGGGGTGTGGTTGCCTCTCCGGGCTTCAGTTGCCGCCTTCAGCAAGAGCAGCAAGCCCGGTGGCTGCCTCGCCGGCCTGGTCATGATCTCGCCCGGCGACACCAGCGGGATTGATCGGCCTCCTCCCGGTCGGCGAACGTGATCCCGCGCTTTCCCTGAATCGAAGGCAGCTCTCCCCGCCCTGCTCCCCATTAGTCACCTCAATTAGTCACCTCAATTAGTCATTGCCAAGGCCCCTCCCAGTGGCCAGCAAGGACCCTGATCCTGGTCCCCACCATCCCTCCTCGCCCATGAAACTTCCCCTCCCGCTCCGCGTTTTCAATGGCTTCGCGATTCTCCTCTTCGCCCTCTTCGCGTTATACCAGTACAACGACATCGACGAGGCCATCTATCACAACGCCTCCGCTCTCGATTCCGTCCTCTGGCTCGCCTTCTACACCCTGATCGCGATCCTCTTCCACCTTTCGCTCTTCCAATCCCGTCATGGTCGGACCCCGAACTACAAGTCTACCCCGGGCTGGCTCCTCCTTATCGGGGCCCTGGCCTCCCTGACCGAAATGGGGCGCACGGGATGGGGAGTCTGGGAGAATCTCTTCGGGGACCAGGAATTCACCATGATGGGAGCCAACATGTCCGCGACCGACCCGCGCGTGGAACTCTCCCGCGAGTTCTTTGGCTCCCTCATCGCCCTGGCGGGTGTGGTCCTGCTCTGGTGGGAAGGCCAAAAGTATGCCCTCCCCGCGGACAGTCCGGGAAACGAGGTCAAGGAATCGTAGAACCCGTAGCCCGGGATCCTACGCTTCCTTCTTCATCTTCTTCTCCTCATTCTTCTCCAGGCCGGCACGCTTCTTGAGCTCCTTGATCTGGTCCCGCAGGTGGGCCGCCCGTTCAAACTCCAGCCTGGCCGCGGCCTCCTGCATTTCCCCTTCCAGTTCCCTCAGGACGTTCACGGCATCGTAAAGTGAGGCTTCCTCGGCCACGAGGGAGCGGTTGAGTTTCTCGGCCCGACTCCTGTCGTCCTGGTGCTGATGCAGGCTCTCCTGCACCGCCCGCACCACGCTCTGCGGGGTGATATTGTGCCTCTCGTTATACTCCTTCTGCCTGCTCCGGCGATACTCGGTCACGTCGATGAGGCGCTGGATGGAATCGGTCACCTGGTCACAGAAGAGCGCACATTCACCATTGATGTGACGGGCCGCCCTTCCCGCGGTCTGGATCAGGCTGGTCTCGTTACGCAGAAAGCCCTCCTTGTCGGCATCGAGGATACACACCAGGGAGACCTCGGGCAGGTCAAGGCCCTCCCGCAGCAGGTTGATCCCCACCAGGATATCGAACTCCGCGGCCCGGAGCTGCCGCAGGATCTCCACCCGTTCGACCGCGTCGATATCGGCGTGAATGTAGCGCACCCTGAGCCCGGCCCCCTGGAGATACTCGGTGAGATCCTCGGCCGTGCGCTTGGTCAGGGTGGTCACCAGCACGCGCTCACCCTTCTCGGTGCGCTGCCGGCACAGCTCGATGGTCTCGTCGATCTGCCCGGCGAGGGGCTTGAAGGTGAGAACGGGGTCGAGCAGACCGGTGGGACGGATGATCTGCTCCACAATGAGGAGGTTGCCCTTCCGGGTCACATCAAATGCCTCCACCGTCTCATCGGTGGGACTGGGCACGATGCGAAGCTGCCTCAGGCTGATGGGATCGATCCCACGTTCCTTGTTTCCATGCACGGGGATACAGCCCTTGTTGTCCGGACGGGAGTTGACCACTTCAAAGGGGCCCGGGGTGGCACTCACGTAGACGCGCTGCCTGGTGAGTTCCATGAATTCGTTGAAGCGCAATGGGCGGTTGTCGAGGGCACTGGGCAGGCGGAAGCCATGCTCAACGAGAGACTTCTTGCGGCTCATGTCACCTTCGTACATCCCGCGGATCTGCGGCACGCTCACGTGGCTCTCGTCCATGAGCACGAGGAAGTCATCGGGGAAGAAATCGAGCAGAGTGTAGGGTCGCTCCCCGGGCGCCCGTCCCGTGATGTGCCGGGAGTAGTTCTCGATTCCCTGGCAGAACCCCATCTCCTGCATCATCTCGAGGTCATACTCCGTGCGCATCTTGAGGCGCTGGGCCTCGATGAGCTTGCCCTTCTTCTCGAAGAGTTCGATGCACTCGTTCATCTCGGCACGGATCGCGATCATGGCCCGCTGCATCTTTTCGGTCGAGCTGACGAACTGCTTGGCCGGGAAGAAGGTGTGCTTGTCAACCCGCTCGATCACCGCCCCGGTCAGGACATCGATGGTCGAGACCCGGTCCACTTCGTCCCCGAAGAACTCGACCCGGATGGCAGTGTCCTCGAGATAGGCGGGATGCACCTCCACCACGTCACCCCGCACCCGGAACTTCCCGCGGCCGAAGGCGATGTCATTGCGCTCAAAGAGAATGCCCACCAGCTGTCCCAGGAGCTCGTCGCGCGCCAGTTCCTGCCCCTGCCAGACGGGAACCATCATCCCCTCGTAGTCGTCGGGCGATCCGAGGCCGTAGATGCAGCTTACCGAAGCCACCACCACGACATCCTGCCGGGTCAGGAGCGAACCCATCGTGCTCAATCGCAGGCGCTCGATCTCCTCGTTGATGGAGGAGTCCTTCTCGATGTAGGTGTCGCTGCGCGGGATGTAGGCTTCCGGCTGGTAGTAGTCGAAGTAGCTCACGAAATACTCGACCGCATTGTGCGGAAAGAAGTTCCTGAACTCGGAGTAAAGCTGCGCGGCAAGGGTCTTGTTGTGGCTCATCACGAGGGTGGGCCTGCCCATCCGCTCAATGACATTGGCCATGCTGAATGTCTTACCGGACCCCGTGACTCCCAGCAGCGTCTGGTGCGCATTGCCGGCCTCCAGCGACTTGACCAGTTTCTCAAAGGCCTGCTCCTGGTCACCCTTGGCGCTGTAGTCGCTGACCAGTTGAAAGGACACGGGGCATTACTAGACCACCGTTACAGCATTGCAAACTCCGGGACCCCTGCCCCTGAATCCCCTGCTTCTGTACAAGCAAAGAGAGGCGCCACAGTTTTAGGATCTAAAACCCGGCGCCCCCCTTACCTTGCCTTGTCAGTCGAATGAATGTCCGCTACCACCCGGACATATTCTGCTATGATTACCGGACAGGTAGTCAACCTCCCCGGTAATGGCTGTTCGCCGACTGGACCGAGACCGTCCGCTCCCAACCCCTCGATAGCGCACCCGGATTAGTGAACTGCGCCAGAGGTCAGGTCTGCGATCGGGCTCATTAGATGGCCCCGCCGTCGAAAATGCTTCCACTCCGCACCGGGAAACCGCTCCTTCGTTTCTCCATTCCCGTTTGACGCCAGGGGTTCGCCTTGGCGTAGCGCAACGGTTCCGGGGATTCGTCTGGGCGAAGAGTTCCAGCATGTAATGTTTTCGGAGTGAGTCGTTCTGGTTGCACGACCCGTGCCAACTTGACCATTACAACTCCTAACTCTTTGATATCGTGGTTGTTGAAAATTTATTACGGAACCGTTAATATATTTTTCCACCCCTGGAATCCGGTAGTTCTTTCCGGATTCAGCCTTTGCCAACTGGTAAGTTTTACCGGGTCGACCGGATCCCGCCGGGAAGCAAGAACCTCTGAGGCCGGGCCCCTTGCCCCCGGATTTCCGGGCCCGGCGACAATGCCCGGCCCTAGGAAACCAGTCCCATCTCGTGCAGGGCATACTCCACATCCGCGGGGCGGAGGGGTTTGGGAAGATAGCCATTCATCCCAGCCTGGCGACAGGTTTCACGATCCGATTCAAGCACGTTGGCGGTCATCGCTATGATGGGAAGGTTGGCCGTGTTTCCGCCTCCCTGACCCGCCCGCACGCGACAGGCTGCCTCCACTCCGTCCACCTCCGGCATGTTCATGTCCATGAAGATGGCCTCGTAGTTCTGTCCCTGCTGCAGTTTCTCGATCGCCTCGCGCCCATTGTCGGCGGTGTGCACCTGAAAGCCGAACTTTGCCAGGATGAGAGTGGCGAGGCGCGCATTGATCGGGTTGTCCTCCGCCACCAGGATATAACGGTCCCCGGCAGGCTCCCCGGCGGGCACGCATTCGTCCCCGGCCTCGGGACTCAGGACCGGGCCGAGGGCCCGGAACATCTCCCGTTGCCGCACGGGCTTGAACAGGACCTGCCGGTAACCCGCGGCCAGTGCGTGCTCCTTTTCCCCGCTCAGCCGCGCGGAGGTGACAAGAATCATGGGCGGAAGCAGGGAGCCCGCGGCCTCCGCCGCAAGACGGGCGAACTCCAGACCGTCCATGGAGGGCATCATCATGTCGCAGAAGATCACATCGTAGTGGACACTGCCGAGTTGCCGCAGTCCGTGCTGACCGCTCCCCACCACGTCGCTCTCCAGTCCCCACGAGAGCAGTCGCTTCTGCAGGAAACGCTGGTTGATCTCGTTGTCATCGATGATGAGGGCCCGCTTGCCGTGAAACTGCCCCTTGTCCTCGATCACCGCGAAGGTCCTGGATTCCCCCACCACGAGCGGAATGGTGAAACGGAATTCCGCTCCCTCTCCCACGCGCGAGGTGGCGGAAATCGTTCCACCCATGCGTTCCACCAGGCGCCTGCAGATGGCCAGGCCCAGTCCCGTGCCACCGAACTTCCTCGTGGTCGAGGCGTCCTCCTGCTGGAAGGGCTCGAAAAGACTCTCCGCCTTTGCAGGATCGAATCCCACCCCGGTGTCGCACACCGCAAGCTCCAGGAAGGGACCCGGGATCACCCGGCCGTTCACGCTCACCACCCCCTTGGAGGTGAACTTGAGAGCATTCGAGACGAGGTTGAGGAGAATCTGTTTCACCCGCGCCACATCCCCGACCACCACCTCAGGCGTTCCATCCATCATGTCATAGGTGAGCTCGACACCCTTCCCGGAGGCCTTGGCGGCATGGAGGCCAAGCACTTCCTCGATGCAGTCGGTGAGTTCGAAGTCAACCTGCTCCAGGTCGAGGCACCCGCTCTCGATACGCGAGAAGTCGAGGAGATCGTTGATGATATTGAGGAGAAGGTCGCCACTCCGGTGGATGAAGCCGAGATTCTCCCTCTGCTCTTCCGTGAGCTCGGAGTCGAGAAGCAACTCGGTGTAGCCGATGATCCCATTGAGCGGGGTCCGGATCTCGTGGCTCATCATGGCCAGGAACAGCGACTTGGCCCGCTCGGCCCGCTCCGCCTCCTCCTTGGCCAGGCTGATCTCCCTGACGGCCTTCACCCGCTCGGTAATGTCACGCACGATCCCGTGCATCAGGGTGCGCCCCTCGTACTTCACCCGGCCCCACACCACTTCCACCGGCAGGAGCGATCCATCCCCCCGCCGCAACTGGGCCTCACTGCGACTGTGGCCCGTGCGCTGGACATCGTTGAGAGCGGCCCCGGTCACCTGCCAGTTCATGAGCTGGGAGATGTACATCCCCCGCAGCTGCTCCCGCGAAAAGCCGAACATGCGCACCGCGGTGTCGTTCACCTCCACGAAGGCTCCGAAGCCGTCGAGCAGGATGATCCCGTCCACCGAGGCGTTGAAGAAAACCTTGAACTTCTCGTCGTCGCGACCCTGCAACTGCCAGCCCTGCTCCGGAGCGCGGCGGCCAAGCTGCTCCTTCACGCGCGCGAGTTCCCCGGCAAAGCCCTCAAGCTGCTGCTGGGCCTCGAGGCGAGCAGCCAGCTCGACTTCATAAAGCCGCCGCCATTCGGTGGCCTCGTCCAGGAGCTCGCGTTGGGCCTTCCTCACATTAATCCGTGCCGCTTCAGCTTGTTGTAGACCGACTTTTCCGTGATCTCCAGGCGACGGGCCGTCTCAGCCTTGTTCCCGTTGCAGAGCTTCAGGGTCTGGATCAACGACTCCCGTTCCAGGTCGGACAGGGCAATGCCCCCGATCCCGGCCGGAACCCGCCCCGAGGGCTCGCTTCCGCGCACCGCACCCGGCAGATCCTTCAATTCAACAACCCCTCCCTCGCAGAAGGCCGCCGAACGCTCGAGGACGTTCTCAAGCTGGCGCACGTTACCGGGCCAGTCATAGGCCTGCATGGCAGCGACTGTTTCCCTGGAAAGTTTCACGTTCCGGCGCCCCCCCCGTTGCGCGATGCGCTTGAGCATGGCGTCACTCAGTCCCCGCAGCTCCTCCAGGCGTTCGCGCAGGGGAGGCACTTCTATGGGAATGACACTCAACCGGTAAAAGAGATCCTCCCGGAACTGCCCTTCCTTCATGCGCTGCTCAAGATCGAGGTTGGTGGCCGCGATGATGCGGACGTCAGCCTCCAGGCTCTCCTCCCCACCCAGTCGCTGGAATTGACGCTCCTGCAGGACATTGAGGAGCTTGGGCTGCAGGTCGATGGGCAGGTCTCCGATTTCATCGAGAAAGAGCGTGCCTCCCCTGGCCATCTCGATCTTGCCGCGCCGGCGGCGCACCGCGCCCGTGAAAGCACCCTTCTCGTGTCCAAAGAGTTCGCTTTCCAGGAGCTCACGCGGGAGGGTGGGACAGCTCACCGTCACGAAGGACTGGTCCCTCCGGCCACTGTTGGCATGAATGTGCCGGGCGAGCATGCCCTTGCCCACTCCGCTCTCCCCGGTCAGCAGGATGGTCGAGTCGAGGGACGCCACCTTGGTGGCCTGGGCAACCACTTCCTGCATCGACTCCGAGTCGGCCACGATTTCCACTGCGGGCCCCTTCCCCCCGATCGCTTCCCGCAGCTGTTCGTTCTCCCGCTCCGCAGCGCGCAGTCGCCGGGCGTTGCGGAGAACCGCCAGCAACTCCTCCGGGTCGAAGGGCTTGGTCAGGTAGTCGAGGGCTCCGAGTTTCATCGCTCTCACCGCATCGGACGTCTCGTCCACCGAGGTGAGCACCACCGCCGGCAGACCCGGATGCTCCTGCGCCAGGCGCTCCAGCGCGCCAAAGCCATCGAGCACCGGCATCTGGAGATCGAGCAGCACCACATCCGTGTCCTCGTTGACGAGATCGAGGGCCTCCGCGCCATTCTCGCCGGACTGCACCGTGAAGCCGCCCCGCTCGGCCTGCATCGTCAGCAGGTTCCGGACAGTTTCGTCGTCGTCAGCGAGGACGAGATGGGGTGTCTCTTCAGACATTTAAGTTATCTTAACTATTCCAGCGGGAGATGCCCACCACAATTTCCCCGGCCATAATGGCCGGATCCCCCGGGAATTCTCCCGTCCTCCGGGAAAAAACTCTCCTTGATCCACCCGTCCCTTGCTCTTTCCCCGCGGCCCCCGGGACCGTATGATGCCCGCGTGGCCCTTCTCGATCCCGCCCAACTCGACGCCATGGCCTCCGGCCGGCCCGAACTCCTCCTGCCGATCGTGAGCGACTTCGAAACGCACGGGCGCGAACAGTTGTCGAACCTGCACGCTGCCCTCACGCAGGGCCGCCTGGAGGATGGCAAGAGCATCCTCCATCAACTCAAGGGCGCTTCCGGCACCATGGGCATGATCCGGTTTGAGGAACTCTGCCGCGAATGCGAGGAACAGGTGACCGCCGGCCGGGTCCCTCCCCGCTTCGCGGAACTTGGCCCCCTCCTCCTTGAATCGGTGGCCGGGGCCGGCGCTCATCTCCGGGGCGAAGCATCCTAGCTTCCCCTCGACCTCATCACCGGCTCACCTGAGCGCGTCGCAACACTCTCCAGTGGCGGTTCGGGTTCCTTCCCAGACCGGCCCCGGAACCGCCTCCACACCCGGAATTGTCGATCTTCGTGGTGGCGGTTTTCCCCGGAGATTCAGGGCCTGGAGGGCTTGGGATTGAATTCTTCCCGAAAACAGGCATCTTCCCGCACCCCTTACATCATGAACAGACAACTGCTAGTCACCCTGGCCGTGCTTGTCGGCCAGTTCATAGCCGCGTCCCTGCGTGCCAACGAAGCTCACCTCCTCCAGTGTGGCCACTGCGCGATGATGGCGCGGCTGCACGCCCGGCAACTGGCGGCCGAGGACAAAGGCAAGGCGCCGCAGAACAGCTACGCCCCCGACCGCTTCGTCGACGTCCTGCACCTCAAGCTCGACGTCACTCCCGATTTCAAGGAGCGCTCCCTGACAGCCACTGCCATCCTCGACTTCCAACCGATCGCCAAACCCCTCAGGCAGTGGCGCCTCAATGCGGTGGGCCTGAACATCAGGGAAGTGACCTCCCCGCAGGCCATCAAGGCCACCCAGAGCACCGACAAGCACCTCGAGATCACCTTTGCCGAACCGGTGGCTACCGGGGCCAGGGCCCAGGTCACCATCACCTATGACGTCACCCCGAAAAAAGGACTCTACTTCCGCACCGCGGAGATGGGCTACCCGGCCGGTGACACCCAGCTCTGGACCCAGGGAGAACCCGAGGACCACCAGCACTGGTTCCCCAGCCACGATTACCCCAACGAGAAGTTCACCACCGAGGTGATCTGCCACCTCCCCGAGGGAATGGAAGCCCTCTCCAACGGGCGGCTTCTCTCCCGCCAGAAGAACAACGAGACCGGCCTGGTGGCCTTTCACTGGCTCCAGGACAAGGCCCACGTCAACTACCTCGTCACCCTCGTGGCCGGCTACTTCACCAAGATGGAGGGCCAGCACGGCGACCTTCCCGTCGCCCTTTACGTGCCCCCCTCCGAGAAGGACCAGATGGCCGGCACCTTCCGGGACACCATCAAGATCCTGGCCTACTTCGAAAAGGAAATCGGGATCCCCTACCCCTGGGACAAGTACTACAACGCCTGCGCCATCGATTACATGATGGGCGGAATGGAGAACACCAGCCTGACCACCCTGACCGCACGCACCCTCTTCACGGAAGCCAGCGAGAACCTGCGCAGCAGCCGCGGCCTTGATGCCCACGAGATCGCCCACCAGTGGTTCGGCGACCTGGTCACCTGCCGCGACTGGAGTCACCTCTGGCTCAATGAGGGCTTCGCGACCTACTACTCACTGCTCTACACGCGGGAACTGCTGGGCAATGACCACTTCAAGCACGGACTGCATGGCAGTGCCCAGGGCATCTTCGGCCACGACAAGGACACCACTCCCATGGTCCACAAGGGCTACAGCAATCCCATGCAGCAGTTCAGCTTCCGGGCCTACCCCAAGGGCTCCTGGATCCTCCACATGCTGCGCTCCGAGCTGGGCGAGGAGCTCTACCGGAAATGCGTCAAGACCTACCTCGAACGCCACCAGTACAAGACCGCGGTCACCCAGGACCTCGTCGAGATCTTCGAGGAACTCAGCGGGCGCTCCCTCTCCCAGTTCTTCGACCAGTGGGTCTACCTCTCGGGCTACCCCGAGCTCAAGGTGAGCTACTCGTGGGACGAACTGGCCAAGCAGGCCAAGCTCTCCATCAGCCAGGTCCAGATGACCAACGAGAAGCGCCCCATCTTCCGCTTCAACCTGCCGGTCAAGTTCGTGGTCGGGGACAAGACTGAGCTCCGCACCATCGAGATCTCCAGGGACCGTGAGGATTTCTACCTCACCCTTGAGGCCGCCCCCGGGGTGGTGCGCTTCGACCCGGAAGTGACCGTCCTCGCCAAGGTCAACTTCGAGCCCAACGAGAAGATGCTCCTCGCCCAGCTCGCGGACCAGGACGACGTCATCGGTCGCCTCCTCGCGGTCCAGCAACTGGCCAGGAAGAAAAACAAGGTGACCCTCGAACACCTCGGCCGGATCCTCAAGGAAGACCCCTTCTTTGCCGTGCGCCAGGCCGCCGCCGACGGACTGGCAGCCATGCGCACCCCGGAATCCTTCGCCGCCCTGCAGGGCGCCCTCGACCAATCCGACGCCCGCGTGCGCCAGTCGGTGGTGCGGGGCCTCACCAGGTTCTACAGCGACGAGGCCTACAACGCCCTCAAGGGCATCGCGGACCGCGAGGCCAACCCGGACATCAGGACCGTCGCCATCGGCGGCATCGGTTCCTACGCCAGGCCCGAACTGCGTCCCTACCTCGTCGGCCTGCTCCCCTCCGACTCCTACCAGAACAGCATTGCGGGCGAGGCCATCGCCGCCATGCGCAAGCAGGATGACGCCTTCTACGTGGAGCCTCTCCTGCGGCACCTCGAAAAGTCCGAGGCCTCCTTCCCCAGCCGGGGCTTCGCCCAGGCCTTGAAAACGCTGGCCTACCTCGCCCGCCATGAGGACAACAAGGATGCCGTCCGCGACTTCCTCCTCGGGAAGGTCGACCACCTCAAGGACTCGGTCGCCACCGCCGCCATGGGCGCCCTCGGGGAACTACGCGACGCGAGGGCCATCCCGGTCCTCACCACCTTCGTGGCCGCCGACTCCGAATCCCCCCACGGCAAGGCGGCCCAGTCCGCCATCGACCAGATCCGCAAGAACGAGGCCCCCGGCAAGGCTCCGGCCGAGGTCAACCGCCTCCGCGGCCAGGTTCAGGACCTCGAAAAACAACTGAAGGGACTCTCCGAGGAACTGAAGACCCTGCAGGCCCGCTTCAAGGAAGCCCTCCCGCCCGCTTCCGAAAAGAAGCAGGAGGCCAAGGACAAGAAGCCCGCGCCGGCCGCTGAAAAGAAGTAGCTCCTCCGCCTTCCTCAGGATGCCGCCCGGTTGCGATAGCGCAGGTAGCCCAACACCCCGAAGGCGAGCAAGCCCAACACCCCGAAGGCCACCAAGTTGAAGACCACCAGTCCGATCAGCAGGTTCTTGTATCCCGACCCCTCCGGGGCCGCCGCAGCAACGGACTTCTTCCCCGGGTTGAAGGTCACCACCTCCAGGTTGCGCTGGATGATCTCACTGTCGGCGGTGATCTTCTCCGCCATGAGGATGGCATCCCAGTTACGGTTGAAGAGAAGGTCGTAGCCCGGGTTGCCCTCCTTCACCTGGCACGAGCAGGCCCCACAGAGATACTCGTTGGCTCCCACGATGAGCTCTACCGTCGCCTGCGAGGCGGCCATGGGCCCGAAGGTGCGACCGCGGCCGAAGATCGGGACGATGAGAGGCTCGGCCAGGGCCAGCATCTCCGGTTCCACCAGCATGGGCAGAAAGAGCGCCTCGGCGGGATCGTCACGCGACACCACCTCGCTGAGAAAGGAAATCTCAAGCGGGATATCGGAGCGCAGGATGTTGTCGGGATCGATGTTGATGTAATCCTTGTTGAGATCCTCCCGCCGGATGATCCCCTCCGGCAGCTCCAGGACCTTGCCGGCCTCCTTCACCCCGGCTTCCATCATCTCGCGGGCCTTCCGGTCCTTTTCCGGATCCCCGCACTCCACCAGCACCCACACCGCTGAAGCCCCCTTCACGAGGTGCTCCCCGCAGCGCTGCCGCAGGGGAGAGTCCAGCATCCCCGCCAGGTTCCCGGCCGTGGCCTCCCCCACCCAGACCGGCTCCCCGGTCTTCCAGCTCTCGGGCGGCATCAGGATGAGGGTCGGTTCCTCCCCGGCGTGATCGAGGGCGGGCAATGAGATGCGTTCCGCTTCCGTGAGGGTGTCGAGATCGACGTGTTGCAGGCGGAGGTTGATGGCGTTGGAATCCGCCGCGAGGGTTTTATGGAGCTCGACGAGTTTCTCCTGCAGCTCTCCCTTGAGGGGTCCCCGGGAGGTCACCAGCAGTTCGAACTGGTCCGCGGGCCACCGTTCGAGGGCGAAACGGAAGACCGGGACCTGGCAGGCCAGGACCGCCCCGGCCACCAGCAACCAGCAAAGGAGCACCGTCTTCGTCTTCATCCGTTCCTCGATTCTCCCCGCCCCGGTCCCACAAGTCGAGGACCCAAACGGGCAAGACGGAAATGCATTGCCTGATACCGGCCCCTGGCGACACTGTGCCGATGAAATTCAGGCTCCTTCGCCATCTGCTGCTGGTGGCCCTTCTCTCCCACGGAAGCGCCCGCAGCGAAGACTGGCCGACCTACCGCCACGACTACGGCCGGAGCGCCGCCACCGGAGAAAAACTCCCCCTGCCGCTCCGCCCCCTCTGGACCTTCCGCTCGCGCCAGTCCCACCGCACTCCGCTCCAGAAGGGCGAGCTCCACCTTGAGATCACTCCCGAGTTCAACAAGCACAGCCTTTCCCTCACCACCGCGGGCGACCTGGTCTTCTTCACCAGCGTGGCGGAAGGACGCCTCGGTTGCCTTGAGGCCGCCACCGGCAAAACCCGCTGGGAATTCGTGGCCGGCTCCGCCATCAACCGCAGTGCCACCATCGCGGGGGGCCGGGTCTACGTCGGAAGCGACGACGGTCACGTCTACTGCCTGGCCGCCGACACCGGCTCGCTCATCTGGAAGCACAAGGCCTCCCCCGCGGAACGCTGGATGTTTTCCTTCGGCCAGCTCACCTCGGTCTGGCCGGTGCGCACCGACATCGTGGTCGACAAGGAGGTGGCCTACTTCGGGGTGGGCGTCTTCCCGCACGACGGCACCTTCGTGTGCGCCCTCGACACGAAGACCGGCAAACGCCTCTGGCGCAACGGAATCCAATGCGAGACCCTCAACCGCTGGAGCCTCTCGCCGGTGGGCCACATCTACCTCACCGAGCACAACCTCTACATGCCCATGGACTTCAAGCAGTTCCACTGGGCCCTCTTCAACAGCTACAAGCGCACCGACGGCACCTACGACGCCTGGGCCGGCACCGACCCGGACAATCCGGCCGGCTACGGGGAACCGTTCTATCCCCTCATGGGCGCCATGCACGGCGGGCGCCGCTACCGCGGCAACGAGGCCCACACCATCGAGATCGTTGTCGACGAGAAGTCCAAGAAGAAGAACTACAAGGCCGAGCGCCTCTGGAACGTGGAAACCAAGGGCTACCACTGCGACCTCGACTCCGTGATGGGCAGCCCGGTCATGCGGGGGACCGTCACCCGCTACGACCCCGACATGTGCCCCGTCATCTACGCCGGGGGCACCGTCTTCAGCGCGGCCTTCAAGGGCGACGCGGAAAAGGGCGCGAGTGGCAAACTCTTCGCCCGTCACCCGGACGACGGCAGGGAACTCTGGTCCCACGAACTGGCTGAGTGGCCCAACCAGATCATCGCCGCCAACGGGCGCCTCTTCGTGAGCACGCGCGACGGCCGGATCCACGCCTTTGGCGGGGCCGGGGCCGCCTCGCACGGCACCCTCGAGGAAGGGACCGAGGAAGACCTCCTCCCCGCCGACCCCTCCCTCGCCGCCGCGGCCGACGAGATCATCGGGATCGCCCGCGAAATCCGGGGCGAGGAACCGGTGGGCGAAGCCCTCGTCCTCGACTGCGAGACCGGGGCCCTCGCCATGGCCCTCGCCGCCCGCACCGAGCTGCGTCTCTACGCCGTCTTTGCCAGTGAGGAGAAGGCCCGGGCCGCCCGCGAGGCCTTCAATCAGGCCGGCCTGCACCTCTCCCGCCTCACCGCCCTCCACCTGCCCCCCGGCCAGAGCCTCCCCTACCCCTCCCGCATGATGGACTTCCTCTTCTCCGAAGGGGCCCTCCTCAGCGGCACCCTGCCCTCTGATCCCGCCGAACTCGCCCGCCTCCAGAAACCCCTGCGCGGCGTGGCCGTCCTCGGCGGGGCGGACAACTCCGCGAACGCCCTGCCTCCGTGGACCGCCGCCACCGGCCAGGAAGACTGGAGCATCCGCACCGGGGCCAAGGGCACCGCGTGGGCCACCCGGCGCGCCCCCCGCCTGCCCGAGGGAGGAGGCTGGACCCACGCCCTCGGCGACGCCGGCAACACCATGTGCAGCCACGACGGCGTCCTGCGCGCCCCCCTCGGCATCGCCTGGTATGGCCCCCCCTACTCCAGCCGCGGCCGCAAGGGGATCTCCCCGCCCATCATCGTCGACGGCGTATTGGTGACCCAGTTCCAGGACTACATCCACAAGGACCTCAACTACACCCAGGGACACGACCAGTACACCGGGCGCCAGCTCTGGCAGCGCCCCAACTCCATGACCGACACCATCGCGCAGCCCGGCAGCATCTTCCAGCGCTTCCTCGAGGTCATCGTCCAGATCGACCCCTGGACCGGGAAGGAAATCCGGCGCTACTTCCCGCCCCTGGAGGGCGGACACTGGAGTGCCATGGCCGCCGAGAGCGACGGGAGCCGCTTCTACCTCCGGTCCTCCGGCAAGAAGGACGAGAAGGACTGGGCCATCATCATGGCGGTCGACCCGGTGAGCGGCAAACCCCTCTGGAGCCTCGGGGGCCCCGGTCAACCCGAACAATGGCCCACCTGGAACGCCATTGCCGACAACCGCCTCTACTTCCTGCGCGGCAACGCCGAGGGTGCCCGCCGGGCCGAGTCCATGGCCGAGATGAAGGCCCTCCTCCAGACCATGCCGGGCAAGGACTACCGGGAGTTCGAGGCCAAGATCGAGGAACACACCTACCAGGTCCTGCAGGCCGTTGACGCCACCACCGGCAAGGTTCTCTACCAGCACGGGGTCGACACCTCCAACGCCGGGGGCGGATGGACCCGCAGCGTGGTCTCCGGCGGGCGGCGCAGCTACGAACCCCCCCTCGGCGGGGCCGTCATCGCCCACGGCGGAGTCGTCCTCTTCGCCAGTGCGGCCGGGGCCGACAAGTCCTGGGCGGTCTGGCCCTCCGGCGGCTACCAGGCCCGCGCCCTCGCAGTCCACGACGGGGCCACCGGCAAGCTCCTCTGGTACCGCTTTGCCAACTACCGGGCCCGCCCGGTCATGACCGAGGACTACGTGGTGGCCGAACCCTGGGCCTTCGACCTCAGGACCGGCACCCCCAAGACCCGCCGGCACCCCATCACCGGCGAGGAAGCCCAGTGGGCCTTCTGCCGCTACAACAAGCAGTGCGGCACCTTCGCCGGGTCGCGCCACCTCATGTTCGGGCGCTCCCGCGGCATCGGCTACCACGACCTCCTCGGCGACGACGGCCTCTACACCTTCCTCCACAGCCGGGCCAGCTGCTGGATCGACACCTCCAGTGGCGGCGGGATGATGATCAAGCCCCCCCACGCCATCGGCTGCAAGTGCGAGGTCTCCATGCCCTTCACCGTCGCCCTGGCCCAGGTCCCCCAGCAACCGGCCGTGCCCCAGACCTTCGCCCAGCCCGGGACCGAACTCCCGGTCCGCCACCTCCACCTCGACCTCGGCGGCACCGGCGAGCGCCGCGACCACGAGGGCAACCTCTGGGTCATCCCGCGCCCCGGCGAGCACCTGCTCCTCCTCCAGTTCAACGCCACCCCCACCTTCGAAGAACAGGGCGGGCCGGTCCGGCGCAGCGGGAACTACACCCCCATCGCCAACACCAAGCGCCCCTTCCTCTTCGCCTCCGCCCTGCGCGGCATGAAGGACTGCCTCATCCCGGTCACCACCCCGGAAGCCGGTCCCTTCCGCTACCGCGTGCGCCTCGGCTTCTCCGCCCTCCCCGGCGACCAGCCCGGCCAGCGCGTCTTCGACGTCCTCCTCAACGGCAAGCCCGTCCTGCGGGACTTCGACATCATGAAGGAAAGCGGCCAATCCGACTACGCGGTGTGGAAGGAGTTCGAAATCGAGATCGCCAAGGACCTCACCATCGCCCTCACCAGCAAGACCGGCACCGGCTCGGTCGACCGCATGCCCCTCATCAGCGCGGCCCAGGTCTTGCGGATCGAGTGACGAGCCCCTCCGTTACCTCTTCATGTTGCTCACAGCAGATTACTTGACCTTCAAGATGGGGCGGATCTTGCTTCACCTTAATAACTGCTTGGAACCATGAACAAACTCCACCCCATTCCTTCCCTGCTCCTCTGCCTTCTCCTCGCCGCTTGCGGCACGGTGAAGGACGAGAGGCCGGAACCCACGGCCCCCGACCAAGGGCGAAAGGCCCCCACGGCGCCCGTGGCCGACAAGCATCCGGCCGGCATCCGGTTCCACCCGGTCAAGGGCCTTTCCAACAAGATCACCGGCCACCGCGAGGTCATGAAGGCCTCCGTGAACGGCCGGGAAATCGTCGCCGTCCTGGCATGGAGACCCTACCGCGCAGACCTCGATGGCAACGTCGAGGTCTGGTATGGCGACATGACCCGTCCCCCACCCCGTTTTGTGGTCGCATCCCTCGCCCTCACGGTCGATGGAACGACCCTCACCATTCCGAAGTCCCGGACCCGTTCGCTCTGCTCCCAGAGAGCAACCCTGGAACCGCAGTTCCCGAAACTCCGGCTCTTCACCAGCGGGACCAACCTGGGCCTGACCGTCGACGTGGGCGACGGGGCCGAAGGCTGGACCAGCAGCTACGTGGTCAATCCTGCCACCCTCACCCTCCTCTCCCATCAGGTCGAGGATGGTCCGACCTTCGACAACTTCTCGGTGGAATACTGATCCCCGGACTCCGGCTCCCTCGACCGCATGCCCCTCATCAGCGCGGCCCAGGTCTTGCGGATCGAGTGAGGCCCTCCCTCACCCTGCCCCTCAC
>DLRK01000077.1:34883-44295 GCA_002501065.1 Akkermansiaceae bacterium UBA7890
CCTGCTTCCCCTTCTTCCGGTGGGCCTGGAGTTCCGGCCACGAGAGGGTGCCGTCCTTGTTGGTGTCGGCCCCGGGGTGGCGCTTGAAATACTGCTCCTTCCACCGGGCGGCCTGCTCTTTCTCGGAGAGGGGCCGGGAGGGAATGAGCTTGCGGAGGGCCTCCCGGTAGTTGGCCAGCCGCTCGGCCTGCCCGGGACGGGAGGCCAGGTTGTGCCATTCGTGGGGGTCCTTGGCGGTGTGGTAGAGTTCCTCCTTGCCGTTGGCGTAGTGGATGTAGCGCCAGTCGCGGTAGCGGTGGGAGTAGGACTGCCCGGCCGGGTCGTAATACTGGGCAAACTTGTAGAGAGCGGTCAGGGCCGCGGGCGGTCCCTCCCACCTGCCCTTTTGCGGATCGGCGAGGAGAGCCTTGAGGGAGTGCCCGTCGAGGGGCCGGCCCTTCGGGTTGAGGACGGTGTCGGTGGGAAGCCCGCAGAGGTCGAGCAGGGTCGGGTAGAGATCAATAAGGGAGACCGGGCGGTCACATTTTTCCCCCACCCGGCTGACCCCCGGAGCGCGGATGACGAGGGGCACCCGGGTGGATTCCTGCCAGAGGGAGTTCTTGTAGAGATAATCCTTTTCTCCCATCCCCCAGCCGTGATCGGAGGTGAAGACGATGATGGTGTTCTCCCGCAGGGATGAGGAGTCCACCGCCTTGAGGACCTGGCCCACGAGATCGTCGACGCTGGCCACCGAGGCGAGGTAGGCCTGGATGAATTTGCGCAGGGCGAGGTCGCGGTCGTTGCCGAAGGACTTGAGGAGGGAGGAATACATCTTGTGGCCCCGGTCATCGGAGCGGTCGTCACTGCCCGAACTCAGGGTGTGCTTGAAGGTGTCCTCCACGTCCCCGGACCTGATCTCGGGCAACTGGATCGATTCCAGCGGGAAGAGGTCGAAGTATTTCCGCGGGACGATCAGGGGGGTGTGGGGGCGGATGAAGCCCAGGCCCATCAGGAAGGGCTTGCCGGAGGAGGCGAGCCCCCGGAGTTTTTCCACCGCCCACTTCGCGTTGAGTTCGTCCGCGGTGGGATCCCGCTCCCTCTCTGAGTGATATTTCAGGTCGCGCTTGCCGGCCCAGTTGCCGGTGCGCCACTTGAAGCGGGTCCCTGCCAGATTCCGGAGGGGCCCGAAGGAGCCATCAACCGCCCCGAAGTCGTCCCGGAAGGGAGCCGGAACATCCGGGTGGGCCACGTCGGTCTCCTGGCCGTCGTTGGCGAAGGGGCCGTAGTCGGCCGGACGACCGAATTCCGACCATTCCTGCCGGTCCCGGTTGTGCATCATCTTGCCCGTGCCCACGGCGTGGTAGCCGTGGTGCCGGAAGTGCGCCATCAGGGTACGGGAATTCCGGAGGACCTCGTAGCTGTCCCAGGCCGCGAAGCCGAAGCACCCGGAGGTGTGCGGGTAGAGGCCGGTCAGGAAACTGGCCCGCGAGGGGTTGCAGATGGGGATGTTGCAGTGGGCCCGGGTGAAGGAGACCCCCGACTCGATGAGGCGCCGGATGTTCGGAGTCCTGGCCTGGGGATGGCCCCCGAGGGTTTCGAGGTAGTCGTTCAGGTCGTCGCAGACGATGAAGAGGACATTGGGCTTTCCGGCCCCGGGAGCCGGTTGCTGGAGGCTGGCCAGGAGCAGAAGGCTGAGGAAGGCACGCATGAGGTTCCGTTCGCTTCGGGTTGAACCACCGGGGGATGGACAACTGAGCAATACCCCGGCTGGGCCCGAGTGCAAGCAAGGTGGTGGAAAGCGGAAGAGTTCCTTCTTCCCCGGATCCTTGTCCCGCCCGCGGACGGTGCTAGGGTGGAGCCGTGCCATCACCTCCCTTCCTCCCCCGGCCCGGTGTCCCGCGGGGACGTGATACCGCACGCTTGTTCGCCTTGATCCTTCTCACTTCCCCGGCCTGGGTCCAGGGCGCGGAGGATCCGATCCCGCAACCCGGGGAGACCCATCCCTCCCACCCATCCTACCAGCTGGTGTGGCAGGACGAATTTTCCGGCACCCGGCTCGACCGGAAAAAGTGGAGCGCGGTTGATGATCCCATCCTCGGCAGCTACGGGCACGGCAACGGGGAATCCCAGGCCTACCTCGACGCGGAGGGAGAGACCTTCCTCGTCCGGGACGGCCGGCTGACCATCGTGGCCCACCATGCTCCCGATGCGACCTATCCCCTGCGCGACAAGCCTTCCGGCAAGGTCACGAAAACGATCGGCCGCCAGGATTTCAAGTCCGCCAAGCTGACCACCGAAAAGCTCCGCTCCTTCACCTACGGGATCTTCGAGGCCCGCCTCAGGAACCCGGGTGACGCGCGCGGCCGCCGCACCGCCATCCCGGTCTGGCCCGCCTTCTGGATGCTGCCCGAGGCCGGGACCGCACCCTACTCCGGCTACTGGGACAAGGCCGCGATGGACGCAAAACGGGAGTGGGCGCGCAGCACCTGGCCCTACAGCGGGGAAATCGACATCATGGAACTGTCGGGCCGCGCCACCCGGTTGTATCACGCCGGGGCGGTGTATCACACCAGCCCACGGAACTGGACCGTCGGTCACCTCGGCTGGTATTCCCACTACCGCCGCTACGACGGGGCCATCGATCCCCGGCAGTGGATTGCGGACCAGAAGCTGGACCGATCCCTGCAGGCGGGACCCGGCCAGAAGTCCTACGTTTCCGACTACCACGTCTACGGCTGCCAATGGACCCGGGACCGCCTCATCTTCATGCTGGACGGGAAGGAGTGGGGACCGGGGCTGGACCTCAGCCAGCACGCCCGGTTCGGCGGCCGGAAAATGTACCGGGACTATCCCTTCTACCTGATCCTGAACCTCGCCATCGGCGGAAACTACTTCGGCGTCTGGGGGCCGGACGCACCCGGCCCGGACAGGAAGGGCAGGAACGAGCTCTACGATTTCACCCGCTTCCCGCAGTCCATGCACATCGACTGGGTGCGGGTCTACCAGCAGAAGCAGGAAGGGCCCGGGCCTCTGCTCGACTTGGGACCAATTTTCGACTAACTCCGGTGTTGAGCACCCCTGAGCGATGAAAATTCCTGCATTCTGCCGCCGTATCGTCGAGGCCCCCTGGTTCACCGGATTCATCATCGCCGTTATCGTCTTCGCCGGCATCCTCGTCGGGATGGAGACCAGCACCGTCCTGGTGGCGAATTACGGGCCCCTGATCGAGATCCTCAACAAGATCGTCCTCTCCATCTTCGTGGCGGAAATCGTCCTCAAGATGACCGCGGCCTGCCCGAAGCCCTGGCGCTTCTTCGCCGACGGGTGGAATGTCTTCGATTTCCTGATCGTGGCGGTCTGCTTCCTCCCGCTCGGCGCGGGCTTCGCCCCGGTCCTCCGGCTCTTCCGGCTCTTCCGGGTCCTGCGCCTCGTCTCCGTGATCCCTCGCCTGCAGCTCATCGTTTCTGCTCTTCTGCGCTGCCTGCCCTCGATGTTCTACGTCATCATCCTGCTCTTTCTCGTCTTCTACATCTACGCAGTGGCAGGGACCATGCTCTTCGGGGCCAACGACCCGGTCCATTTCGGCGGCTTGTGGACTTCCATGCTTTCTCTCTTCCGGGTGGTCACCCTCGAGGACTGGACCGATATCATGTATCTCCAGATGTTCGGCTCAGACGTCTACGAGGGATACAACCAGTCCATTGAGGGACAGACCGTCGTCCCCAAGGCCCAGCCCTTCCTCGGAGCCTTCTATTTTGTCTCCTTTGTGCTGGTGGGGACCATGATCATGCTCAACCTCGTGATCGGGGTGATCCTCAATGGCATGGACGAGGCCCAGAAGGAAGTGGCCGACCGCCGCCTCCACGAACTGCTCACCCAGGGCGGGGAGGGAGAGAAGCAGGCCAAGCGCGAGATTCAAATCGCCCGCCTCCGCCAGAAAGTGGCTGAGCTCGCGGAGGAACTGGAGGCGCTGACCTGACGACCGCAGCCCTTCCACAACGGCATACCCCGCGTGCGAATGCCTTCCAGCACCCCCCCTCACGCCCGGGGGATGCGGGAGTCCTTCCTGCCCTGTGCTAATGGTGCGGGAACACCTGGTGGGTATTCAATTCCGGCCCGGCGGCGGGCAGGGCCCGGTTTACCCGGAAGGGTCCTGGATGCGATAAAGGTGTTTTTCGGTGCGGATATAAAACGCCTTGCCGTCCACCGCCGGGGTGGCCATCAACTGCTCCCCGGCCAGTGGGTTGATGCTCAGGACTTCCAGCTTCCGCGAGGGCCTGATCACGGTACAGATCGAGTCCTCGTTAAAGAAATAGATTCGCCCTCTGGCGTGGATCGGGGAGGCCGAGTATGCGCCCTTCATCCGCTCCTGCCAGATGAGCCTGCCGGTCTTCGCCTCGAAGCAGGACGCTATCCCGTTGCGGTTTACCACGAAGAGAAGATCCCCGATCAACAGCGGAGAGGCCCTTGGCGGCATCCGCTTGGTTTCTCTCCAGACCACATGAGTGTCCGTCACGTCCCCGTTGCCATCGGGGCGGATGGCCCAGAGTTCAGGGTCGTCACGATCTACTATGGCGAAGACAAGCCCGTGCCCGAAAACCGGCCGGGGAGCAATCGACCAGCCCCGGTGACGCACTTTCCAGAGTTCCTGCCCCGTGACCGGGTCGTATGAAAACACTCCCTTGGCCCCCACACTGACCAGTTGGGTTGCATTCCCGCGGGGAATGAGAGCCGGCATGCCAAAGGCCTTTCGTTGGAGCACCGGCACCTTGCTGTAATCAACGGAGCGGTTTGTCTTCCAGGCCGTTTCCCCGCTGTTTTTGTTGAGAGCAACAACGTATTGCACATCCCGGCCATCGACGTGAACGACCATGAAATCCCCCACCAGGAACGGGGAACTGGCCGGGCCTGCTCCCTTTTCATGATCACATTCAAGGTCGCGGCGGCGCCACAGGATCCGCCCGGTTGCGGTATCCAGACATGCCGTTCCGTAGGTCCCGAAATGAACGTAGACGCGTCCCTCCTCGATCACGGGAGTGGGGGTGGCATAGGTATTGGCCGCGGTGATCGACATGGGCGACTTCACATCGAAGACATGAACATCATGCAGGATCCTGCCGGAATCCCTGTCCACACATACCGCAAAAAGCCTGCCGCCATCCCTGGTCGCGGTGGTCAGCCAGATCTGGCGGCCCCAGATCACAGGAGAAGACCATCCCCGGTCGTGGATGGGAGTTTTCCAGGCCACCTTCTTCTCATCCCACTTCAGTGGAAGGTCAGAAGACTGGGTGTGGCCATTGCCCAGAGGGCCTCGAAATTGCCACCAGCGCTCTTCAGCCAACGCAATGTTCGCCGCCACAATGGCAGCAACCAGAATCATTGAACTTTGCATGGCCGGTCCGGTTTTACTGAGGGGTGTGATCTTCATCCCCGGGGCGTTCTTGCCCCGGCCCAAACTACAGGAGGAAGCAGGGAGGTAAAAAGGGTTAACTAAGAGTTATTTATCAGCGAACTTCTATCTCCCGACAAGAATCGTTCTGGCCGGGTTGACCACGAGTCCGGGCTAGCAGGCCTTACAACCCCGTCGTCACCCGGTCCGCTTCCGGTGAATCCATGATCTTGCGGCCACTGCGAATGGCCGCGCGAACCTCCTGCTCGATGCGATTATACTTTTCCTGGTGGGCTTTGCGCCGGGCATCGGCGGCATGCAGGGTGGCGAAGCCGGGCATGTCGGCACGCGGCAGCTCGGCCAGGGACTTCTTCCCGGATTCGATAATGGCCAGCAACTCGGCCCGCGCGGCCTTGTCTTTTGCCCGGTCCAGGCACGGGCTCTTCTCCGGCCGGTCGAAACTGACCACCGGCCCGGTGTAATGAAGCGCGTTACCCAGTTCTCCTACGGAATACCCGGTGAGATTCATGAACCGCCTGGTCTCGGCATCGCTGAGTGGATTGCGTCCCGGTGCGCCCCGGCTCCGTGCCGAATAACCCGTCGGATAATACGGGGCGTTGAGATCGATCCACGTGATCAGCCGGTGCAAGCTCTCGTCGTCCAGCTTGACATCTTCGTGCCCCTGCCTGAGCAACTTGATCAGCGGGCTGGTGTGCGACCCCCAGGACTTTGCCGGGAGGTGGGCGGCCGGTCCCGCGCCGATCGCCCCGGTCCAACCCTTGCTCTGCAGTTCACTGTATGATGCGTTGAAGGCAAAGTCCTTGTCGCCAGCGAGAATGATCTTTTTCCCACCCTCGTCGTCAAAGTCATGACATGCGACGCAATGCTTATCCAGCACGGGTTGGATTTCGGACAGGTAGTTGAACCGGCGCGGTTCACCCAGCCAGGGTTTCAATTTGCTGGGCGGTCGCTTCTGCGCGAGGAAAGAGCGACTGGGTTCGGGCACCTGCATCCGCGACTCGTGGCACCCGACGCATCCCCGGACTTCCCCCGAATGGATCGACGTTCCCGAGCGCATGCTCTGCACCATCATCTGGTTTTCGTCGAGTAGCTGAAAGTAAACGAATCGATCGGACGGCACCAGAAGCGAAGCGCTGCCGTCATTCTCCACCGGTGCGGTGCCGAGGATGGTTTTGGCAATGAAGCCCGACCATCCGATCGCAGCCTCCTGGTGTCCCAGCGCCCGCCAGATGTGCCCCGCCTTCCCCTGCTTGCTGTTGGCCTCGACCACCCGCACATACTTGATCGACCCCGGTTCCAGCCCGTCCATGTGCGTGCCCTCGTAGACGTTCTGGATATAGAAGTGGCCATCGTTGTTTTCGTAATCACGGGTGGAGGCGATGGCGATCGGCCGGGGATACGGCGCGAGCGGCATGGGATCGTAACAACCGGGATCTTCCGCGTAGAGTTTCACCTCGTTGCCATCGAGGTCACCCAGGCAGATCACCGCGGGCGATCTGCGGTCCGGCGCCACCACGTACAAAAACTGCGTATTGTTGAGCGGAAAAGGGGTGCCGTACCAGGGACGCACGCTATTCAGATCGTCATTCCACTTGTGCAGGCGCAGGTTGTGATCGGTGGGCAACAGGGCCTGCGCCTTTTCCGGCCAGATCTCGTACATCGACTGCCGGCCCTTCTTCTCCTTGGTTCTGCCCAGCATGACCTTCTCCGGATTCTCGAAGCGGCGAATCGTTTCCGGTGGCCAGCAGCGGACAATGGGGCCACGTCCATCGACCGTTTCGCCCGTATCCAGCACCGCCATCGCGCCCCCCAGCGATCCGTGATGGGTGCCGAGAATGCAGATAATCCGCCCGTTCGGCATCATGCGCGAAGTCCAGGGAGACGCCGGGTGCGCGGTGTTGTTGCCATATACGATGGCCTGGTTGGTGCCATCGGGGTTGGCGACCCAGAAGCCGTGCCCATCGCCGAAGTTACGGTCCACGTAATCCCAGCGGCTGTACAATATGCGGCCGTCCGGCGTAAGCGAGAGCTCATTTTCGTGCACCGTACTACGGGTGATCTGGTGGATGTTCGCACCGTCTCCATCCATGCGGAACATCTGCGGCACAAGCTGCCCGGCACAGGGCACGATCTTTAAATCGCGGGTGGAACAGAACGCAATCTTCCCATCCGGCAGGTAAATGGGATCCACATCGTAGACGTCGGGCGCAAAGGTGAGTTGCTTCGGTTCGACCTCCCCGCCGCCGGCAAACAAGGTCGCGGGATTCACCTCGATTTCGTAAATGTGGAACATGTCACGCGAATCCTCGCACATGGAAAACACAATGCGCCGACCATCAAAGTGTACGCAGGGCCGCCGAATGATACCCTTGGGCGCGCTGACCAATACCCGGGTTTTTCCCGTGCCCGGATCCAGCACCTTGAGCTGAGTTCCCATGCGCGAGAACGAGGACGGCCGCATGTAACTATGGGTGCCGTCCCGGTCGGGACCGCGCACCGTAAACAGGATGGGGGTGTTGCCCAGGACCGCCCGGGAATTGAGCTCCGCGTGAGTTGAAGAGATCCCCGCCAGGATCATCATGGCCAGCACTAACCCGATTATTTTCATGGTGTCTTCAAATTTCGCGAAATTACCTGCCGATACGTCGCGGGGGAATCCCTGGCGAGCGAAAACCACGGCGTTGCCGCAATTTGGTCAACTGGGGACCTCATCAGGCGGTTTATTAAACGGACTGTCCCATAGAGACTTTTCATGTCCTTCGCCACTTCGGCCCCTTTCGTCTGTGGGCGCGAACACGGATTACGGAAAAACAAGGTTGTTGCACCGGGAACGGGCAGAAGCAGTCCGAAAGAACCTGCAAAGACGGCGAACCCGTTTCCGCGAAGTTCTGGAACAGCAAAGCCGAAGAGGTTGATACACGGGAAGAAGCCAGGTAGTCGCCCCCACTTCCCTGTCTCAGGGTGCAGGAAACAGGGCGCGAAGTTACTTCACGCTGAACCGGAAGAAGGCGGCGTTATTGCCAGGAAATCCTTTTTCCGCCCTGAATTCATGGAACTTCAGGAACCGCGGCAGCTGGGGGTGCAAACAGCGCATATGGCTGTCCGGGAAAAAGCGGGCAGTGACCTTGTCAGTCGCAAGTGGATTATTCCAACGGTCGATTCGCTGCGCCGGGGGTCGGAGTCAGTTCCTTCCAGGGACCCTGCAAACTTCCGAGGGGCCCTGAGGATACATCAGATTTCTGGGCGCCGAACTCCACTTTGTCCACAAGCACGTTCCGGTGAACAAGCGTAACCGATTCACCTTTTATCGATAATTTGAAGTTCGCATGGAGTCCGGTGTCGCCGCCATCTTCATCGGCCCAGATCACGAGATATTTGCCGACTTCCAGAACTGTGCCGGAAGGAATCTGCCACTTGAACATGTTCTCCGGATTGTCACTGAGGTACATCCCGGACAAGTCAACGTCTGCATCGCCGTGATTGAACAACTCGATCCAGTCCTCCATCTCGCCCTGGGGGTCCTTCTGACTTTTCTTGTTGGAGGCCAGAATTTCGTTAATCGCAACCGAAGGCTTTGGTCCACTGGTTGTCACGGAGAGAGCTTCCGTTTTGCTTGATACGTTTTCGATACTTGCGACTCGCTTGATCTCATCGTGAGCCAGCAGAAAAGCACTTCGGTCCTTCAGGAACTTGTAGAGGCCGGAAGCTGGCTTCTCGCCACTCGCAGCAGAAGTCATGGAATTAAATGCGTCGAAACTAGTGGCCGATCGAGTGTCCACCTTCATTTCTTCGAGCAGGAGACTTCGAAATTGCTGGATGACCGGACCAATGGTTTCCGATTCCATCTTGAACTCGGCGATCGTCCTCACATATTGTAGATATTTTTGACGGTACGCTGGCACGGCAAGGATCTTACTGCGCAACGGCATTCGCTCACTATCCAGACCGATCAACGGATCAAGCGACGTATCACCGTGACCTCCACCGCCACCTGGTCGCCCACCTGGTCGTCCACCTGGTCGT
>DLRK01000077.1:44625-49570 GCA_002501065.1 Akkermansiaceae bacterium UBA7890
TCCACCTGGTCGTCCACCTGGTCGCCTGCCTCGTGGCTCGCCTGGGCGTCCACCTGGCCGCCTGTCTCGTGGCTCATCGGGTCGTCCACTGTCGTTATTACGAGGTTGTCCGCCGTCAAAATCCGGACGCGTGCCCTCAGGCCCGGGCGGAGGTCCAGCACCCTCTGGTCGACCACCACCCGGTCCGCCACGGGGACCACGTGTAATAAAGGCTTCGTTCATGTCGTGGGGAATAACATGAAAGACCCCGGTGGGGTCCAGATACAGGCTGTAGTCGCTGGCGCGTGTCCAATAGCCATCGCTATTGACCACCGCAACATCAAGCGCCAGGAACCGCAACAGGCCGTCGACATTGAGTATCGGTTCGATCTCATCGGATAAATCTTCACTGCTGGTTTCATTCAGGATCTTGCTCAAATTAACCAGAGCACGCCAGGACTCCTCCTTGTCTTTCGACTTGATCTCGAACCGCTCCTTATAGCCGTCCAATTCCTCACCAAGGTATCGCATTCCGCCATCGGCGCTCGGACTCCCGGCTACTTTCCAGCGAGCTCCTGCCGTGCTCCGGAAGTGTTCCTTGATGAAGTCCTTATTGAACTGCTGCACATTACTGAAAATCCCCCAACTTTCACCGTTGATCACGACCTTGACGAAATTCGCCTTGGGGACGGGAAGAAAATCCTGTGCGATGAAGGAATAGAGCGCGCTGCTCATCATCGACGCATCACCGTTGCAGTTGAGCAGGTTCAGCGTCTTGTATCCGTAGAGCCGCTGGTCGGCGTCAACGAGATCCATGGAGAGGTTAAGCGAGCGTTTTGACCCGGCTGGAACATGGCCAAAGGACGACTGGCCGCGAAACTTCAGGCCTACGAGCTCGTACTTTTCTCCATCCACGATGACCGTGGCTGGCATTTCGACGTCGGTCTCCTTGAATGCGGCCATTTCTTCTTCCCAGTTTTCCGTGTCGAACTGGATAAAGATCGTCCGCAGAATCGAGGGATCATAGAGCGCATGCCCGGGATGGTTTTGAACTTGCTCCGGCATCACTTTCGCACCAGGCCGCCCGGGCTCGCGCGCCGGCCCTCTGGGGCCACCGCGCCGCCTTGGATTGTTGGCATTGATCGTCGTTAATTCCTCCAGCGCTGCCTTCCGCTCGACCGGATCAAGGTAGCCATTACCGTCGGCATCATGTTTTTCGGCTATTTTTATTTCCGGACGATTTGGCCCCCTTCCGCCACCACGCCCTCCCCCGGGACCGCCTGACGCTCCCGGAAAGCGGGGCCGTATTTCATCGGGTGTCAGTTGACCGTCCTTATTGCGGTCCAATGTCTGCAGGATCTGAGGGGCTTCTTCTATTTCCTTCGCAGACAATTCTCCGTTGCGGTCGGTGTCGAGCGCCTGAGAAACCGGATCGATCCAAGGCGGATCTTCAGGAGGCGCACCTTCCTGGGCATAAAACCGTTGTCCACAGAAAATCCAGAAAAGCATGGTGAAGACAAAACGTGTCCGCATTAGATGGCGCTCCATAAAGACAGTGAACCCCGGCAGTCCTCGAAAGTTTCGCCAGTATTATTGGCCGCCGGGGACAGACCGGCACTTTCCCGACAAGAATAACCGGGTGGCCGCGATCGCCACGCGGTGACCTCGTGCCGACCTGCCGGTCACGGTCTCCGGGGCTTTTCCGGTGGAGCTGCACCGCCCGGACCGCCATCCAGGGCCACCCCAGAAAGGGAATTCCCAACGTCTCCCCTAATTGAGGGAGGAATGGAATAAATTCACCTCGTTACCCTTCCGATGTAACCATGCGCAAATCGCCCTCGTCGGCTCTTATAAGGAGACTTTCTGCCCTCCCCGGAGGGAAGGGCACAGAGCTTCCCGTTTTTTCGCCTTTAATCGTCAGGTCTTTAAGTCGTTTGATGTTATCGTGTCAGTCATGAAACCCCTGCTCCTCCCACTGTTCTGTCTTCCCCTGTGTGGCTTCGCCCTGGCCGACGACATTGAATTCAGCTTTGAGAGCGGACTGATTTCCCTGAGTCCGACAGGGGACGAGGACTCTGAGTGGCTTTTTGAGTTTTCCACGGACCTTGAGAGCTGGGATCAACTCTACGAATTGCCCCCGGTGTTTCCTGGGGAGACTTCCACGGTAAGCCTGGATTTTCCGGGTGCCCAACCCCGTGGATTTTTCCGGGCAGTAGAGACCGAGGGTTTTTATGATCCGCGGTGCCTGCGTACCATTGAACTGACTTTTGAGGATAATGACTGGCTTAGCCAGTTGATTGCGAATTACTCGACAGGGGAGGAAATTCCGGGGGGAATGCAATTCAGGGATGAGTTTATCGAGGGCGTGGGCGTTCGCTACAAGGGCAATACTTCTTATCAAAGGGTAAATGGAGAGAAGAAATCCCTTAACCTGAGCGTTGATGCTGTTGCCGAGGATGCAGACCTGGAAGGGTATGAGACCCTGAATTTGAATAACGCTGCGGGTGACCAGACGCTCTTAAAGGAGGCGCTTTATTTCAATGCGATGAGGAAATACGCCCCCTGTCCCAAAGCCGGGTTTGCGCAATTAAACATCAACGGGGAAAACTGGGGAGTTTACTCCAATGTGCAGCAGCAGGACAGCACCCTGATCAAGGAGTACTTTGACAAAAACGATGGAGACCGCTGGAAATCTCCGAGTGGCAGCGGCAGCGGAAACGGAAACAATGGGGGGGGCGGCGGGGGCAGACCTCCCGGCGGGGGCAGGCCTCCCGGTGGGGGCAGGCCTCCCGGTGGTGGTGGCGGTGGTTGGGCCAGTGGAGACAAGGCTCTCCTCTACCTTGGAAATAACCCGGCGACCTACGAGAGCCTGTATGAATTGAAGAAACAGAACACGGATGATCCCTGGGGGAACCTGATGCATGCCACGGACGTTCTGAACAACACTCCGGCGGCGGAATTCAAGGACACGATCGGGGAAGTGCTGGCGGTGGACAGCTGGCTCTGGTTCCTGGTGCTTGAGAACGTCTTCACCGATGATGACAGCTATTGGCACAAGGGTTGTGATTTCATGATTTATTTTGAGCCTGAATCAGGCCGCATTTTCCCCATCGAGCATGACGGGAACGAAGCCTTCACGGCGAGGGATGTGCGCCTGAATCCCTTTGAGCACGAGGACAACGCCAACCGACCGGTGATCAGCAGGCTTCTGGCCGTTCCGGAATTCCGGCAACGATACATTGCCCACATGCGCACTGTGCTTGAGGAGGACTTTAACCCGGAAATCCTGAATGCCACCATTGACCGGTATGAGAAGGTCATTGAGTCCGCTGTGGAGGATGACCCAAAGAAGGACTTTTCCCTGTCGCAGTTCAGGTCCGCCATTGCCGCCCTCAAGGACTCCATTCAGACACGCCATGAATATCTGATCTCCCATCCCGATCTCTCAAAGGCTCCTCCGGCAATCAGCTCTGCTTCCCTGGCATCGGTTGCCACTTCCAACAGCCCGGCACCTGTCATGGCAACGGTCACGGGGGCTTCGGGTGAAGGCGTGAATTCCGTGTTTCTTTATTACACGCCGGAGGGGCGTATCGACCCCTACGAGAGCATTGAGATGTTTGATGACGGAAACCATGATGACCTGCAGGCAAATGACGGTGTTTATGGTGCTTCCATCCCAGGGTTTCCCGCAGGGGAAAAGGTCTGGTATTACGTGGAAGCCAGATCGACGAACGCCTCCAACACTGCGGTTTTTCACCCGGCCAGGGCAGAGGTTGCCCCGTTATCCTACCGGGTTGCATCTCTCCCCTCGAATCAGGACTCCCCCGTCATTATCAATGAGCTGATGGCCTCGAATGAAACCATCATCACGGATCCCCAGGGGGAATTTGATGACTGGATTGAACTGCACAATGTCACCAGCGACCAGGTGGACTTGTCCGGCTGGCACCTCAGTGACAACCCGGACAACCCACGGAAGTGGGAATTGCCGGCCAACACGGTGATCGAAGCCAATGGCTACCTGATCATCTGGGCCGACGAGGATGGCAATGCCCCTGAAGGGCTGCATGCCAGCTTTAAATTGTCAGCTGATGGGGAGTCCCTTTCCTTGGCATTACCTGACGGGGCGGACAACCACATCATGGATCAGGTTGAGTTTGGTCCACAGGAGCAGGACATCTCCCTGGGAAGGATTTCCAGCAATGATTCCACCTATGACAAACTTGTCCCGACACCAGGCGAACCAAACCTGTAGTCAGCAGGCCCGGATCCAACCATGAACCGGCGCGGGTTTCTACAGACAACCAGTCTTGCGGCGGCGGGCGCGGCGGGACCGTTTCCAGGAAGAGCGCACGCACAGACCATCGACTCGGAGCACCTGAGGCGGATCGACGAAGCGCCCACTTTAAAACCGGAATTCCTACGCGATCCGATTATCATTGAGTCCGTGGAATTGCTCCGCAACAAGGGCAACTTCCTTGTCCGGATCCGTTCAAGAAACGGCGCCCAAAGCGTCACTGCGCCCAACTCGCTACGACTCAAGGATTGCCACCCGATCTTTGGCAGCCGGGTTGGAAGATTCTTCATTGGAAAAGACGCCTGTAAGATCGAGTCCCTGCTCGAGGAACTTTACCGCTTCAATAGCAATTACAAGTGGCAGGGGCTTGCGTTCTGGGTCTGCCAGGCCGCATTGGAAATGGGCGTGCTTGATCTGATCGGCAAGGTCCGCGGCGTTCCCTTGGGCGAACTCTTCGGGAAGGTTCGCCAGCGTGACATCGCCATCTATCGGGCGAGTGGCAACCGGCGAAATACACCGGAACAGGAAGCCAATGTCCTTGGCCAATTCATCGCACAGACTGGCGCCAAAGCGGTCAAGATCCGTATTGGCGGCCGCATGAAGCGGATCGAGGACAAGATTCCCGGCCGCACCGAAAAGCTCATCCCTCATATCCGCAAGGCACTGGGA